>CAIXXC010000089.1 GCA_903923205.1 uncultured Rhodospirillales bacterium | reverse complement strand
GCCTTCTGGAAGCGGCCGGCATGCGAGCGCTCAGCCTTCGCGAGCGTCTCGAACCAATCGGCGATCTCGTCGAAGCCTTCGTCGCGCGCCGTGCGCGCGAAACCCGGATACATGTCGGTGTATTCGTGGGTTTCGCCGGCAATCGCCGCCTTCAGGTTCAGATCGGTCGCGCCGATCGGCAGACCGGTGGCCGGATCGCCAGTGGCCTCGAGGAATTCGAGGTGACCGTGGGCATGGCCGGTCTCGCCTTCAGCCGTCGAGCGGAAAACGCTGGCAACATCATTGAAGCCTTCGACATCCGCCTTCTGAGCGAAATAGAGATAACGACGGTTGGCTTGGCTTTCGCCGGCAAACGCCGCCTTGAGGTTTTCTTCTGTCTTAGAACCGCCGAGAGTGCTCATGACTTGTTCCCTTCAATTCGTGTCACCGCAGCGACGCGCCGCAGCGAGCCCCCGTTATCTTCCAGTGCGCCGTCGAGCGTCAAGACTATTTAGAGCGATTCTAAAAACACGCGACAATGTGACTATGTCTGTCCGGGAAATTTGGGCAACAGGGTGCACAGTTGCTTGACCCGATGGCCAAACCTCCCTCAAATGCGCCCCTTACTCGACCGTCAAATCATGGGATTGCAAGCATGGATCCGAAGCAAAGCGACGCGCTGCTCAGCCTTTATCTGGGCGATACGCTGGAACAGGGCAGCCGCCGCCTCATTGGTGCGATTGCCGGCCTCGCCCTTGCGATCAGTGTCATCGTTTATCTCGTCTGATCGACCGAGGCGGGCGTACTGCGGTCCTGTGCGCTCCCAGTCGCAGCGCGTTCAGCCCGACTTTGGAAACGCGGCTTCAAGTGCATCGTGAGACTCCGCACCAAGCTGTCTTAAAGACTCGACAATTGGGCCGAGCTTGACCGCGGTTCCCGACAAAATCGAAATCTCAAGGCTTGTTGCGGCCTCGCTGAGGGCAATCATGCCAACGGAACCGCATGAACCGGCGATCTGATGCGCAATCAGACGAACAGCCTGTGGCTCTGAATCGGCCTCAAGCGCGGCAAGCTTTTCGATCAGCGCCCTACCGTGGATCAGTTGGATGCCCACAACCCGCTCCAGCCGGAAACGGCCAATTTGAGCTTCAAGCTCATGGAGGGCGGCGAAATCGAGCAGTTCTGCTGTCACGGCCTTTGCTCGTCGCTAGATCGGCGCAGAAGAAATTCGCGGCCAAGCTTCACACGTGCCTGGCCGTCATACGCGATGATATCTGCGGTGGCGTAGGTCTCGCCCCAATGTTCGGGGAGGAAGGAGCCTGTCCCGACCACATCGACAGGGACACCCGCCATGGCCAGAGTCCGACACTTGGCAGGCGAAAATCCGCTGGAAGCGACGATCCGCACCGCGGCAAAGCCGGCTTCGTCAAGTGCCTCTCTAAGCCGCCAGATCGCGGCAGCCGAAACGCCGGTGCCGATCAGGTGGCGCAATTCCTCCTCGGTGCGATAGCCGCGCGTGGCGTGGGGGGCATGACGTTCAAGTAGGGCGTAAGAGCGCGTCGGGTCCAGCCCTTCACAATACCGCCCGCCATGGGTATCCAAGCGGAACGACAGTCCGCCACTTGCCGCGAACTCCGGAAACCGGCGACAGACGGCGAGTGCGTCCGTGATCTCGAACCCGAAGTAATCGACCAGAACCGTCATCGGTTCATTGGGATAGGTTTCGCGGTACATTTCGGCAGCACGCAAGGTTGAGCCGGCGTAGCCAATCAAGGCATGGGGCATTGTCCCGAGGCCGGTATCGCGGCCAAAGAAATGCGCGGTGTCGCCCGTCGCATTGCCGATAAAGCCGACAACACTCGCCTGACGTTGGGCCGATGCTGAACCGACGCTGGCGGCATAGGCCATCATTTCTGCCATCTCCGCCCCGGCACAATGCCGGGCATCCATCGCCAGAAACGCCACTTTGGGCATCTCCAGGCACATTGCACAGGCGTTGTAGGCGGCAACGCAGGCGGCACCCAAACGCTGCAAATACAATGTCTCGAGATCGATGAGGTGGAACAGCGAACCCGTTATCCGGAGCATCGGCTCACCAGCGCCAACCAAATCGCCTTCCGGGCAAAGTACCTCGATCTCGAATTGGGCATTCCGCTCGGCCGCAGCCTGGGCGAGGAAGTCGAGGGCGAAACGCGGCGCGGACAGGACCGGTCGACGCATGAATACGGTGTAGGTAACCGTCATGTCGCCATAACGGCCGACGATTTCCTTCGTCCGCAGAAAATAATGATCGGTGAACCGTTCGACCTCGCCCGGCCCCGTCTGACGACGGGGTTCACCCATCGCAGGAGGCCGGGACAAAGGCATACTGGCTTCCGCCGCTACGATGCGAGGGCGGGTCGGGCAGCGCTTTGGGCGATCGCCTGACGGCGCGCCTTCAGCTCTTCCGCGATCAGGAATGCAAGTTCCAGCGCCTGGCTTGCGTTGAGACGCGGGTCACATTGGGTCTGGTAGCGATCCGCGAGCGAACTATCGGTGATCGCCTGCGCTCCGCCCGTGCACTCGGTGACGTCCTGGCCGGTCATCTCGAAATGCACCCCACCGGCCTGGCTGCCCTCGGCCTCGTGGACATCGAAGAAGCCGCGAACCTCGCGAAGAATGCGATCGAAGGAGCGGGTCTTGAACCCGCTTGACGCCGTCGTGGTATTGCCGTGCATGGGATCGCACAGCCAGACCACCTTGCGGCCTTCGCGTGCCACCGCCTGGACGAGATTGGGCAGCGCCGTCTCGATCTTGTCGGCACCCATCCGGCTGATAATGGATATCCGGCCCGGCTCATTTTCGGGATTGAGAATATCGATCAGACGCAACAGGTCGACGGGATCAAGACTCGGACCCGCCTTGAGGCCGACCGGGTTCTTGATACCACGCATGAACTCGATATGGGCGCCATCGACCTGACGCGTGCGATCGCCAATCCAGACCATATGAGCCGAACAATCGTACCAGTCGCCCGTCGTTGAATCGACGCGCGTCAGGGCCTGCTCGTACTGCAACAGCAGGGCTTCGTGCGAGGTGAAGAACTCAGTCTCGCGGATCTGCGGCGAAGTCTGCGAGGTGAAACCACAGGCAGCCATGAAATCGAGCGTCTCGGTCAACCGATCTGCCAGAGCCTGGTAGCGTTCACCCTGAGGGCTCCGCGCCACGAATCCCTGGTTCCAAAGATGGACCTGATGCAAATCCGCATAGCCGCCCTGAGCAAACGCCCGCAGCAGGTTCAGCGTTGCCGCCGATTGGCTGTATGCCTGCACCATCCGCTGCGGATCGGGAATCCGCGATGCCGGCGAGAACTCGATGTCGTTGATGATATCGCCACGATATGATGGCAGGCTGACACCATCGATCGTCTCGGTCGGCGATGAGCGTGGCTTCGGAAACTGGCCGGCGATGCGGCCGATCTTCACCACCGGCACGGCCGAGCCGAAGATCAGCACGACCGCCATTTGCAGCATTACCCGGAACATGTCCCGGATATTATTGGCGCTGAAGTCAGAGAAGCTCTCCGCGCAGTCGCCGCCCTGCAGGACGAAGGCCT
>CAIXXC010000088.1 GCA_903923205.1 uncultured Rhodospirillales bacterium | reverse complement strand
TTGACGAAGGAGCGGAACAGCGGATGCGGCTCGAATGGTTTCGACTTCAGCTCGGGGTGGAACTGCACGCCGACGAACCACGGATGCTCCGGAATTTCAACGATTTCCGGCAGGACACCGTCAGGAGAGGTGCCCGAAACCCGAAGGCCCGCCTGTTCCAGTGCGTCCCGATAACCGATATTGACCTCATAGCGATGGCGATGACGTTCCGAAATTTCCGTCGCGCCATAAATTGCCGCGACACGGCTGTCTTGCGCGAGAATCGCCGGGTAAGCGCCAAGGCGCATCGTACCCCCAAGATCCCCGCCTTCCTTGCGGACCTCGAGCGCATTGCCGCGCTGCCATTCCGTCATCAAGCCGATCACCGGTTCATCGCAGGGGCCAAATTCGGTCGAGCTTGCGTTCGGGAGGCCCGCAAGATTGCGGGCCGTCTCGATCACTGCCATCTGCATGCCAAAGCAAATGCCGAAAAACGGAATACCCCGCTCCCTGGCGAAACGGACCGCCTGCACCTTACCCTCGGTTCCTCGTTCGCCGAAGCCACCCGGCACTAGAATACCGTTGACGTCTTCCAGGTGGAGAACCGCATCCTCACGTTCAAAGATTTCCGAATCGATCCAGCGCATCTCGACTTCAACCGAATTCGCGATCCCTCCATGAGCAAGTGCTTCGGCTAGAGATTTGTAGGAATCCAGCAGGTTGACATATTTACCGACGACAGCGATCGAGACCTTGCCCTCGGGTTTGCGCACGGTCGACACGATCTGCCGCCAGCGGCTCAGATCCTGTTCGCCGGCGTCAAGACCGAAATAATTGCAGACCTGAACGTCAAAGCCTTTTTCGTGATATTGCAGCGGCACGTCGTAAATCGTATCGACGTCGATCGCCGGAATAACGCGCTCCTCGCGGATGTTGCAGAACTGAGCGATCTTGCGCCGGGCACCTTCCGGAATTTCCCTGTCACAACGGCACAGCAGCAAATCGGGCTGTATCCCAAGACCGAGTAATTCCTTGACGGAATGTTGGGTTGGTTTGGTCTTCAACTCACCAGCAGCCGGGATGTAGGGAACCAGGGTCAGGTGGATGAAAAGGGTGTTTTCCTTGCCGAGTTCGTTGCCGAGTTGGCGGATCGCCTCAAGGAATGGCAGGCTCTCGATGTCACCAACCGTACCGCCGATCTCGCACAGGACAAAATCCTCATCGCCGATGTCGGCCTTGATGAATTCCTTGATGGCGTCGGTGACATGAGGAATCACCTGCACGGTCGCGCCGAGATATTCGCCGCGGCGCTCTCGCCCGATCACGGTCGAGTAGATCCGACCGGTGGTTACGCTGTCACTGCGGCGGGCGGAAACCCCGGTATATCGCTCGTAATGGCCGAGATCGAGATCGGTTTCCGCACCATCATCGGTGACGAAGACTTCGCCGTGCTGATACGGACTCATCGTCCCAGGATCGACGTTGAGATAGGGGTCGAGCTTACGGAGGCGGACCTTGAATCCGCGCGCCTGAAGCAATGCCCCTAAAGCAGCCGAAGACAGGCCCTTGCCAAGTGAGGACACCACGCCGCCGGTGATGAAGATGAAGCGCGTCATGGGAAATCAACCTACCCTAAGCGCGCGGGCGCGCACAGAGCCCTCTACACAAAAATGTCAGATAGATGGGCGCACGGACCGCCCATTTGTTAAGGAGCGATCGGAACTGACGGCGCCTTGGGCGTAGCCGGGGCTATCGGGGTGGGCGCCGTGGTCTGGATGGGCTGGGCAAGACGATCAAGGGCGATGCTGTTCGCGCTATGGCGATGCGCTGCGAGCACCGACAGGGTGATGCTGGTCAAAACGAATGCCGCGAAAAGCCCACCGGTAACCCGGGTCAGCAGATTGGCGGTCGAACGACCGGTCATCAGACCGGACATGCCGCCACCGCCGCCCATCCCGAGCCCGCCGCCTTCACTCTTCTGAATCAACACCACCGAGACCAGGGCGATTGCGATCATAACGTGGATGACGAGAACAATAGTCTGCATGTCGCTTCAGCGCCTAAAAAACACCAAGGGCGGCTCGCGCCGTGGCGAAGCCGTTCAGGAAATTTTCTAACGGCTTCCTGCGGCGATTGCCAGTGGAATGATCCTCGCCGTCGCATGGCTTCCCCGCGCCGAGTTCAGGCCTGCGGCAAGGCGTTCACGATTGCAAAGAAATCGTCGGCTTTCAGGCTGGCACCGCCAACCAGCGCACCGTCGACATCGGCCAGCGCAAGCACCTCTGGCGCGTTACTGGGCTTGACGGAGCCGCCGTAGAGAATGCGGACTGCATCGCCACCTGGAATTCGAGCAGCAAGTCGCGCCCGAATCGCCTTATGGACTTCAACAATTTCAGCGAGCGTGGGCGTCCGTCCAGTGCCAATAGCCCAGACGGGCTCATAGGCAACAACGATCTCGGTTGCGGTTGCTTCGGACGGGATCGAGCCGTCAATCTGACGGACGATTACCGCAAGCGTATCGCCGGCATCTCGCTGCGCCTCGGTCTCGCCAACACAGACGATCGCCACCAAGCCCACGCTGCGCGCCGCGGCAACCTTGGCCTTAACCTGATCGTCGGTCTCACCATGCAGCGTACGGCGCTCTGAATGGCCAAGGATAACATGACTGGCGCCGAGATCCTTAAGCATCGCTGCGGAAATGTCCCCGGTGAATGCGCCACTGGGCTGGGCATGGCAGTCCTGGCCGCCAAGTTGAACCGGCGATCCGGTCAGAGCGGCCGATACCGCATCAATCAAAGTGGCCGGCGGCGAGACCAGAACTTCGCCTCTCAGTGCCGCGCCCGCAGATTTTGCCCATGCGGCAACGGCTTGCGCCAAGGCTACCCCGTCCGATTTGAGCCCGTTCATCTTCCAGTTTGCTGCGATCAGCGGCCGTCGTCCTGATGCCATCCCGTTAAAACCTCTTGAAGTCATACAAAAACGCGTGCCGCCGCCAGCACCGCAGGGCCATTTCCCCGTTGCACAGGTCCGCAGGCGCGCCTTATGGTCCGGCCCGCAGCGTCACCCTGTGCTTGGACGCGGCGGAAACACAGATCGAAGCACCATAACGGTACGGCACCCCATGTTGCAATTTATCCGCTCCAAGGCAGGCTCTTTGATTGTGAAGATCCTCTTCGTCCTGCTCATCGCCTGTTTCGGGCTTTGGGGTGTCGGCGACTTCATACGTCAGTTGCCGAATGATACGGCCGTTATCACCGTCGGCTCGACCAAGATAAAGCCACCGGAGATTCAGGCAGGGATTGCACGCGGTATCGATGCGATGAAGCCCTATTTTGGCGGCAATATCGATCGGAGCCAAGCGCGCCAGCTTGGGATCGTTGATCGCGCCGTCAATGAGTTGATCGACCAGTCCCTGATTGATCAGGAGATCGACCGCCTGCAGCTAACGGTGGGTGACGAGCAGATCGCCGAGACAATTCAACAGGACCCGACCTTTCACGGCAAGGACGGCCAGTTCGATCGTGAACTCCTTGATGGATTGCTCGCCGAGCACAAGCTGAACGAAACGCAATACATGGCAATGCTTCATCACCAGGTGCCCCGTCAGGGCCTGCTGCAGGTCGTCGCCGCGAACGCGCGTACTCCGAATGCACTGGCAGCGATGCTGTATCGCAAGCGGGCAGAAAAACGTGCTGTGGATTACGTCTTTCTTGATGGCAGCGGCCTGTCGACGATTGCAAAGCCGACAGAGAAACAGCTTGCGGATTTCTACAAGCAGAACCTCTCGAGCTTTACCGCGCCCGAATATCGGCGAGTGACGATCCTGACCTTGACCACGGCGGATGTGATCAATCAGGTGACCGTTTCCGAAGACAAGCTTCAAGATTACTATCAACAGAACCTAGAGGAGTTCTCGAAACCCGAGACGCGCGACGTATCGCATATGTTGCTGCCGGATGAGGCGAGCGCAAAGCTTGCGGAATCGGCCCTCAAATCAGGCAAGACCTTCGAGGAGGTAGCAAAGACCGTCGCCCATCAGGATCCTGACACCCTTAAACTGGGGGTCATTACCCGGCAGATGCTGCCGAGTGACCTTGCAGGGCCTGCGTTCTCGATGACGCCTGGCACGTCTTCCGCTCCCATCAAGACCCAGTTTGGATGGAGCATCGTCAGGATCAACGCGGTGGCCCCGGCCCATGTCGTAAGCTACGCGGACGCAAAAGCACAAGTTATACGCGAGGCGAAAGCCAGTGCTGCGAACGACGCACTTTATCAGTTGTCAAATCGAGTCGAAGAC
>CAIXXC010000087.1 GCA_903923205.1 uncultured Rhodospirillales bacterium | reverse complement strand
AGCTGGTTCGGTTTTGAATTGAACGAAGGGCTCAGGTCGGTTGCCGTCAATTG
This sequence comes from uncultured Rhodospirillales bacterium, assembly GCA_903923205.1. Classification (GTDB taxonomy): domain Bacteria; phylum Pseudomonadota; class Alphaproteobacteria; order ATCC43930; family CGMCC-115725; genus CAIXXC01. The sequence continues at coordinate 1,805 of CAIXXC010000087.1, read as the reverse complement.
AACGGGCTGGAGCCTTTCGGTTTCATTCAATGAGGAGTGATCGAGCCGAATATTATTTTGAAATCCGATGCGAGGCGAGGTCGCCTCGCAGCAGAGAATTTGAAAATAATGTTCATCTCAACAAGGCCAATCGCCTACGGGCTCCGGCCCATCGCCTCGCAAGCTCGGCTCGGACCTCGCCCTACCGATTGGCCTTGTTTTCGTTCAAAGACACAGTTTCCAGTTGAGGCAGAGGCGATTCCGTCAATAAAAACGCGACAACGCCCCCTAGAAACCCATACGCAATCTCTCTATATAAGCACGCCTCGTATGGGTTTTCGCTGCCCCAAAATGGATCGGAATATTTCGTCAAAGTCAGGACTGAAGAGTGATTAACATAGACGTTTTGAGTGGCCCGCCGGGATGCGGGAAAACCTTGCTTATGCGGCGAGAGGCTATCGCTACACCCGGCCTTTACATATTCTCAATGCCCACAACGGCCCTCATCGACGAGCAGCGTGCGGCTTTCGCTGAGGATGCCCCGAGTCTGACCGTGATCCCAGCCCATTCCGCCAACGGGAAACCGGGCAAAATCCAACGCCAGCTTGATGACGCGCGAGAGGCCCTTCTCGCGGCAGGCAAAAGCCACGCGGTCATCATGATCACCCACGATGCCCTCATGGCGGACGATTTCTCGCGGTTCACCGGCTGGCACGCCCGAATCGACGAAGCCCCCAATTCCCTTCACACCGGCAGGATTAACATCGGGAATTCCCGCGAGTGGTATCGGAACACCTTCGCGCTCATTCCGACCCCGGATGGCAATTGGTCGGTGCTTCAACCGCTGGGGGCTTTGCCGAATTGGGCACAGGCGCAGCATGACTCCCTTTCCGGCAAACTCGCGGACTTCCAGAAGCATGCCGCCCGGCCCCATGGCGTTTTCGTCAATCTGGCCGACTGGGGCTCGGGAAGTGCGTTCGACTGGTTCTCAATCTGGACACCCCTGTCGCTGAGAAACTTCGCCTCGATCCAGATCGCGGGCGCGTCCTACGAGATCAGCCTTGGCGCCCTCGCGACGAAGAAGTGGTTCGGCGACCAGATGACCCTGACGCAGCGTGTGGTGCCGATGGCCAGGACGGCGACGCCAACGATCCGGGTCCACTACTTCACCCATGGGCACGAAGGTACATCGACGTTCTGGGAATCGTCGAACGGGCGCCTGTGCATCAAGCTCGTATGCGATCACCTCGAAACCCGGCTGACTGACGACCAGGCGTTTTGGTCAGGCAACAAGGAGGTTCAGCATCTCATGGAGCACAGGGTGCCTGGTGGCCCTGTCGCGCCCAGGGCGGCTGGGCTCAACATCTACCGCGACAAAACGGTTTGCGCCTTCATCTACAGCAGTAAGGCCCTCCCAGGCGACGAGCCGCTCTACGACCTCTTTGACCTCACCAGGGCTGACGTGCAGCGGGCGCGGGAGGAAGAGGATATCCTCCAATTCGTGATGCGCGGCGCAATCCGGAAACCGGATTTCGGCGGGGACTACGACATTTACCTCTACAGCAGGCTTCAGGCCGAACGGGTGGCGGAGAAGCTGACCGCCAGCGGGGTCGGGACAGTCGAGTTGATCGCGCTCGATGACGCGGGGATCATGGATTTCACCCGCGAGGACGAGGTCAGGGTCCAGCCATCCGCTGAGGAATTGACGGCGAAGGCGGCGAAGCGAAGGGCGAAGGACAGCGAGCGCGTGAGGAAGGGGCGCGCGAAGAAAGCGTTGGCGGAGGGCCGGGCGCCAGGGAAACCGGGGCGGCCAAAGAAGAAGCCGT
>CAIXXC010000086.1 GCA_903923205.1 uncultured Rhodospirillales bacterium | reverse complement strand
CGCTGGGGGTCCGTGGCGTCATGTCGGTCCCCGCGGAATTTGTCGCCCTACAAATGCAGGTCGTAATCGATGATCTGGGTGCCGACGCCATCAAGACCGGGATGCTTCACGATGCGCACGTGATAGATGCCGTGATCGCGGTCATGGACGGCATCAAGAACGCGATACCGCTGATCGTAGATCCCGTGATGATCGCCAAGGGTGGCGCTCCCTTGCTTGACGCAACAGCCCTGGACAGTCTTCGCGTCCTCATGAAGCGAGCCACACTGGTGACCCCAAATCTTCCCGAAGCGGAAGCCCTACTGGGCCGCGAAATCAACGGGATCGACGCCATGATCATCGCCGCAAGGGACCTTCTTGCAACGGGAGCACGGGCGATCTTGGTCAAAGGCGGACACAGCGCGGGGCATGTCGTCACCGACATCCTGGTCTCGCAAGACGAGGTGTTTCGCCTCGATTCTGCGCGGATCGAGACCCGCCATACTCACGGCACCGGCTGCACCCTGGCTTCGGCAATCGCCACGGGGCTCGCCCAGGGCATGCTTTTGAGATCAGCGGTGGAACGGGCCCGGGCTTATGTGCTGGAGGCGATAAAGACCGCCCCCGGTTTCGGCGCCGGACATGGCCCCTTGAACCACGGACACGGCCGCGTCGGCTAAATGGATATCATTGCAGGTATCTACGGATTTTTCGCCCATGCGACGCCGGGATCGGCGCCAAATCACCTGGCCCATTGCGTGCTATCCGCCGCAATTCAGGCGGTGGTCATCATCTGTTTGAGCCCGTTCGTGTGTCTTCGTCGCGCAGCGTTGATTGGTGCTGTTGCTGCCTCTTCCTTTTATATCGGTCGCTCTCAAGCGCAGACTGAATGGTTATGGGCCGGCGCTCAATGGTATGTGTCCTGGGCGTTCTGGGACTGGCCGATGGATCAGTTCTACGGCTCAGTCTTCCCAATCGTCTCGACCAGCATCACCTATTTTCTTGTAGCCTTCGCCTTATTACGGCGTGGGTAGAATCCGAGGGCTGACTCGGTTTCGTCACCAGCCCATCTTGCGCAGACTCCGGCGCCACTTCGGCCAGCCGCGGAAAAATGCAAGAAAGCGATCCCCATGTCCGTTCTCAACGCGCGAATTGCGCCGATTCGGCAACAGCGATCCCTCATCCTTCCCTCGATGATCGTGTGCGCTAGCCTCCTGACGGCTGGCCTGAGCGTCGGCGTCAGCCGTGCCGACACCACGGGCGCGCCGCCCACTGAAAAAATGGTGCAGCACCATACCAAAAAGCCCATGGGGATGCATGAGCGCGATCGTCATCCGGAGAATCTGGACCAACGGATTGCCAATCTGCATCAGGCGCTGAAGATAACACCACCAGAAGAGAGCGATTGGTTGGTCGTGGCGCAAACCATGCGCGACAACGCCGCCGCCATGCAGCGTCTCGTGGCCGACAATATGGCGATAGCGCCCGAAACGGTGACGGCGATCGACGAGTTGGGTGCCTACCAAAAGTTTGCACAAGCCCATGTCGACGGCATCAAGAACATGAGCCAGTCGTTCGAAAAGCTTTATGCAACCATGCCGGATGCGCAAAAGAAGCTCGCCGACCAGGTCTTCAGAACCTATGGCCGCAAGGGTCCACATACCGAAGGTTGATTGCCGCGCGCACCTAAGCGCGCGATTCCCCTTCCGGTCTAGCAAAGGAGATCGTAATGATCTTTAGCAGTCAGAACACGTCCAGAGTGGCGCACCGATGGCTTAGCATAGGCGCGCTCGCGATCCTCGGCCTCGGCGCAGTAGTGATCATCAGCACGGTAGCGCGCGCTGATGATGATCATCGCCACGGGCATGGTCGCGGCCATCATAATGGTTGGCGCCATGAGAATCGCGGATACTACGCCCCACCAGTCGAATACGGCCCTGGATACGCCTACCCCCCACCGGTCTATTACGGACCGTCCTTAAGTGTTCAGGTTCCAGGGCTTTATATCGGGGTGCGGTAGCAAAAGCCGGCAAGGCGAGGCCGCTTCTGCGGATGCGATCAAGCGGTCGCATCCGCCACGGCAGAACCCCCTTTTGCCAAGCCAAGCATAGCGCTATCGGTCCCTCATTGGCCCCCGAAACAAGGGGCGGAGCGCGCCCCTGCGACACATCCTCGCCCCACAGCAAACACTGTTGACCGATTGGCTCCACTCGACTACACCCCGCAGCGGGACACGCCCCCCCAACGGGGCGCATCTATTCTGTGAGGAATAGGCTCATGAAGCCTGAAATCCGCCCAAACTGCGTCCATTTTTCTTCAGGCCCCTGCGCCAAGCGACCCGGATGGAGCTTGGATGCTCTCTCCGCCGCCGTGCTCGGCCGTTCCCATCGCTCGAAGATCGGCAAGTCGCGCCTTAAAGAGGTCCTTGACCGCAGCCGCGCGATCCTTGGTATCCCCGACGATTATCTGATTGGCATTGTGCCGGCCTCGGATACGGGTGCCGTCGAGATGGCGTTATGGTCCCTGCTCGGGCCCCGCCCAGTTGATCTCCTCGCCTGGGAAAGCTTCGGCGAAGGCTGGGTCAGCGATGTCGCCAAGCAGCTTAAGCTTGACGCGCGCAAGCTGATTGCGCCCTACGGCAAGCTCCCCGATCTGAACACTGTCGATCCAAGTCACGACGTCGTCTTCACCTGGAATGGGACGACCTCAGGTGTGAGGGTACCGAACGCCGATTGGATTTCGGACGCGCGCGAAGGGCTTACCATCTGTGACGCGACGTCTGCGGCATTCGCGATGGAGCTGCCCTGGGCCAAGCTCGACGTGGTTACCTGGTCCTGGCAGAAGGTGCTTGGCGGTGAGGCCGCGCATGGCATGCTTGTCCTGAGCCCGCGTGCGGTTGCCCGGCTCGAGAGTTATTCCCCGCCATGGCCGATGCCAAAAATCTTTCGCATGACGAAGGGCGGCAAGCTGATCGACGGTATCTTCCAGGGCGAGACGATCAACACGCCCTCGATGTTGGCCGTCGAAGACGCGGTCGATGGTTTGAAATGGGCGGCGGGCATCGGCGGCCTCCCCGGTCTGCTCGATCGGACCCGTCGCAACTTCGCCGCCGTGGAGGCGTGGGTCGCCCGAACCCCATGGATCGACTTCCTCTGCGCCGAGCCGGCCGCACGATCAACGACGTCGGTTTGCCTCATCCTTTCGGATCCAGTGGTCACCCGGTTATCCGCCGATGATCAGGCCGCGTTTGCCAAGGCGGTCGTATCAAAAATTGAAGGCGAGAAGGCCGGGCTCGATCTTGGCGCGTATCGCGATGCACCGCCGGGCCTGCGGATCTGGTGCGGCGCCACGATCGAGGCTTCCGATCTTGAAGCGCTGTTCCCCTGGATCGAGTGGGCCTATCGCGATGCCCTGACCGCGCACAGCGCGTAGGCCGCCTGACCCAACCTCACGTCTCCTCCTCATTCTCATTTCCGAAGGCAGAAACACCATGCCGAAGGTGCTTATTTCCGACGACCTCTCTCCGCGCGCGGTCGAAATCTTCCGCCAGCGCGGCATCGAAACCGACGTCAAGATTGGCCTAAAGCCGGACGAGTTGAAGGCCATCATTGGTCAATATGACGGTCTTGCGATTCGCTCGGCCACCAAGGTGACCAAGGCGATCATTGACGCCGCAGACAATCTCAAGATCATTGGTCGCGCCGGTATCGGCGTCGATAACGTCGATATCCCGGCGGCGACGGCACGCGGTATCGTGGTCATGAACACGCCGTTCGGTAATTCGATCACGACCGCTGAACACGCGATTTCGCTGATGCTGGCCCTGGCACGCGACATCCCGGCGGCGGATCGATCCACCCAGGCCGGCAAGTGGGAGAAGTCCCGCTTCATTGGCGTCGAGGTGACGGCGAAGACCCTCGGCATCATCGGCTGTGGCAATATCGGCTCGATCGTCGCCGACCGCGCCCTCGGTTTGCGGATGAAGGTCATCGCCTTCGATCCTTTCCTGTCAGCCGAGCGGGCAGTCGAACTTGGCGTCGAGAAGGTTGAGTTGGACGAGCTTTTGGCGCGTGCCGACTTCATCACGCTTCACACGCCCTTGACCGACGCGACGAAGAATATCCTCAATAAGACAACGCTGGCAAAGACAAGGCCGGGCGTTCGTATCATCAACTGCGCCCGTGGCGGCTTGCTGGTGGAGGATGATCTAGCCGACGCGCTGGATTCAGGGCATGTCGCGGCCGCCGCGCTTGATGTGTTTTCGACCGAACCGGCACGCGAGAGCCGGCTGTTCGGTCGCGACAATGTTATCGCGACGCCGCATCTGGGCGCCGCAACGGTCGAAGCGCAGGAAAATGTAGCCCTGCAGGTCGCCGAGCAATTGAGCGATTTCCTGCTTACCGGCGCGGTCGTCAACGCCCTCAATATGCCGTCGCTTTCCGCTGAAGAAGCGACCCGGCTGAAGCCCTATATTCAACTCGCCACGCAACTCGGCGCCTATGCCGGGCAGATGCTGAAGCGGGACCTCAAGGCGATCACGATCAGCTATGAGGGCCAGGCTGCGGCACTGAATACGAAACCACTCACGGCGATCCTGTTGACCGGCGTCCTTGCGCCACAATTCGCCTCCATCAACATGGTCAACGCGCCGGTCATCTGCCGCGAGCGCGACATCAGGGTGTCGGAGACGAAACTCGCGGCAGAGTCGGATTACCAGACCTTGATCCGTCTCACTGTCGAGGCTCAAGGCAAGACGACCTCGATCGCCGGGACTCTCTTCGGCGGCAACAAGCCGCGAATCGTCGAGCTGGAGGGCATCGCAATGGAAGCGGAGCTCGGCGGCAATGTTCTGTTCGTGCGCAACAAGGACAAGCCGGGCTTTATTGGCAATCTCGGTTGCACCCTTGGCGATGCCGGCGTCAATATCGCCACGTTCCAGCTGGGCCGGCTCGGCCCGGACGAAGATGCGATAGCCCTGATCTCGGTCGATCAGGATTTGCCGGAACCGCTGCTCGATCGGGTGCGGCAGATTCCGCATGTCGTTCAGGTGAACGCACTTAAGTTCTAGAATTCCCGGTATCGAAGAAAGCGGG
>CAIXXC010000085.1 GCA_903923205.1 uncultured Rhodospirillales bacterium | reverse complement strand
TTGGCGATCAAGAAAAAAATATGGAGTCATAAATGACGACTTCGTCCGCGCACGTCTCCGTGCAACCGCTGCGCCTTCAACCATCGAGCGCCGCCCTTGACGCGGTCAGGATCGGCGCGAACTTACCCGTCCTTGATATCGGTCCGTATCTGGCCGGCGTTCCCGGCGCCCTGGAGCAGTTGGGTGCCGACGTGAAGATGATCCAGGAAAATCTTGGGTTCTTCGCCATCGTGAACCACGGCATTCCCCAGTCCTTGATCGATGAGTCATTTCGACAGGTGGCGCGGCTTTTTGATATCCCGACGGAGGAGAAGCTCAAGCATCGCGTCGGCTACCATCACCAGGGATATCTGCCGCCAAAGTCCTCGATCCTCCAATCGCGTGCAATCATCGATAAGATCGCGGTGAACACGAAGAAGGATACGAACTCGGCGTGGCTTTTTATGCGTAATCGCGGGGCAGATGATCCAAAGGTTGTCACGAATGTGCGTCATCGCGGCGTCAATCATTGGCCGGAGAGCCTTCCTGAATTTAAGACGACGTTGCTCGATTATCATCTGTCGATGGAACGACTTGCCCTAAGTTTGCTGCCTATCTACGCCCGCGCACTCGAACTACCGGATGATTATTTCGCGGGCATGTTCAAGGCGCCGGAATATTACCAGCGCTGTGCGTATTATCATCCTGAGGAACATATCGAGGAAGGTCAGTTTGCCCTGGCCCCCCATTCCGACGGCAGCTTTCTCACCTTGTTGCCCATGACACCAATACCCGGCTTGCAGTTCATGACCCCTTCGCGCAACTGGCTCGACGTCCGCTATATCGAGGGCGCGTTGATCGTGAATACCGGGCAGGTTCTGAACCGGCTTTCGAACGACCACTTCATCGCCACGCCGCACCGGGTGGTAAATCCGCCGGGCAAGCGCTATGCGCTCGTGTTTTTCTTTTATCCCGATGACGACGCGAGTATCGCGCCGATTCCGGCGTGCCTTGGTGCTGGCGAAGCGCCCCGCTACGACGACCGTACGCTGTACGAGTTCTTCGTGCCGTATCTGGACGATCTATATCACTATAACGACAAGATATTTATGGCAGAAAATCAGTAGATCGCTTCGCTCGACCGCGCCTCAGGAGAGTCTGCAGCGGTGAGCGTGCGTCGCGCGCGCAGGCGGATCGCTAGTCCCGTTGGTGACATCGTGAAGGCCGCTTCCTCGGAAACGTCGCGGCTGTTGCCGATCCGTTCGACGTCGAAATTCTTGTAAAGCATCGACAGCAGCATCCGCATCTCAACCAGTGCAAGACTCCGCCCGGGGCACATGCGAGGACCGGAGCCAAACGGAATGAAGACGGTCGGTTCATGTGCACCCTTTGGATTGCCGATCCATCTTTGAGGATTGAACGAATTTGGCGCCTCGAAATTGAGCGGATCAACGGCCGCGGGCCTGATCAACACGGCCACACCACAACCGGCGGGCACCAAGACATCGCCCACCACGGTGTCAATATTGGCTTTGTTGATCAGCAAGGGCGCAACAGGGCGCAGGCGCATTGCCTCATTTGCCGTAGCGCCAGCGATATCGAGCCGGTTGACGGTCTCGATCTCTTGGGCCAACGGTAGGCTTCCAAGAACGCTGTCGGCCTCTTCGCGCAAGGCTGTTACCGCACCAGGGTTGTCGCACAATTCATGGACCGCCCACGCAAGCGTAAAGGCGGTCGTATCTTCGCCCGCGAGCAGCATTGTCATCAAGTTGGCAAAGATCGCCGTGTCAGCAAACGGCTCGCCCTTGTCATCCCGCGCCAGTACCATCGCCTCAAGGAAGTTGGATGGCTTTACCTCGGTATCCGAGGGCGATCGCAATCGGTCCCGTGCTTCAGACAGCAAATCATTGAGCCAGACGAAAAGTTCGGCAAGTGCGCGATCAAGTTTTCGGTCACTGGGCATTTTCAGGAACCGCCAGATCGGGAAGGCAGTGAACAGACGACGGTGTAACGCTGGAAATACCAATTCGAGTTTTCGCTGGATCGGATCATTGTCCTGTTCCACCGTGTTGATATCGTGGCCGAACGTTATCAGCGTCGTCACGTCGACCGTGAAGCGTTTCAATTCTTCGACGATATCGACTGTCGCGCCGATTTCGGCGAAGCGATCCCATCGCCGCTTCAGGCGGTCGGCGACGGTGACGAGCTTCGGGTAGATGGTGCGAAAGTTGCGCTGCGCCAGAGCATCGACCGAGAGTCGCCGTTGCGGACGCCAATCCGCACCTTCCGCAGAAAAGACGCCATTCATGCGCATTTCGATGGCAATTCGATCAAGCCCGGCCATCCGGCTGAACGTTTCCGGTCGGGCGCGAAGGACCTGATCGGCCCATTTGGGTTCCGTCACCACCAGCGTCAGGGTGGGCCCCATACGCAGGAGATAGGCAGGGCCATATTGTGCGGCCCAACGCTCGAGCGTGAGGTGCAGTTTCGGCATGTCGAGCTGGTGCAGGTTACCGACCAGCGGTAACCCTTTAGGCCCCGGCAGGTCCTTCAGATGGCGCGCCGAGGCGCTCTTCGCGGAGGCCATTGGCAGGGTCGAGACATCGGCCAGGACCTCACCGCCCTTAATAAGCAACGGACAGGACGTCAAAGTCTCTGGGCCACCGACGCGGCGACCGGTCTCGATATCGAAACGCCAGCGATGATTTCGGCAAACCAATTGTCCGCCGTCGACGTCTCCTTCGCCCAAGAGCGTGCCCCGGTGCGGGCAGCGGCCCTCATAGGCGAACAATACGCCGTCCCGCCCCCGGACGGCGACAAGATCGATCCCCTCGGCTGACAGGGCATAGGGACCGGAACCGCTGAGGTCTTCGGAATTAGCGATGCGGACTAACCGATTGTTGGACATAAACTGTCTCCGATATCTCTGATAACCGATCTATCGGACCGAAAAGCCCGTCCCCACAAGGCGCGGCGGCCAGCATGGATCGCTTTTGCTCAGGTCGGGATAGCGAGTCGAACGATACGCCAGTAATGGACGGGGAAGAAACGTTCAAGTATCGACACAATCCTTGCATCAATGCCGACCAGGACCCGATCTTGCTCTCGCTCGATACCCTTGACGATGATCCCGGCGGCGCGCGCTGGCGGCATCCGCAGCAGGCGTTCCATGATGTCGAGGCGCCGGCGAATGTTATCGGCGGGCTCATCCGCTGGGATGCGGGCGTTCCGCGCGATCGCTGTTGCGACACCTCCCGGATGGACGACGGTCACGCCAACCGCCGTGCCTGCCAATTCATGACGCAGGGCGTTGGAAAATCCTCTGACGGCGAATTTGCTCGCAGAGTAGGCGGACTGTTCCGGTGGTGCGATCAGGCCATAAAGGCTTGATAGATTGACAATCCGGGCAGCATCGCGGGCACGCAGCGGCGGCAGAAATGCCCGTGTCATGCGGACGACGCCGTGGAAGTTGATCTCCATGAGCCAGTCAAAATTGGCCTCGCTGATGCGATCGAAGGTGCCACCCAGAGCGACACCGGCATTGTTGATCAGCAGATCGACGCCGCCGTGACGGTCGATGACCGCTCGCGGTAGGGCCGCGACCTGTTCCCGGCTGGCGACGTCGAGGATATGCTCGCTGACATCCACGCCTCGCGACGCAGCTAATGACGCCGTCTCACGCAGGCCATCCGGGTCGATATCGGCGAGCGCCAGGCGGACGCCGCGTTGTGCCAACGTCAGCGCCAGCGCACGACCTATGCCGCTCCCGGCTCCGGTCAGAACTGCAACCCTGTTTTCAAGGTTCATTTTTTAACTTTCGAATGAGATTGGAACGCTCTAACGCAAGGCGAGACATTACCTGAAGGGGACAATCGATCTTGTCGAAACGCGCATTACGACTTCGCTGCCGGCAAAAATGACTCGTACAGGTTTTCTGCGAGCGGCCTGGATTGGCAATGCTTAAGAAACTCGGCGATCTTGGTGTCTTCAGTGACGATGTGTTGTAAGATCCAGCGGTTCAGGAATGTCAGCAGGTCGTCAGAAAATTCGGTCTTTTTTTTGATCCCGTTCATTCTGAAGTTAAATTCCATCAACAGCTCTGTATGGAGTTCGGCGTGTTCTCTCATGCCGGGGAAAGATGTTTCCCGCATGAGATTTTCTTCGCTCAAGAAGTGAAATTCGGCGATCTTTTTCAGTTCAAATATCGCTGCATTTTGTTCCACGTCAGGTCTTTTCATCTTGATCGTCAGATCAAGTTTGCGGCTCAATAACAAAAGTATGCGATGCTCATTGTCGATCAACATATCCCCGATGTTGAGTTTGTTGTCCCATTTTGAATTCATTGTCATGCCCTCTTGCTGAGGAATGATTTGGTCGCGTTCTCATAGGCGCCCGTCCAATCGCGCGGCCGGTGTCGACGCGAGATGATTTTGTCTTGCGCTTCGCTTCAGAGTTCATCTTTGGCGGCAGGGCGATCCCGCAGACCCTCGACCGATTCCGATAAGAAACTGTGTTCTGCCGATAGGAACTTCGGTTTGAAGAGGTAGACCAGGAGAGGCACCAGAATCAGGGCAAGTATCATGTTGAGTGTCATGACGACGACCAGCATCAGCCCCATATCCGAAAGGAACTTAAGTTCCGACAGAAAGTACCATGGTGCAATGCCAATCGTCATGAGTACCGCCGTGAACAAGATCGCCTTGCCGCAGGTTTGCAGGGATCGCGTGATGGCTTGGCCCAGATCGTCAGGGTCCCGATACTCCTCACAAATGCGGGTCAACAGATAAATACCGTAATCGATGCCGACACCAATGCCGATCGCCAGGATTGGCAGACTGTTCACGTCGAGACCAAGTCCTGCCAACGTCATGAACGCGGTGAGCGCCACATTGGCGAGATTAACCGGGATCAGCAGGATCAGTGCGGCCATGAATGAGCCGTAAGCCCAGGTGCAGCCAATGCCGATCACGACGTTGATGCCGGCCATGATGTACCATTGGTACAGATCCACAGTTTCATTGACCGATTGCTGGAGCGCGATCGAGCCGGTCGCCAAACGGATACGGAAGCTCGGGTGTTCCACGCCTACCATCGCCAGGCATTGGCGTACACCGATCAGCGCCGCGTCGACCGTCTCCTGTTTGTTGTTCATATACCAGAGCGACACGGTACCATTTTCGAGTGTGAAATCGACAACATGGCTGAAGGCGAGGGCGCTGGTGCCCATCGTCGCTGCAGACGCCGCCGCTGATGCCGAAGCGTCAGTATGGTCGATCGGCGCCCATTTTGGATTGCCGCCATTAAACATCCGGTTTGCTTCGGGGGCATAGTCGGCGAAGGAAAGTGTTGCAGTCGGTGGATGCGGATGAACTTCGACGCAATGCTGCAGCGAGGTCATCGTCACCAAGGTGTCGGTATTGCGCACGATTCGGCCGCCCTTGCCCTCGAAGATCACTTCGAGGGTCATGACGCCAGGGAATTTGACGTTGATTTCCCTGACCGCAGTATTGAAGGCGGAATCGTACCGCAGAAGGTTGCTGCCTTCGACCGGATTGCCGATCTGGATCCTCAGCATCATCGCCAGCGAGGCGAACGAGAAGACCACAAATGCCGCAGCGGTATATCTGGCGCGCGGTCCTGTACTCAAGGTGGCGAGGGCGCGCAATATTCGGTTCAACAGGTGTTGCACGCCGCTTGTGTTCCGTCCCACCAGCTTGTTGAGGTTCTTTGGCGCCGGTAGAATGCTCAAAAATACCTGGGTCATAATCACGCTCGTGGGGACAAGCATTGCCGCCCAGAACCCAGTAAAGACGGCAAAACGCTGCATCGCCGGGATTGGCGCGACGCCGACCATGAGCAAACCGCAGACATCGGTGAAAATCCCAAGCGTTCCCGGCGCAATCATCACCGCGAGCGACAGTTCGGCTGCCTTCTGTTTATCCCTGACTTCCGCCAATATTTCGTAATATCGAGCGGTTGCCTGTACCGAATGGCTGAATGATCGTGCGATCAGCAGCAGCGGCACCACCATCAGCAATGGCTCGACCGGTTCGTGGATCCAGCCAACGAAGCCGAAGCCCCAGACCGCCGACATGCCGGATACCAATGCCGGTGTCAGGACCCCTGCGAGATTGCGCATCACGATCGTCAGGAACAGGAACATCAGGCCCAGAGTCACGGCAAAGATCTCCGGCGTCTGTGCGCCGAAATGATAGACCCAACCTGTCAGCGTCGGGAAGCCGGCGACAAAGACCTTGGTGTGATCGTCGCTGTATTTAGTTACCAACGCGGCGACGCCGTCAAACACGACGCCGTAATCGACCAATCGTTCGATGAACGTCGCGTTCAGGATCAGCGACGTTGCGTCTTTGGAGACCAGGAAGGTTCGGGTGCTTGGCGATTCATTGACACGACGCTTGATTTCCACCAATTCGGCGTCGGTCTTGGGTAGGTGCTCGTCCAGAATCGGATTGGAATAGATACCATCGGACGTCAAGGTGACATAGCGAGCCTTTTCCGTCGCGATCGACACAATCTGATCGTGGTTGATACCGGGCACCAGATCGATATCGCGCGAGAGCCACCACATTTTTGCCAGGGTGTCGGCGGTATAGACGCTTTTGCCATCGGTCCGCTCGATCATCATCGTGACCGTCAGCGGATTGCCGAAATTCGGGTGATCGTGGAAGGTTTTTACGAAGGGATGCGTCGATGGGAAAAGATCGGAAAAGATCGTCTTGCCGTGTACATCCTTCAGGCCATAACTAAAAAATGCTGTGATCACGAGTGCGATCGACAAGGATACCCATCGGTTACCGACAGCGATGCGGGCGATCCGATGACGCATTGTTTCCATCAACTATTTCCCAAGTTCAGGCTTCGGATTGGTCGACTTCGAGCGGCTTCCGGGAACGGAGAAGTCCCGGGTGACGACGTCGTAGGCCAATCGGTAAGAGAGACTAGCCCAAATCTGGTCCGGAAATAGGCACGAAACATAACGGAGGTGGCCGCTTTCCGTGGGGCGTTCCCCCACGGATCATTCGACCGAAGCCGGCTTAACCTGGAAGTCTATTGCACCATGTGTGGTCAAGCGTGTTCGAGCGCAGATTGCTTTGGCAACGATAAGGGGCAGGTATGACCGATATCGAGGTCAAGCACATGCAGGAAGCGGCCATAGCCTACGAAGATCACGATGCGCCAGCCGAGGTCGATGATATCCTCCTCGGTGAAATACTTGCGCAACTCGTCGAATAAGGCTTGGTCGGCCTTCTTGTGGTCACCGGCCAGAACCTCGGCGTAGTGGATCGCTGCCTTTTCACGGGGTGTCAGCATGGTGCTCTCGCGCCAGCGCGGGATTTCCTGGACCAGTTCCTCGGTGACGCCACGCTTCTGCGCGTGGGCGAAACGTGCAGCCTTGCAGAGCCGGCAGTCGTTCTTTTCCGCCACCATCATGCGCGCCAGTTCGGTAATGCGCGGGTCGATACCGCCCCGCGTTTCCGAAATCAGCGGAAAGTAGAGATTAATAAAGGCTTTGAAGGTTTGGGGTGAGTGGGCAAACACCTCGACGAATTCAGAACCACCAAGTTCGCCATCATATTCGGCCATGATCTTTTGCAGCTCAGGGTCGATTAGCTCGAAAGGCATCTGGCTAATGCGGGGCATCACGGATCTCCTCTTGCTCTTATTTCGCCATGCGGCGGGGCATTTAATTTCCGAGGATCAGAGAGCCAACTATAAGGTCGTAACCGGCCAGGGACAAGCGATGCCTGGACTGAGGCGATCGTCTCGAAAGAGATTTCGGGGGACGCTCCCTCTCTTCCGACATGGAGGGTTACCTGTTGGTTGCCTGCTGCCGGGGCGCAGGGTCCTCCAGCCATGCCTTGTGACTGGGAGAGTTCGCCTGGACGTCGCGGATCGCCCCCAGCAATCCTCGAGCAGTCTGGGGTGATAGCAACTCGGGGTCTCCGATCTTTCGGCCGTTTTGGAGCGCCGTCATAATCTCGCCAGTCAGGGACAGGCGCCCGCCGCACAAGCTCCAGCCCGAGAATTCCCTTGCCTCGATCGGTTCTGCTTTTAGCAGGTAGATTGAGCGATGCCGCGAATCCATCGCGATACGTTGGAAGGTTCCCCAAACCCGGGTCCGGGGCCCCTCGAGAAGCTGCAGGAACCAGGTATCACAGGCAAGCAGGGCTCCGGTTATATCGGCCTCGCGATTTCCATTAAGCCCGGCTCGGAAGATTTCCGCGAAGGCGGAAGGCATCTTCGGCACAATATGGGGTGCTGCCCGGCTGGCATAAATCAGCCTATGCAGGTTTTGGTCTTCGTCATCGCTAATCGTCATTAGTGTTCCAACGATACATCCAGCGCTTGGGTGGAGACCTCGGCGAGGGCAAATAATAACATGGCCGATTGAGTATTATTAGATCTCGTCCTCATGCCGGGATCAACAGAATTCTCTATTTGTGGGATATTATTATAACCGGAACTGTTAGGAGTGGTATCTTGCCGCCATCTCTCCACGGAGCTGTCTTCGAAGGTGTTGCCATGACCCCGTTTATGTCGGGTCTTGCTACCGAGTGCCGATCTAGCGCTTTTTTCGTCACGAGATAGGGTAAACCGCGAAAATCCATGGCATGATTTCAAGGGTAGCCATGATGGCGCCAAGGGGCAGGAGGACGGATTCCGTGACAAGTGCAAATAGCGGTAGCAATCGCTGGCGGCGCTTTGCCGATTGGGACGAGCGTCCACTCAGGCTCGACCGGTTCGCCAAGGAAGATCCTGCCAATGGGTTTTCTGCGATGAAGAGCCCGAACGATCCCTCGCCTGGCCTGGAACTGAAGGATGGCCGAGTCGTCGTTTTGGATGGCGTCGCGGAGGCGGATTTCGACATGATCGACCGCTTTATCGCGACCTACCACCTTGACCCCGTGATCGCCCAGGAAGCGATGGCCATGCCGCCACTCGAACTTGCCCGAATGCTGGTTGATATGAATGTACCGCGGGGCAAGCTGACACGGCTTGCGCAGGGGCTGACCCCGGCGCGACTGGCCGAGGTTGTCTCGCACCTGTCGTCAATCGAACTCGCATTCGCCTATTCGAAGATGCGCGCCCGCCGGGCTCCCGGCAACCAGGCGCATGTTACCAATGCCAAAGATGACCCGCTCCAACTCGCTGCCGACGCTGCATTTGCGGTCGCTCTTGGCTTCGACGAAATTGAAACGACCCAGCGCGTGGCGCGAAACGCTTGGTCAAACGCCTTGGCCTGCGCCGTGGGGGCCAGTGTGGGGCGCTGGGGGACATTGTTCCAGTGTTCGAGCGAGGAGGCCGAGGAACTTCGCATAGCGATGGCCGGATTCACTTCTTATGCCGAGACGGTTTCCGTCTATGGCAGCGAGGGGGCCTTCATCGATGGTGATGATACACCGTGGTCGAAGGCATTCCTGACCGCAGCCTATGCCTCGCGCGGGGTCAAGATGCGATGCACCTCTGGCGCGGGCGCCGAACTCTTGATGGGTTTTCACCAGTCTCAATCGTTGCTTTATCTCGAAGCGCGCTGCCTCTGCCTGCAGCGGGCGATGGGCTCGCAGGGGACGCAGAATGGCGGCATTGACGGCGCGCCGCTAACGATGAGCATTCAAGGCGGAGCGCGCGAATTGATGGCGGAAAACCTCATCGCGGTATGGCTCGACCTCGAATGCGCCTCGGGCAACGACGCGAGGCCAACCGAAAGCGAGATTCGTGTCGGGGCTAAGATCATGCCCTACTTGATCGCCGGTTCCGATCTGATCTGCTCCGGCTTTGGGTCAATCCTGAAATATGACAACTCCTTCAATCCGTCACTGCTGAACGGCGAAGAGCTTGAAGATTACCTGGTCCTGCAGCGTGATTTCGACGCCGATGGCGGGCTTACGCCGGTCGGCGAGGATTTGGCGCTTGATCTGCGCCGCCAAGCGCTGGAAGCGATCTCAGCGGTCCTGTCCGAGCTTAATCTTGCCACAGTGACCGAACCGATGAAGGCAAGTGTCGCGGTTGCGTCTGGATCAAACGACACCGCGAGCTTTACCGCCGGTGATGCCTCGGTGATCGCTTCCGCGATCGAGCAGCGCGGGATTACCGTTATCGACGTGATCCGCGCCCTGCACGCTCGCGGCTTTATCGACGAG
>CAIXXC010000084.1 GCA_903923205.1 uncultured Rhodospirillales bacterium | reverse complement strand
GGCATCCACACCATTTTCGACGACCGTTACGCTATGTCCCATCCTGTCGAGAAACGCGGCGGCGACTTCCTGGTTCGTCTCGTTGTCATCGGCCAATAACACCCGTAATGGCTCCAGGGCTCTCTGGGTCGCGACGGCATAGGATAGCCTCGGGGCGACGTCTTCCAGCGCGTGAGCGCTCGCTGAAGGATCGTTGATGATGAATTTTTGCAGAGCGTGACTCACTGCCCGCTGCGTCAAAGGCTGTTGTAAGATCGCGTCATAGCCCGATGGCGGCCACTGCAATTGCGTCTCTAAGATCACCAGGGGCTTGCGCGCGCCTGGGGGTAATGACGCCAAAACGCGGTCTTCCCCGCCCCCGGTCGTGTCATCAACAATGATTGCCCCGAGTCCGCCTTGGCCACTGGCGCTGATCACGGCAGGACTGAGTTCGGTTACGGCGATACCGCCAAGGTTTGCGACATGACGGCGCAGAATTTCGGAGGCGACCGGATTCGACTGCATCAACAGTACATGGGTGCCGGGCTCAAAGCTCGCCCGCACTACCGAAATGGCGGCAGGATCGCGCTTCAACGGAATTTCGAAGTGGAAGTCGCTTCCTACGCCAGCCGTGCTGGAGACGGCGAGGTTTCCGCCCAACAATGAAACAAGCCGATCGCAGATGGAAAGCCCGAGCCCAGTCCCGCCAAAGCGACGCGCGATGGACCCATCAACCTGACTAAATCGATTGAACAGCCGCGGCAGATCATCTGAGTTGATCCCGATGCCCGTATCACGGACGGAGAACCGTAACCGTTGTGGGGCGTCCTTGATGCCATCAACGATGCTGACATTGATGATAACCCCACCTCTTTCGGTGAACTTGACCGCGTTGCCCGCGATGTTGAGCAGGATCTGTCGCAGGCGGGCAGGATCACAAAGAATGCTTTTTGGAACCTCCGGTTCCAGGACGGCGCCGATCACTATTTTCTTGTCGCGCACCAAAGGAGCCATAAGCGCGACTGTTTCCGATACCAACGCGCCCAAATCCGTTGGCACACTTTCCAACTCCAAAGCCACAGCCTCAAGTTTCGAGAAGTCAAGGACATCGCTGATCAGATCGAGGAGATGGTTGGCCGCACTTTTCAATGTCGAGGCATAGTGTCCCTGCAGATCCGTAAGGCCGCTGTCGATGAGAAGATCTGTCATCCCGATGATACCGTTCATCGGGGTTCGGATTTCATGGGACATCGTCGCCAGGAATTCGGATTTCGTCGCCGTATCAGACTCGGCGGCCACGCGGGCCGCGGCTGCCTCTGCCGCAAGTCTCCTCAATTCCGCACTGCGCTGGCGTAACTTCAATTCATCCGCGACGATCGCCGCCATCGCACTCAACTGAGCCTGCTGAACAGGACCGAAATCATGCCTTGGATGGGTATCCACGATGCAAAGTGTGCCAATTCGAAAGCCACCTTCCGAATGGACCGGGGCCCCCGCGTAAAAGCGAATCGACGGCAGATTCGTGACCAGAGGATTGTTCCGAAATCGCGAGTCCTGCGTAGCGTCGGGAACCAGGCAAACGCCATCGTTGAGGATCGTATAAGAGCAAAAGGCGATATCGCGATCGGTCTCGCGAACGGAAAGACCTCGCGCGGCCTTGAACCACTGACGGTCACGATCCACCATCGAAACGATTGCGATCGGCACGTTAAAGATCGAACATGCTAGATCGACGATCCGCTCAAAAGCCTCTTCCGGCTCTGTATCCAGAACCTCGGCCGCGCTGAGCGCAGACAGTCTATCCTCCTCATCGGGAGGTATCGGAGTAGCTAGATTGGAACTCATGGACCCGGGCAAGCTCGCTGCAATTTAAATGTGACACCTAGGAAACCAGACAATTCCAATTTATCGCGCTGCAATGACTTAAATATTCCTAACAATGGTTCATTGGTCAGGAAATTGCGAATAGGAAGACTTACAGGATCAGCGGAAAATCGTCGAAAATTCCGTCTCATTTTATTCTTGCTCACCTGTTGGCTATAGCCGCACGAAATACGAAGGACCATTAAACTGCCTCGTTTGCACCAACTAGAAGGCACACACCCAGGTGTTGCCTCGCCACCCACGCCGCTTCACCTCCCCTCAGGCGAGATCGTACCGATCAGCGTGAGATGGAGCACGCGGGCGCGGCGCTCGGCTATTCGGGTTCGCGCCGGCGATTTAAGGGTCGAACTGGTCGTGCCCGATGGCGCCAGTCTTCAGAAGGCTTTCGCATTTCTCGACGACAGGCGCGATTGGTTGATCGCCCGCCTCGCTGCCGCACCGGTACCGATCGCCTTTCAGGCCGGAGCCATTGTCCCCGTTCTTGGTCAGGACCGCGTTCTGCGGATAACCCCACGGCCCCTGCCCGGAAACGGACCGTTCCGACTGACGCCGACCAGCATCGAGGTCGCCGGTCACGCCGAGCATATACCCCGGCGAACACGCGACGGCTTGGTCGCCCTCGCCGGTACAGTCTTGAGGTCTGCAGCGCTCGAATATTCGGACCGCATTGGGCACCGCCCGAACGCGGTCGTCATCGCCGCTCCGCGAACCAGATGGGGCAGTTGCTCAAGCAAAGGTGTTCTGCGGTTTTCTTGGCGTTTGATCCTGGCGCCCGAGCCTGTTCTGCGCTACGTCGCAGCGCATGAAGTCGCACATTTGCGCCATATGAACCACAGCCCCGATTTCTGGGCCCTCGTCGCGACCCTCTATCCAGAGTTCGAGCGAGAACGGGCTTGGCTAAAGGCCCACGGTAGCGCGCTCATGCGGTTCGGATAAAAACACGCTCGGACACCTGCTAACCGAATTGGGTCCGGACGCCACCAATTAATCGCATGGAATTAAAGTGTTGTAGCCGATCGCGTGGTGCCGCATTCAGATTATACACATTAATTTTGTGATATTATAGATATTGACGCATTATTTTTGTTGAATATGCTAATTTAATGTCACAGGTGAACACAATAACATCGATTGCGATTGCTGTCCAATCGCCGAGGGTCGTCAATTCACGCCGTATCAACACCGACCATACCCCAATCGCCAAAACATTCTGGAGGACAGGCTATGACCCGGCAAATCAGATTCAACGCGTTCGACATGAATTGCGTGGGGCACCAGTCACCCGGAATGTGGGCACATCCGCGCGATCAATCCTGGAAATACAAGGATCTCGACTACTGGCAGGATTTGGCCCGCACGCTCGAGTCTGGTATCTTCGACGGCATCTTTATTGCCGACGTGATTGGGTATTATGACGTATACAAGGGGTCGAATTATCACGCGATCCAGCAGGCTGCTCAGATTCCGGTCAACGATCCGCTGCAACTCGCGGCGCCCATCGCCCTTGCGACAAAACACCTCGGCATTGGCATCACGGCGTCGACCAGCTTCGAGCACCCCTACACATTCGCGCGCAGGCTTTCGACCCTGGACCACCACACCAAAGGTCGGGTTGGCTGGAATATCGTGACGTCTTATCTTGAAAGCGGCGCCAAAAATGTCGGGCAGTCCGGCCTTGGCGGCCACGACAATCGTTACGAGGTCGCCGACGAGTATGTCGAAGTTCTCTATAAGCTCCTCGAAGGAAGCTGGGAGGAGGACGCCGTCGTTCGCGACAGAAACAGGCGCATCTTTACCCATCCGGAAAAGGTCCATGAGATCGGGCACAAGGGTAAGTATTACGATGTGCCGGGATATCACCTGTGCGAACCATCACCCCAGCGCACGCCGGTTCTCTATCAGGCCGGTGCCTCGGGCTCAGGCAAGGCCTTTGCGGCAAGCCATGCAGAATGTGTGTTCTCCGGAGCACCGACAAAGGCGGTTCTCAAGGGATATGTCGCCGATATCAGGTCGGGTGCAGCACAGGCTGGACGAGACCCAAGGAAGGTCTACGTCTACGCACTCGCGACCATCATCACCGGCGCAAACGATGCCGAGGCCCAGGCGAAGTTCGAGGAATACAGACAATACGTCTCCTATGACGGAGCCCTGGTCTTCATGTCAGGTTGGAGCGGGATCGACTATGGACAGTATGCACCCACCGACCTCGTCAAACAGGTAAAGACCAATGCCATCGCCTCAATGGTAGAGAATTTTGGCGGTCGCGATCGGTCGTGGTCGATTAACGAGCTCGCCCAGTTCGGCGGGATCGGCGGGATGGGACCGGTCTTCGTTGGCGGACCGGAAACAATTGCAAACATACTGCAGGAATGGGTCGACGAAACCGATGTCGACGGCTTCAATCTCGCGTATGCGGTGACCCCGGATAGTTTTGAAGACGTGGTGGCCCACGTAGTGCCGGAACTGCAACGACGTGGCGCTTATCCACGAGCCTACCGACCCGGCACGCTGCGTGAGAAGCTGTTCGGTGACGGCCCCTATCTTCCCGCCACACATCCGGCAGATCGTTACCGCGATATTGAGGCCGTCAAGCGCCGTGCGGCAGATCTGCTTGCCGTTGCGAGTTAGCCGGGCCGGTCCCCATACGCCCGATCGGTCAACCCCAACCTCAGAGACCTGCACAATGAGTCCGACCCCCGCCGCGGCAGCGAAAATCAATGTTCTCTGGTTTCTTCCAACCCATGGCGATGGTCATTACCTGGGCACTGCAGTGGGGGGCCGGCCCGTGGATTTGCCCTACCTTCGCCAGGTCGCGCAGGCTGCTGATAGCCTTGGGTACTACGGCGTTCTGATCCCGACCGGAAAAAGCTGCGAGGATTCCTGGCTGGTGGCGTCTGCGCTCGTGCCACAGACCGAGAACCTGCGTTTCCTGGTTGCGTTTCGCCCCGGATTGCAGCCGCCCAGCCTCGCGGCCCGCCTCGCCGCGACCCTGGACCGGCTGTCAAATGGTCGGGTCCTGATCAATATCGTGACCGGAGGCGATCCCGTAGAAAATCGAGGCGACGGCATCTTTCTCAGCCACGCCGATCGCTACATCGTGACCGAGGAGTTCCTCGATATCTATCGTCGCCTCATGCGCAACGAAACCGTCGATTATCGCGGCAAGCATCTGCATGTCGAGGGCGCCCAGATCCTGTTCCCACCCGTCCAAGAGGGCGGGCCACCGCTATATTTTGGGGGCTCGTCACCCGAGGGGATCGATGTTGCAGCGAACCATGTGGACAAGTACCTGACATGGGGCGAGCCCCCGGAACAGGTCGCGGAAAAAATTGCAACCGTCCAAGCGGCCGCAGCCAAACGTGGTCGCACGCTTAGCTTTGGCATCAGGCTTCATGTTATTGTACGTGAAACAAGCGCCGAGGCATGGGCGGCGGCGGACCGCTTGATCAGCAAGCTGGACCAGCAGACGGTTGACAGCGCACAGGGCATATTTGCGCGGATGGATTCCGAGGGCCAGAAACGAATGAGCGCCTTGCACGGGGGACGGCTTGATAAACTGGAGGTGAGCCCGAATCTTTGGGCCGGGGTCGGGCTGGTTCGCGGCGGCGCCGGCACGGCATTGGTCGGCAACCCCCAGGAAGTGGCCGCACGAATCGGCGAATATCAGGCGCTTGGCGTCGATAGTTTCATCCTGTCAGGCTACCCTCATTTGGAGGAAGCCTACCGCTTCGCCGAGCTTGTGATGCCATTGCTGCCGCTCGCACATGGAGCTCATCGTCTCGAAGTCCGTGGGAACAACACGGGCCCATTCGGTGAAACGATTGCCGGGGACCGTCGTCCGCGCGCCGCCCAATCATGACTGCAATGTCGGATCCAACTACAAAAGCGCGTATCGTCGTCATTGGCGGCGGTTTTAGCGGCGCCGTCTTCTCGCTCCACTTGGCGCGCAAGGCTACGCGTTCCTGCACGATCACGGTCGTCGAACCGAGAGAAAAGCTGGGCGCTGGCGTCGCCTACGGCACGCCCGATCCGGCGCATCGGATCAATGTGCCCGCGGCGCGCATGATCGTATTCCCCGAAGCTCCGACGGATTTCGACTCCTGGTTCCGCTCGGGCGCCGAGCTTGTCGCTGATCCGGAAGCCTTGTGGTCGGATGGACACGCATATCCTCGACGAAGCGCGTTCGGCCGTTATATCGCCGCCACACTGGCATCAGCGGCGGCATCGCGCCCGGACATCACGATAAGCCACCATCAGGGCGCAGCGACGGCCGTCAGGCGGCACGATCACCGCTTCACGATCCATCTCGAGGATGGGACCATTCTGGACGCCGACCTTATCGTCCTTGCCGTTAGCCACCCACCGCCGACGGTTCCAGCGCTTGTGACGACATCGCTCGGCACGGGTCCGGATATCATTGCCGATCCGTGGGCGCCAGACGCGCTGGCGACGGTTACCCCAAGCGATGATGTCCTTGTGATCGGCACCGGCCTCACGATGGCGGATGTCATCGCCTCACTGGGCCAGCGGGGACATCACGGCAACATCACCGCGTTTTCGCGGCGCGGATTATTGTCGCGTGGCCACGCCTGCTACACGGATCCATACACCTGGTTTGGTGCAAACGACCCACCACTTTCGGCGCTCGCCCTCCTCAGGAAACTACGCGCGCTGATCGCTGAAGCCGCGAAGGACGGGGTTCCTTGGCACGCTGTCATTGATGATGTCCGAGCCCATGGTCGGCGGGTCTGGCGATCCCTCCCGGCTTTGGAGAGATCACGATTGCTGCGACATCTGCGCCCCTTCTGGGATGTCCATCGTTATCGTATCGCCCCTCAGGCGGAGGCCGCCATAGGTGAACGTCTGAACGAGGGTTCATTGCGCGTGCTTGCCGCGTCCCTGCGATCCCTTCAGCGCAAGAACGGGAAGATCATAGCATCTCTGCGCCCGCGCCACGGTGCTGAAGGAGCCTGCGAAACGGTTACGGTCGACAAGATCATCGTCACCACCGGGCCCGCCCATGACAGCGTTATCTCGGCCAATCCGGCATTATCGAGCCTCTCCAAGGCCGGGTTACTCACACCCGATCCTCTTGGCCTTGGGATTGCCGTGAACGCGATATCGGAGGTGATCGCCGCGGACGGCTCTACGACGGATACGCTCCTCGTCGCTGGCCCCTTGGCGCGCGAGCAATATGGCGAGCTGATGGGCCTCCCGCAAGTATCGGCCCACGCCCTCGAAATCGCCGAGAAGGTGGCACTTTGGCTTGTGTTGCACCGATAGTCCCAGGGCTGCCCTTCAACAGTACGGTTAGGCTACCCGCTGGGTGAAAAGGATCGGCAGTTCCTTCAAGGGACGGAAGTTTAGACTCAGCACATAGGGCTCTTCAGGGAGTTCTCGCGACAGCGCGAAATTGTCGAGCCGCTCTAGCAGAATTCTAAGCGCAGCCATGATCTCCTGCCGGGCGAGTTGCTGGCCAAGGCAGTAGTGAATACCGAGGCCAAAACCTAGATGGGCGTTTGCGTTCGAGCGTTCGATATCGAACGTCCGTGGTGAGGGAAACTTTGCGGCATCCTGGTTGGCTGCTCCAAACCGGAGAAGCAGGGTATCTCCCGCCTTCAGGCTGCTCCCGTTAAGCGTCACGTCCTTCGTCACGCTTCGCATGATGCCCTGCACCGGGCTCTCGAATCGCAGCGTCTCCTCGACGAAGTTTTTCAGAAGTTCCGGACGTTCGCGCAGCTTGGCGAGTTGGTCAGGATACAGGATCAGAAGCCACAGACCATGAGCAATGGCGCTCGTCGTCGTCTCGTAACCGCCCGTAATCAACTGATTCAACAGATTCTGAAGTTCATGAACGGTGAAGGGTTCTTCGCCTTCCTGTGCGGAATGAACAAGGTTTGAAATGAGGTCACCGGTGGGGTTGGCACGCCGCGCCTCAAAGATCTCCGCAAGATAATGTTGTGCGTCCAGTTCGATATCGGCGATTTCACGCAGCCGCTCGTCGCTCATCACCTCGTTGCTGGTCGCGAGCATTGCCAACGCCCATTTCTGGAACCGGGCAAACTCGTTCTTGTCTAGACCGAGCTGTTCTCCAAGAATCATGCCGGGGAGCGGAAGTGCAAACTCCGCAATCAGTTCGCACGATCCCTTGTCGGCGAAGCGGTCAATCAATTGGTGCGCCAACGCCTCGATCTGCGGCAGGATTTCACGCACACGTTTAGGTGTGAAGACACGATCCACCAAACGACGGTGGGTCGAATGCTTTGGCGGATCAGTCCGGTGAAGGACATGAACATGCTCCCACCCCTTCTCCTTCAGGATCGCCTGGTAGCGGCGCCCATTGTCGCCCTGCAGCGCTTCCATCGCGAGAATGACATTGGAATAGGTCGTCGTATCCAGCAGCACCGCGCGGACATCCTCGTATCGACTGACCACGTAAATTCCCGTCTCCGGCATCCGGTAGACCGGCTGTTCCTCGTGAAGTTTTTGATAAAATTTCCAAGGCAAAGCCTGGACTTGTGGGTCAAGCAAGCTGTATTCGGATATTTTTCGTTCCGAGCGTTCAATTGAAGAGGAGGACATCAAAAATCCCTTTTTCTT
>CAIXXC010000083.1 GCA_903923205.1 uncultured Rhodospirillales bacterium | reverse complement strand
GAGGAAGTCGATCGGTCACTTGGAGCTGCGCTCGAAAAGATCACTGACGCGGCAGGAAGCCATGCCACGAATCTCAACGAACGTGTTGGTCAAATCGACCGCGCATTGGGCGAAGGTGTGGCGCAGCTTGCAGGTGCGCTTGAGCCACTGACCACGCTGCGTGACACGGTCGAGGAACTGGCCGGAATTCTCGCGAATCAAAATCGGGAAGCGGCTGAATAATGGAAGGCGCCGTTCGCAGGAGACCCCCTGAAGAAGGCGAAAGCTACTTCATGTCCATGACGGACATGATGGTTGGCCTTCTTCTCATTTTCATCATCCTACTGGCTTACTTCGCATTGAATCTGCAGTCGAAAACTGAAGAGCTGACCGGTGCCAATCGAACTCGGGCAGAGATTCTCAACAACCTGCAACAGTCTTTGAAGAACAAGGGTCTGCAAGTCGAAATTGACACAAAGACGGGCGTTCTACGCCTCCCTGATGACGTGCTGTTCGACAAAGGGCGCTGGGAGCTCAACGACAGAGGCCAAGCCGCGATCAGCAAAGTTGCCAGCGCGATGGTCGAGGTTCTTCCCTGCTACACGACGTCAAACCTCTGCAAAGCGGAGCGCTCAAAGCACATGATCGACGCCGTCTTTGTAGAGGGGCATACCGATTCCGACGCGATGTATGGCGGGATGAACAACTATGGCCTTTCGGTTCGGAGAGCCGAAACGACGTTCACCATGCTTCAGTTCAATCAGCCCGCCTTGCGAGGGTTTCTCAACAAGCCGGTAGATCAGCCAGGGTCTGCACCGATTCTTGGCCTGAGTGGCTACGGTCCGGATCGCCCGATCGCGCAAGGTGATAGCGAGGCGGCGAAGAAGCGTAATCGACGGATCGATTTGCGGTTCTTGATGA
The DNA here is from genome assembly GCA_903923205.1 of uncultured Rhodospirillales bacterium. Taxonomy (GTDB): domain Bacteria; phylum Pseudomonadota; class Alphaproteobacteria; order ATCC43930; family CGMCC-115725; genus CAIXXC01. Next base: position 2,592 of record CAIXXC010000083.1, on the reverse strand, counting down.
CCACACCCAGCGCCGGTTTGGACAAGGACATATTGAGGCTGAAGCGATGAGCTTCCTGCGCGCGGCAATCGATCGGATGGACGCCCTCGCGTCTGCTGGGCTCGCCAAGCCTCAGACAACGCAACCAGAATTGCAGCGGCAACTCGCCAAGCTTGATGCGAGTATCGGCGAGGCGGAGCCAGTTGTTGAATTGAAGCCCTTCTTGCGCAGTGCGGCTGAAAACGGAGCTGGGGCGCTGCCGCGCTTTCAACTCAACCGGGTTCTGCGCGGTGCATGGTGCGATCCGGAGTTCGATGACCTCGGATCGGCTGCTCTCGACCGCGCGGTCGAAGAGCAGCGTCGCAGTTCCGACCAAGCCGTGATCGATGGCTACCTCACCTATTTTCCGGTCGACCGGCCTATTATGGGCAAGCTTGCCGATGCTGCTTCAAATGCTGCTCAGCGGCACGATTGGGCATGGCGAGAGCGTGCCCGACAGTGGGAGCTATTTGCGCCATCACAAGGCCCGACACGGGTGGCGCTCGATTTGATCCAGCGCGATGACGATCATATATTTCAGCTCATCAGGGAAACCGGGCTAGGAACAAATCTGGCGGCGAGCGGCTTCGGTCAGGCAACCTTCGCCAGACTTTGTGTTGCAGTAGCCGAGCTCCCTCCGAGGAAAGCAATCCCGGCGCAGCGCAGCTTGCTGAGGCTCTTTGATCAAGAGGTACTCGCCGGACAGATCGAGCTGGTCGTGCGGGCGTTGCTCGAACCTTGGATCAGCGAGAAGCCCGAACCCGAGCATCGCAAGGCGATTTCCGAGTTTCTCCTCGACCAGGTCGGTGATCCGCGTCTTCAGCGGCCCCGCTGGGATAGAATCGTCCGGTCGCTGGCCGAGAGCATTGGTGAAGAGCGCGCCCTCACGGTCACACGGGTCTTCAAGCGCTGGCTCACCGAAGTCGCGATGCGCGAATTCTTCCGGGCTATCGCCAAAACCACCGATCGCCCCGATCAATGGGCGCAACGTGAGAAGTTCTGGATGGCCTATCTCGACGACGGCCTCGTCAGTGACGCGTGGCCCGCTCTGGGTGTCCGGGCACGCAATCAGATCGAGTACCTCATTCGACAAAGCGGCGAACGCCCGGAATATGGGATTATTCGAGGCGGCCCAGCTTCCTCTTCCTCGATCATAATGCAGATCGGCGACCTGAGGATTTCCGAGTGGAGCGACAATGGCTCATGCCGGTTTTGGAGCGATAGCGATCCGAATGCTCCGAAGCTCTATGCCAAGATATACGACGGGGCCAAACTGCGGACCACGGCAGGTCGGTCTGACTTCGAATATGAATCTCACGTTCCTGCCAGCCCGGGTTGGGAAGGCAAGTTTGCTGGCATCATTAATCGGCGGACATCAATCTTGCATCCCCGGTTCGGGAAAGGCCGTGGTCGTAACTGGAACGACAGATGGTGAGCACCAAATTCGTTGCAACTCAGCAGAGCGACGGCAGTGAAACTATCACGCTGTTGCATGAACGTCCGGGCGGGCTCTTTAAGCGGGCTTCAAGCGAAACGGTGCCAGTGTCGGAGTGGCCGAAGGTTGCACCCGAAGCAGGGCAAGCAGCCTTGGCGCTCGCGCGCTCGTTCGATCAGGAAGGGCAAATTCTTGAAGAGGGCGGAGGGGTTATCCTTCCCCCTCACATCGCTGCTCAATTGGACGAGGCCGATGCCTTTGCGCTTGGCTTGCCGCCTGCTACGCCACTGACGCTGCAACTGAATTCTAGCGGATCGCTCGCCGAAGGATCCATCACGGTCAATCCGAAGTGGGTTCGTCGCGGCGGAGCGCCGGTCCGTGCTGATATTCTTGGCGTCCGTGTGCGAGAAGGAGGCCGCGTCAGCCGCATTCCAGAGCCCGTATTTTCCGCCTTTCTGGCTGCACAAGCCGTGAAGGCAGCCAGTGACTCCGACGAACGAAGAGCGGCCTTTGCCGAGCTTCGTGAACTACTTGGCGATAAGTTTGGCGCGGGCATCGAAGCCGACGGGTTTCTGGAACGCATTCGCATTGCCTACGCTGCAAACTTCTCATTGAATGCAAAGACCGATCACGGTCGCTTCGACTTTGACCCTGTCCTCTTTTCACGACACGTCGGCGAGACGTCCGACGGCGACCTCATCGATGAGAATGAAGCATCCCTGCTGACGCCGCAGGATACCGTGCACTTCCAACGCAGATTTCGGAGCCAGGAAGGGGGGCGGCGCAGTTATCTCCTTTCCGACGGAACGCTGCTTTTCCTCGACCCGCTGCTGGGTAAAGCCCTCGATATCGTCCGTGCCAAGCAGGGCGGCAGCTCGCAGGAAAAGCGAGAGTTTCTGCGCTCTCCCCAGCGGGTTTTGCGCGAAGAGCTGAAACTAGATGCCTTCGGCGACGACGCAGCAGCCGACCGCCTCTTTATTGAGACGCAGCAGTTCTCCGAGCGCGTCAGCGGGATCGAGGTCTGGCAAAAGCCGGTCCTGCCCTGGATCAAGCCGAAGCCGAACAGCTGGCTGCCTGAAAGCTTCGGCCTGCGGATCGGTGATCCGCCGGATGCACGGCACGTCGCCTTGGCTCCCGGT
>CAIXXC010000082.1 GCA_903923205.1 uncultured Rhodospirillales bacterium | reverse complement strand
GCCGACCGCCAGCACCACGTCGTAGAGCCCTGCCGTGATCATCGCGGCGGCCTGGTTGAGCGCGGTCGAGGCCGTGGCGCAGGCGTTCTCGATATTGATCACCGGGATGCGGCCGATGCCCATCGCCCGCAGGACGACCTCGCCCGGCACGCAAATCTGCCCGGTGATCGTGCCTGCTGCAGCGTTGCCCATATAGGCTGCCTCGATGGCCTCAGGCTCGATGCCTGCATCGGCAAGCGCAGCGCGGATGGCCTCGCCAGCAAGGTCGCTGAGCGCACGACTGGGGAACTTGCCGAAAGCGGTCATCCCGCTCCCGGCAATCACGGCATTGGTTTTCATCGACTTTTTCCTAAAGGAGGTCGGGGTCCATCATCTGGTAGCCGCCCTTGATCGACAGGATCTCGTTGCAGCCATCCTCGATCATCGAGGCGCGGGCATCGCGTAGAATCTTCTCGATCGGGTATTCGCGGGTGTTGCCGTTTCCGCCGAGCATCTGCAGCGCATCGGACGCCACCTCGAACGCGGTCTGCGTCGCGGTTACTTTGGTCGCCATGGCAGACTGGAGCGAGGGCATCGGCGAGGTCAGGTTATACAGCGCAACCCGGCGCACCAGCGCACGCGACGCTTCGACCTTGCGGTACATGTGGAACAGGCTCTTGGCGACTGACTGGTGGCGATAAATCGGCACACCGCCCTGCTTGCGCTCGTGCGCATATTTCCACGCGATTTCGAACGAGGCGCGCGCAGACCCGGTCCAGATCGCACCCATCTGGCCGTTGGCCTCGCAATGGATCGCATAGACTGCGCGCTGGAATTCCTCGGGGCCGGCGATGATGTGGTCGGCCGAAATCTCGACGTTGTCGAAGAAAATTTCGCCCTGCGGCAGTGGGCGCTGGCCCAGCTTGTCAATGAACTTGCCGCGGCTGATGCCCTTGGCGTTCATCGGCACGATCATCACAACGCCGTTCTCAGGGTCGGGACCATTGCCGCGGTCGCAGGCCGCATAGAGCACGCAGACGTCGGCAATCGGGCCGTTGGAAACCCATGCGGATTTCTGACCGTTGAGGATGACCTTGTCGCCGACGATCTTGGCGACGCAGTTCGGCCGCCCGTAGTTGCCTTGCGGATGGAATATCTGCTTTGACGGATCGAGCGAATCCGAGCCGTGATCGGGCTCGGTAATCGCCCAGCAACCGATCAGATCGACTGGATAGCGCTGGAGCAGGTATTCCTTGCCGAACATCAACGCAAGAAGCGGCGGAAGCTGGCATGCGCCGATCGTCACCGTCAGACCGCCGTCACCCCAGCCGAACTCTTCCATGATGATCGGCAGCACCTTGCCCAGTTCCTCGGGCGGCAGCGCGCCCAATGTCACCGGGTTGATTTCCAGTTCGAGGTATTTGGGGCGGAACTCGGTGTAGTAGATCGAGTCCTTGGCCAGAATCTGGTCGGGCGTAAGCTTGTCGAGCGCCTGACCGACCGGACGCATGACATCGCGCGCAAAGGCATGCGCCATGTCCTGAAACGCCGTCTCGGTTTCGGTTAGCGGCGGTTCCGCCCCTGTCATGCCCAGTTTGACCTTGGGCTGACGGGGCCAGGACAGCGGACCCATGGTGGGCACCGCGATCGCTTCTGCGGACTTCTCGATGACATCGGACATGTGCGCTTGCTCCGCTTAGAACTTGGCGCGAGCGGTGACGAACCACTCGGTCGGACGATTGTACGTGCCGTAGGCGACTCCGCCGGCGACCTGATTCTGACCCGTGGTCAGGTAGCGGTTGTTGGTGAGGTTGGTCGCGCCAGCCGCCAATTCCCAGTTGTCGCTCGGTGCCTTGTAGGTGATCGACGTGTTGAGCATGTCGGTGGCAGGCCGACGCAGCAGCGGCGTGTTTTCGGTGTCGTTGTAGAGCGAGCTGGTGCGAGTGTAGTCCGCCGACAGCAGCACTGTACCATGTCCGCTGAGGTCGATCGTGTAGACCGGGCTCAGCGTGAACTTCCACTCGGGCGTTTTGGGCAGCGACGACGCCAGCGTCACGCCGGTCACAAACGGTGACAGAAACGAGTAGCGCGCATGCGTGTAGCCGATGTTGGCTCCGATGGTGAGCGCAGGTGTCGGCCGTGCCTGCAGTTCGGCCTCGAAGCCGTAGATATGCGCGTTGCCGGCGTTCTGCAGTGTGGGCGACGTGCCGACCTGGAAGTTGAGCTGGATGCCCTTGTAGTCGGTGTAGAAGCCCGCAAGATTGAGCACGACCTTGCGGTCGAGGAACTGCGACTTGAGGCCGCCTTCATACGTGGTCGCCTTTTCCGGCCCGAAGGTCGGCGCGCCCGTTCCCGCAGGCTGCGGCGTGGTCAGACGGGTCGTCCAGCCGCCGGTCTTGTAACCCTTGGAGAACGACGCATAAAGCAGCATGTCGTTGTTCGCCTGGAACTCGAGGCCAACCTTCGGCGAGAAATTGTTGAACGACTGCTGAAAGCCGCCAGCAGGGGCGACTGGGTAGACCTGGTAGATATTGGCGCTGTTAGGATAGCAAAACAGCCCGGCCGGGATGCCCTGCAACGATGGGACGGCAGCACCGGCCGTGCACAGCGCAGCCTGGCTCGCGGAGTTGGGCGTATAGTATCCGTTCAGTTTGTAGAAGATGCCGTTCGGATCAGACTGCAGGCCGATGAAGTGCTTGTTTTCATGCGTATAGCGGCCGCCAAGCGTGATGCTGAGCTTGTCGGAGATCTTATAGTTGAGATGGCCATATCCGGCATAGTTGGTGGTCGAGAGATAGTTCTGACCATCGATCTGCAGCAGGCCGGCCGGGAACGTCACGAGGTCGTGCAGATTGCCGCCCTCGTTGAAGTAGTAGAGCCCGAGGACATAGCTGAGGCGGTTGTCGAGGGCCTTACCGGTCAGTTGCAGCTCTTCGCTGAACTGGTGCTGGTTTTCATCGAACGAGGTCTGCAGGATCGGCAGCGGCGAGCCGTCTTCATCCTCGGCCGATTGCCAGTTGAGCTTGCGGTAGGCGGTGACCGACTTGAGCACGGGCCCGCCGAGGTTCGCTTCGATCGTCAGCGATCCGCCGTAATTGCGCATCCGCGAGAAGCTGTTGCCAGTGGCATACGTCGTGTCCTTCGACGGCGCGATGAACTGGTCACCATAAAACAGCGTCGGGCTCGTCGCAACGAGGCCGTTGAGGTTCGTGCCTTTCACGATGTTGTTGCAGATCCCCGCCTGGGCAAATGGCGGCAGCACGCCGGCGATGCAGCCATTGTACAGCGGGCCGAACACGTTGCTGGGATCGGCGGGGTTGGTGAACGTTTTCAGGATGGAACTCGCTACGCCATTGTTGTCCTGGTGCAGGTAGTCACCAGAGAGCGTGATCGACAGATCAGGCGTCGCTTCCCACAAGAGCTTGCCGCGCAGCGCGTACTGGCTTTCACCGCCGTAGCTATTGGGATGGCCCTGACCGAAGTAGGAGAAATTGTCGGCGATCACGCCGCTCGCAAAGCCCGCAAAGGGAATCTGCTTCTGATACCCGCTGTTGTTCTTGGTGGAGAAGCTGAACGACGAATAGAGGCCTTTGGCGAGGGGAACGTTTATCACGCCCTTGGTGTCGATCCGGTTGAAGCGGCCCACCGTGACCTCGACCTTGCCGCCAAAGTCGGCGGAGGGCTTCTTGGTCACGATCGAGATCGCGCCGCCGATGGTGTTGCGCCCGAACAGATCGCCCTGCGGACCCTTGAGGATCTCGACCCGGTCAATATCGAGCAGGTCCTGGTTAGCGCCAACCGATCGCGCCAGATAGACGCCGTCCAGATAGACACCCACGCCCGGATCGAGATTGAATGCGAAATCGTTCTGGCCGATGCCGCGAATATAGGCGGACAGCACAGCAGACGATCCCGAGAACGGCGTCCCCGCGTCAAGCGTGACGTTGGGCGCGAGATTGCCTACAGCCGTCACATCGGTGACGCCTTTGGTTTCGAGCGACGCGGCAGTGAAGGCGGTGATCGATATCGGAACCTTCTGGATGTTCTCGGATCGCTTCTGTGCAGTAACCACGATCTCGGCGATGCCGCCAGAATCCTTGGCCTGGGCAGCGGCGTCAGCCTGCTGGGCCTGCGCTGCCGCAGGTAGCGCCAGGACCGCAACGCTGCCTAGAAGAACGCTCATACCCGAGCGCGCACGAAAAACTGCTGAAGCCATTCCAGTATCCTCCAACGTGGATCCGTTGATTCGCAGATCCATCAATTCTGAGGGGTATGATGCGCCCAAGCCGCCGGCCGGTCTGCGCTTTCGCGGCCCAACTAATTTGCATTTTGGGAACCAATTTGCAGTTTTGCAGTTTGGCAAAATTTCGTCACACTACGTTTTCGCGGAGTGGGAGTTGTTAGATGAAGGTGAGGAAGCCTGCAGCGAGCGACAATGTTGTGAAAATCGCGGGCGACGCGCAGGCTTGGTCACGCGCGCTTTCGGCCGTGTTCGTCGATCTGGAGGTGGAACAGCTCAACACCCAGCAGAAGCTCACGTCACAGATGTATCGCTATCCCTTTGGCGATCTGGCCTTCATTCGCGCCGTCACTCGCGGGGGAGCCCATCTGGTCAAGCGGACCGAGGCGCTGATTGCCCAATCGCAGGACAATATCTTCTTCGTCGGCTTCATGCTCGCCGGCGAAGCCACGCTTATGCAAGATGATCACCGCGCTGAACTGCATCCCGGCGACATCGCGATCCTCGACAGCACCAGAGCCTATGACATTTATGTTCCTCGCAGTTTCGACGCGCTTTGGGTCAGCGTTCCGCGGTATCGACTAGAAGGCCGAATGCATGCGCTGGCTGACATCATGGCGCAGCGGATCGACGGCAGCACTGGCATTGGGCACGTCGCCTCCAGCATGCTGAGCGCTGCACTTGACGAAGCTCCGGGTATGCAACCGGCCGAAGCCAACCGCATCGCCAATCAACTGCTGGATTTGCTCAGTCTTGCCCTGACCGCAGGACGAGACACCAGCGATGCCAGGCGCACAACCGCATACAGGACTTCGATATTGCGGCGCATTCAGGAATCGATTGAGCAACAACTGGACGACGAGTCTCTCTCGCCGGAAGGGATCGCAGCGGCGCACCACATCAGCGTCCGCTACATCAACAAGCTGTTCGAACGCGAAGGAACGTCGGTCGCCCGGTGGATCAGGATGCGTCGACTGGAACGGTGCCGTATGGATTTTGAAGACCCGGCCAAATTAGGTCAATCGATCAGCGACATCGCCTATGCTCGCGGCTTCGGCAACATCAGCAGCTTCAACCGCGCGTTCCGCGCGCGCTTCGGTCTCTCGCCGCGAACGCTGCGAAACATCGAAAGCTACCGATCTACGCCTTTGAGGTGAGCCGAAGGGCAGGTATCGGCCTAAGCCGACCTTCCCTCCGCTACTTCCAAACGGCTAGACTTGGTCGCTTTCTGCCGCTTGGCGCGAGTTATGCGGTGCTGTTGATGATCGCCTATCAAAAGCAACACCATTTGTTGATCGCAAAATATGGCTTTGCCTATGTCAAACCGGATTGGCCGCCAGAAGCTGGACAACGCATCCTCAAAACTCCAGCGTTACGAGGCGCATTTTCCGGCCGCTCCGTTCCTTGATCTCGAGCAGTCTGCGGCGTGTCACCAAGAACGCTT
>CAIXXC010000081.1 GCA_903923205.1 uncultured Rhodospirillales bacterium | reverse complement strand
GCGGCGGCCCGCCGGGTCCGCGATTTCATCGCGTTCAATGATCCGAGCGGCAATCAGATCGAACTCGTGATCCGACCGGAACTCTCCGGTCGGCGCTATTTCCCGACCAGGGATGCCGGGATCACCGGCTTCAACCATGTCGGCCTCAACTCCACCGACCCGGTAAGAGACGAACTGTTCTGGACGCAAGTGTGTAATGTGCGGGTCAGCGACCGGATCGCCGAAATTCCCCTGATGCGGATCACGGCGATGCATCACGAACTTGCACTGGTACCGGCAAAAAAGCCGGGAATTCAGCATATCAATCATCAGGTTGCGACCCCGGACGACGTTATGCAGAGCTACTATTTCCTGCGACGCGAGAATGTGAAGATCGTCTTCGGTCCCGGTCGCCATCCGACGTCGGGTGCCCGTTTCCTCTATTTCGTCGGGCCAGACGGGGTGATATTCGAGTATTCCTGCGGCGTCGATGAGATCCAGGATGAGGGTTCGCACCGGCCGCGCCAATTCGGATTCGAGCCCTCCAGCTTCTGCATGTGGGGTTCCTTGCCCGAAGGTTTCGTTCAAACCGGACCCTGATCGCCACCAAAACCAACCCACCAAGCCGCCAGTTCAACGGAGACCGCACGCCATGTCAGCCTCGCCGGAAATCGCCAACAGTATCAAAACCGGGTCTTTCAATACGAATTACCACGATCACGGCCAAGGCAAGCCGCTGGTGCTGATCCACGGCTCGGGTCCCGGCGTGTCGGGATGGGCCAATTGGCGCCTCGCCATCCCGGAACTGGCGAAGACAAACCGGGTGCTGGCACCCGACATGGTCGGGTTCGGCTTCACGGACCGACCTGAAGGCTTTTCTTACGTCAAGGAGGCCTGGATCCGGCAGTTGCTTGACTTTGTCGACACACTGGGGCTCGACACGGTCAATCTCGTCGGCAATTCGTTTGGTGGCGCGATCTCGCTGGCCTTCGCCATTCGCTATCCCGAGCGTGTCGGCAAGCTGGTGTTGATGGGTGCAGCCGGCCTGAAGTTTCCAATTACGCCAGCGCTTGAGGCCGTCTGGGGCTACCAGCCGTCGATCGACAACATGCGCAAGCTGCTCGATATTTTTGCCTATGACCGCAATCTGGTGAATGACGACCTCGCACGGCTGCGCTACGAAGCGAGCATCCAGCCGGGCTTCCAGGAGACCTTCTCGCAGATGTTCCCGCAGCCGGCGCAGCGCTGGCTCGACGCTTTGGCGAGTGACGAAGACGAGATCCGCGCGCTGCCCCATGAGACGCTGATTTTCCATGGGCGCGAGGATTTGGTTGTGCCAGTCGAGTGCAGTATCCGCTTCAACCAGCTGATCCCGAGATCGCAGCTCCATGTCTTTGGCCAATGCGGCCATTGGACCCAGATTGAGAAGACGGCCACGTTCAATCGCCTCGTCCGCGATTTCGTTGCCGATTGATCGGGCCAATCGAACAATGAGCGTCGAAAATTTTCGCGCGGCGCGGGACTTTCTGTTCCGACATCGCACCGATTACACGACCGCCTATGCCAAGTTCCGCTGGCCTGTTTTGGGTGAGTTCAACTGGGCGCTTGACTGGTTCGATGGCGTTCTTGCGACGGAAGCGGAGAGCCGCGACAGAGCCGCGTTGCGCTTCATCGATAGCGAGGGCGGTGACGTCTCCTACAGCTTTGCGACCATGTCGGCGCGGTCGAACCAGGTCGCGAACTACCTGCATGCCCTGGGTGTCAGGCGCGGCGACCGGATGCTGCTGGTGTTCGGTAATGTCGTCTCGCTCTGGGATACGATGCTGGCAGCGATGAAGCTCGGTGCCGTGGTCATCCCGGCGACGCCGCTACTGGTCGGCAACGAGTTGGAGGACCGCCTCGTTCGGGGTCGGGTGCGTTTCATCGTCGCTGATGCAGGTCAAACCGCCAAATTCGACGGTTTAGCGGCCGCAAATGCCCTGGGTCGGATATCGGCTGAGGGTGCCACACCCGGTTGGCATGATCTCAACGACGCCTTTTCCGGCAGCTATCCGGCGAATTTCCAGCCCGACACGGCCACGAACCCCGACGACCTGCTGCTACTTTATTTCACCTCAGGCACGACGGCCAAACCAAAACTGGTCATGCACTCGCATCGCTCCTATCCGGTGGGCGCGCTCAGCACTATGTACTGGCTGGGATTGCAACCCGGCGATCTTCATCTCAACATCTCGTCGCCCGGCTGGGCCAAGCACGCGTGGAGCAGTTTCTTCGCGCCCTGGTGCGCGGGAGCCACGATCCTGTTGCTGAACCAGCCCCGATTTGACGCACAACGCCTGCTCAGTGTGGTGTCGGAGAAAGGCGTGATGACGATGTGTGCGCCCCCGACGGTCTGGCGCATGGTCATTCAGGAAGACATGGCCCAGTGGAAGACTGGACTTCGCGAGTTATGCAGCGCCGGGGAGCCCCTGAACCCCGAGGTCATCGAATCGGTTCAGCGCGCCTGGGGTTTGACGATCCGCGATGGCTTTGGCCAGACGGAGACCACCGCCCAGATCGCCAATCCGCCCGGACAGCCGCTGAAAATCGGCTCGATGGGTCGCCCCCTGCCCGGCTATCGTCATCTTCTGCTTGATGTCGATGGCAACGAGGCGGAAGAAGGCGAGATATGCCTGCCGCTTGACGACTCGAAGCCCGCGGCCCTGATGCTGGGCTACGAGGTCGAGGGCGCGCCGCCACGGCTTGGCGATCGGGCCTACCACACCGGCGATATCGCCTCACGCGACGCCGAGGGTTATCTGACTTTCGTTGGTCGCGCCGATGACGTCTTCAAATCTTCCGATTATCGCATCAGCCCGTTCGAGTTGGAGAGCATCTTGCTTGAACACCCGGCGGTGGCAGAGGCCGCTGTCGTGCCGACCCCGGATGCCATTCGGCTGTCGATGCCGAAGGCGTTCGTGATCCTGGCTGCCGGTATCCCTGCCGACCGGGCGACGGCTGCCGCCATTTTCGCCCATTCCCGAGCGCGGCTTGCGCCCTATAAGCGGATCCGGCGTCTTGCCCTGGTGACGGATCTGCCAAAGACCGTGTCCGGTAAAATCCGCCGTGCCGAGCTGCGCAAAGGCGAGGAAAGCGGCGCGCCCCAAGAAGCCGTCGAGTTCCGCGAGGAAGACTTCAGCTAAGTGCGCCGTCCCATGCGCTCTTTTACTTTTCGAGTTCGGTGGCGAGTTCGGGAAGGATCTTGAAGAGATCGCCGACGAGGCCGTAATCGGCGATCTGGAAGATCGGCGCTTCCTCGTCCTTGTTGATCGCGACGATCACGTTGGAATCCTTCATGCCCGCCAGATGCTGGATCGCCCCGGAAATCCCGACGGCGATGTAAAGCTCAGGCGCCACGATCTTGCCCGTTTGCCCGACCTGATAATCATTGGGCACAAAGCCGGAATCGACAGCCGCACGGCTGGCACCCACCGCCGCGCCCAGTTTGTCGGCAATCCGGTCGAGCAGATGGAAATTATCGCCCGACTGCATGCCGCGACCGCCCGAGACGACGATCTTGGCCGCCGTCAACTCCGGCCGCTCCGACTTCGACAATTCCTGACCGACGAACCGGGCCGCATCCGTCGCCGGACCCGCCGCAATGCTCTCAATGCCGGCCGAGCCGCCCGTCGCAGCCGCCGCACCAAACGCCGTGCCCCGCACCGTGATCACCCTGATCGCGTCCGAAGACTGCACCGTCGCCAGCGCATTACCCGCATAAATCGGCCGCACGAAGGTATCCGCCGACACAATCGCCGAGATGTCGGAAATCTGCGCCACATCCAGCAACGCCGCAACGCGCGGCAGCAGGTTCTTCGCCGCACTCGTCGCCGTCGCCAGGATATGGCTGTAGCCGGGAGCGAGGCTCACGACCAGAGGGGCCACCGTCTCGGCGAGGGTGTGTTCATACTGCGGCGCATCCGCCAGCAGCACCTTGGCAACACCAGACACCGCCGCAGCAGCACCGGCCGCACCCTGTGCGCCTGATCCCGCAACCAGCACATGGATATCGCCACCCAACGCCGCAGCCGCAGTCACCGCGTTCAACGTCGCGGGCTTCAGGGAGCCGTTGTCATGCTCCGCAATAACGAGAATGGCCATCTCAGATCACCTTCGCTTCATTCTTCAGCTTATCGACGAGTTCCTGCACCGAGGCGACCTTGCCGCCGCCCTGGCGCTTGGGCGGCTCCGCCACCTTCAAAACCGTCAGGCGCGGCGTCACATCAACCCCCAGCGCCTCAGGCGTCACAACATCAAGCGGCTTCTTCTTCGCCTTCATGATGTTCGGCAGCGACGCATAACGCGGCTCGTTCAGGCGCAAATCCACCGTCACAATCGACGGCAAAGCCAGCGATACCGTCTCAAGACCGCCATCGACCTCACGCGTCACCGCGACACGGTCACCTTCGATCACAACCTTCGAGGCAAACGTCCCCTGCGGCCAGCCCAGCAATGCCGCCAGCATCTGGCCCGTCTGGTTGCTGTCGTCGTCAATCGCCTGCTTGCCCAGAAACACAAGGCTCGGCTGCTCCTTGTCAACCAGAGCCTTCAACAGCTTGGCAACCGCCAGGGGCTGCAGATCGGCCGCGCTCTCAACAAGGATCGCCCGGTCAGCACCCATCGCAAGCGCCGTCCGCAACGTCTCCTGAGACTGGCTGACACCAAGCGAAACCGCAACGATCTCGCTGACAACGCCCTTCTCCTTCAGACGAACAGCCTCCTCAACCGCGATCTCGTCAAACGGGTTCATCGACATCTTGACGTTCGCCGTCTCGACACCACTCCCGTCAGCCTTAACCCGGACCTTTACGTTGTAATCAACAACCCGCTTGACCGCGACGATCGCTTTCATCTCAAACGTCCCCAATCCTGTTCAGCATATCACTCAAACTCGACGATAATCTGGTCCACTGCCAGGCTCTCCTTGGCCGCAGCATGGATTTTTTTGACCTTACCATCCCGTTCGGCGCGCAGCACGTTCATCATCTTCATAGCTTCAATGACGGCAAGTTCTTCGCCGGCCTTCACCTCCGCGCCCTCAACAACCGCGAGCGACACCAACAGACCCGGCATCGGCGACAGCAGGTAGCGCGACATATCGGGCGCTTCCTTGACCGGCATCAATGCGGCCAGCGCACCGGTACGTCTGGTCACGACGCGAACGGGGGTCACGCCACCGGCACGATAGACCCGCCATTCGACGCCCTTGCGTTCGATTTGCGATGTCGCCAACTGGCCATCGATCGTCGCAACGAACAGGATATCGCCCGGACGCCAGGACGTCGTCACCTTGCGCTGCTTACCGTCAATGCTGACAAGCCAATCATTCCCCGTCGTATTCTCGACGACGACATCAATCGCCTTGCGCGGCGGCACGCCAAGCAGTGCCGTCCACTCGTGGCTGAGCTTGAGCGGATGCAGGTGGAACCCGGCATCGGCATCGCGTGCCGACATAATGTAGTTGGCAACACTCGCCACCGAGACCACCAGGCCGACGTCATCCTCGGTCAGGCTTGCGCCCTGGAAACCATCGGGAAATTCGGTCGCGATGAAATCGGTCGAGAGGCGGCCATCCTTGAAGCGCTGCTTCTCCATGATGGCGGCAAGGAAGCCGATATTATGGTTCACGCCGCGGATGACAAAGCTCTCGAGCGCCGTCGCCATGCGCTGGATCGCCTCGGCGCGGGTCGGCGCATAGGTTACCAACTTGGCAATCATCGGATCGTAGAACATCGAGATTTCGCTGCCGGCATAAACGCCGGTATCGACCCGGACACCCTCGCCTTCCGGTGGCTGATACTGCGTCAGCCGTCCGATCGAGGGCACGAAGTTGCGCAGCGGATCCTCGGCATAGACACGGGCTTCAATCGAGGAGCCTGTCAGCTTGACCTGCTCCTGCGTGATGGGGAGCTTCTCGCCGTACGCAACCCGGATCATCATCTCGACAAGATCAAGGCCGGTGACCTCTTCCGTCACCGGATGTTCGACCTGAAGGCGGGTGTTCATCTCAAGAAAGTAGAAGCCCTGATTCTTGTCGACGATAAATTCGACTGTTCCGGCTGAACGATACTGCACCGCCTTCGACAGGGCGACAGCCTCCGCCCCCATGCGCTGGCGGGTCTCATCGCTGATGAAGGGCGAGGGTGATTCCTCGATCACCTTCTGATGGCGACGCTGGATCGAACATTCGCGCTCGCCCAGGAAGATCACATTGCCATGGGAATCGCCCATGACCTGGATTTCGATGTGGCGCGGCTCGACGATGTATTTCTCGATGAACACACGGTCATCACCAAAGCTCGAGATCGCCTCCGCCGTGGCCGAACGGAACCCTTCGCGGGCCTCGGCATCATTATGGGCGAGCCGCATGCCCTTGCCGCCACCGCCAGCCGACGCCTTGATCATCACCGGATAGCCGATCTGCTGGGCGATCTTCACCGCCTCATCGCCATCGGCGATCACGCCCATGTATCCGGGCACCGTCGTGACACCGGCTGCGGCCGCCAGCTTCTTCGATTCGATTTTGTCGCCCATCGCCGCGATGGCGTGACGGTTCGGGCCGATGAAGACGATACCCGCCTCTTCAAGCGCCTTTGCAAAAGCCTCGCGCTCGCTCAGAAAGCCGTAGCCGGGATGGACAGCCTCGGCACCGGTCTTCCTGCAGGCGTCGATGATCTTATCGATCTGCAGATAGCTTTCAGCAGCCGTCGAGCCGCCGATCGCAACACCCTCATCAGCCATCTTGACGTGAAGCGCGGTCGCATCGGGATCGGAATAGACCGCGACCGTCTTTATGCCCATCTTCTGCGCGGTCTTGATCACGCGGCATGCGATTTCGCCGCGATTGGCGATCAGAATCTTCTTGAACATGTCGTTATCCCCCGCCCGCTCAGAGCGGAATGTTGTCGTGCTTCTTCGGCGGATTGGTAAGCTGCTTATCGCGCAGCATCGCCAAGGACCGGATGATACGTCGCCGCGTCGAATGTGGCTGGATCACCTCATCGATATAGCCGCGCGATGCCGCAACGAAGGGGTTCGCGAATTTTTCGCTATACTCCTTTGTTCGTGCCGCGATCTTCTCGCTATCCCCGATGTCCTGGCGGAAAATGATCTCCACCGCCCCCTTAGCCCCCATCACCGCGATTTCAGCGGTGGGCCAGGAATAGTTGACGTCGCCGCGAAGATGCTTGGATGACATGACGTCATAGGCACCGCCATAGGCCTTGCGCGTGATCAAGGTCACCTTCGGCACTGTCGCCTCGGCATAGGCAAACAGCAGCTTGGCGCCGTGCTTGATGATGCCGCCGAATTCCTGCGAGGTGCCGGGCAGGAAGCCCGGGACATCGACGAAGGTCACGATCGGGATTTCAAAACAATCGCAGAACCTGACGAACCGCGCCGCCTTGCGTGAACTGTCGATATCGAGACAACCAGCAAGAACCATCGGCTGATTGGCGACGATCCCGACGGTC
>CAIXXC010000080.1 GCA_903923205.1 uncultured Rhodospirillales bacterium | reverse complement strand
CGCCGGTGCCCGGGGGCCGCTCATGTCCGATCTGGCGTATTTCAGCCCGGCCGATCTGACCGAAGCGTTCGACGGCCTTGTCGTCGATTCCGGCAGTTTCAGTTGGCGCGGGCTGGATGTTTTCTGGGGCACAAAACCCTGAACGGATCCGCAGCAGCGATTACAATAAGAACATTTTTATAGTTATACGGGAATTTCGTAATTTATAGATTGCTCCCTCCCAAAGGTTCCGATACCCTGCACTCCAGCCCATAGACAGCACCTGCGGGACAATTCCCCGGGGCTTGGGCGAGGGGTGGGAAGGCGAATGTTGAATCCGCTGTTCAGTGATAATCGTCTGAAACTCGGCGTTTTCGGGTTCAATGGGCAGGCGCCCAGCAACACTCTGGTGGAAGAGCTCTATCGGCCAACCTGGCAGGGCGCGCTGGCGATCGCCGCGCAGGCCGAAGCAGCCGGGTTCGAGGTGCTGGTGCCTTACGCGCGCTGGAAGCATGGCAAGAGCCGCAGCCGCGCGCTCGCCGGATCCATGGACGTGTTTGATCCGTTCGTCTGGGCAGGTGGCTTGGCGCAATCGACCACATACCCCGCAATCATGGCGACCTCGCACACATCGTTGATGCATCCGGTCGTGGCGGCCAAGCAGGCAGCGACGGTTGATCAAATAAGCGGCGGTCGTTTTGCGCTCAACGTGGTCGCCGGCTGGAACGAGCCCGAATTCGCCATGTTCGGCGGCGTGATGAAAGGTCACAGCGATCGCTACGCCCAGGCCGGTGAATGGATGGAGATCGTGCGGCGCCTGTGGAGCGAGGACGACGAGTTCGATTACGAGGGGACCTATTTCACGATCCGCAAAGGCGAGTCCTTTCCCAAGCCGCTGCAAAAGCCCATGCCACCGGTGATGAACGCGGGGGGCTCTGACGCCGGCCGGGATTTCGCGGCAAAATATGCGGACCTTTGTTTCACGCTCATCAAATCCGACGAACCGGAAGGGGCAAAGTCCGACGCCGATGCTTATCGTGACCTTGCACGGCGCGATTACGGCCGCAATATTCAGGTCTGGAGCGTGGCATATGTTGTGCAACGCGAAACCCAGGCCGAGGCCGAGGCGTACCATCGGCATATCCTCGAGAATGCCGATGTGGGCGCCACCGATGCGATGTTGGCCATGCTCGGTCAGCAGTCGAAGATGATGAGCCCCGAAGCATTCCAGGCATTCCGCACCCGCTACATTGCCGGCGCGGGAGGTTTCCCGCTCGTCGGGTCGGCCGACCGGATCGTCGATACGATAACGCGTTTGGCCGATGCCGGCATTGATGGTCTTTTGCTTTGCTGGGTCGATTATGCCGATGGTCTGGCGCGCTGGAACCGCGATGTTGCACCGCGTCTGGAGCAGGCGGGCCTGCGTCGTTCAGGTTCGGGTGGTCGCGAAACGGCATTCGCCAGCGGTTGTCAGTCCAAGGGTATGACATGAGCGGCGTGACGCAGTCCGATGACGTCCCCGTACTGATCTGCGGCGCTGGTCCCACCGGCTTGACGCTCGCCAACCTGCTTGGCCGATATGGTATCCGCACCCTTTTGGTCGAGCGAAACCTGACCACGGTGCAGGAACCCAGAGCCGTCTCCATCGACGACGAATCCTTGCGCACTTTGCAGTCCGCAGGTCTGGTGGAGCAAGTCTTGCCGACCGTCACGGCCGGGTATGGATCGATCTATCTGGGACCGACCGGAAAGCCCTTTCTCAAGGTCAAACCCACCGATGTGATTTACGGCTATCCCCGGCGCAATGCGTTTCGTCAGCCGACGCTGGAGGCGCAATTGCGTGAAGGCCTGCAACGTTTCGACCATGTCGAGTGCCTGTTCGGCTG
>CAIXXC010000079.1 GCA_903923205.1 uncultured Rhodospirillales bacterium | reverse complement strand
TGGCCGGCTTGGCATAGGCGTTGTTGAGGAACTGGACGATCGATTCCGAGTTGGTCATGATCGGCACCTGGTTGCGGCTCTTCATGTAATCGGCGATCACGCGCGGTTCGCCGCGCGACTGCGGATAGTGCTCTTCCCACGCCTGCTCCGCCAGGTACTGGACGAAGGAGTTCAGGCCCTCGTCCATCCAGGTCCACTGGCGCTCGTCCGAGTTGATGATCATCGGATAGTAGTTGTGGCCGACTTCGTGGATGATCACGCTGATCAGGCCGTACTTGGTGCGCTTGGAGTAGGTCAGTTCGCCGGTCTTCTTGTCCTTGGTCGGACGCGGGCCGTTAAACGAGATCATCGGGTATTCCATGCCGCCCACCGGGCCGTTGACGGAAATCGCCACCGGGTACGGGTAGTCGAACGAATACTTGTTGTACTGGTCGATGGTGTGGATGATCGACTGGGTCGAGTACTGGCCCCACAGCGGATTACCCTCTTTCGGGTAGTAGGACATGGCCAGCACATTGGTGCTGTCTTTCTTGAAGCCCTGGGCATCCCAGATGAACTTGCGGCTCGAAGCAAACGCGAAGTCGCGCACGTTCCTGGCCTTGTAGTGCCAGGTGCGGGTGCCGGTGGCGCGCTGCTTTTCCTTGGCTTCCGCCTCGGCTTGGGTGACGATCAGCACCGGCTTGTCGGCCGTGCGCGCCTGCTTCAGGCGGTCGCGCTGGGCCGGCGTGAGCACCGCGTCCGGGTTCTGCAGTTCGCCGGTCGAGGCGACGACGTGGTCGGCCGGGACGGTCAGCTGCACATCATAGTCGCCGAACTCCAGCGTGAATTCGCCCGAGCCCAGGAACTGCTTGTGCTGCCAGCCGTAGACGTCGTAATAGGCCGCCATGCGCGGGAACCACTGGGCGATCTCGAACAGATCGTTCTTGTCGTCGAATTTCTCGTAACCCGAGCGGCCGCCCAGCACCTTCATGTCGGTGATGTTGTAGCTCCACTCGATGCTGAAGGCGGTGCGCGCGCCGGCTTTTAGCGGTTGCGGCAGGTCGATCCGCATCATGGTGCGGTTGATTACAAAGTTCAGCGGGCGGCCGTTGCCGTCCTTGACGCTCTTGATGTTGAAGCCGCCCGGGAAGGTGCGCGCTTCCAGCACGGTGCGGATGGCGTCGAACTTCACGCCGTCGGTCGCGCTGCGGCCCTGCCATGCTTCGCGCGAGGGCAGAGTGGCCGTGGTGCGGGCGTCCGAGTTCGGCTTGTAGATGTTCTGGTCGAGCTGCACCCACAGGTAACTCAGGGTGTCCGGGGAATTGTTGTGATACGTGATCGTCTCGGCGCCGCTGATCGAGCGGTTGGCTTCGTCGAGGGTGGCGCGGATCTGGTAATCGGCGCGCTGTTGCCAATAGGCATGACCCGGAGCACCGGATGCGGTGCGGATGGTGGTCGGGGTTGGAAGCAGTTCGTCGAGCTGACGGAATTTGTCGTCGAAAGGTTCCGCTGCGATTGCTGACATGGTGAGGCAGAGCGCCGCCAGGCCGATCGGCAAACGTATCATGTTTTCCCTGTGTAAGAGATTGAAAGAAAGAAAATATTCTAGTCTTAGCTCTCTTGCATAGGTTTAGTTGATTTGTAACAAGGCTGTTACAAACAGGAAGGTGTAGCAAATGCGACATACGGCGCCGCTACGGCGGTGCAGC
>CAIXXC010000078.1 GCA_903923205.1 uncultured Rhodospirillales bacterium | reverse complement strand
CGCTGATGGACCGCAATCCTTCTTATGTCTTCTTCAAGGAGATGACCGGCGACGGGCCGCTGGGCAGCGAAGGGGTTGCGCTGACGCCGGGACGCAGCCTCGCCGTTGATCCGGCCTTCATCCCCTATGGCGTGCCGATCTGGCTCGACACCAGCGACCCCGTGAACCCGAGCGGCAGGTTGCAGCGCTTGCTGGTTGCGCAAGACACGGGCGGCGCCATCAAGGGACCGGTCCGGGGGGATATCTTCTTCGGTTTCGGACCGCAGGCGGAACACCATGCGGGAGAGATGAAAGGGCGTGGCACCTGGTGGCTGTTGCTCCCCAAATCGGTTCAGCCCCCCGCGAATTCACCGTAGAAAGACACAGCCTCGACGTCGCCGTTGCAATCCCGTCGCGTCACCGCCAAGTTGATGCTGTGGCGCAACAAGGGGAAAAGTCCGGGGCGATGACGGTAGGGGGCGACAGCAAATCAGGACGGACTCGCCGTACCCGCCGCCCGAGTACTGATGAGCGTGCGTTGTGGCGGCTCGCCATGCGCGATACCGAGCCGCTCGAAGGACGGGAAATCGCACCAGAGTCACCGATCGTGGTCGCCCCCGTTGCGGCCGTGGTAGCCCAGGTCGCACCCGTGGCGCCACCTGCGGTATCGCGCAAACCTTTACCTAAACCTTTGTCGCTGCAGCCCCTGTCGACCCGTCGCGGCGCGCCCGTGCCCGGACTTGACCGCCGCACCTCCGAACGGTTGCGCAAGGGTCAACTCCCGATCGAGGCCCGGATCGATCTTCATGGCCTGACTCAGGAACGAGCACGGGCGGCTCTCGACCACTTTATCGCCTCAGCCGTTGAACGAGGCTTGCGGGCGGTTCTCGTGATTACCGGGAAGGGTTCCGGCGGCTGGAGCGATCCCTGGAGCACGCCGCGATCGGGAATCCTCCGCGCCAATGTGCCAAGGTGGCTCCACGAACAGCCGAACGGGCCTCGAATCCTCGCCTTCTCGGAGGCGCAGCCGCAAGATGGCGGCGGCGGCGCGCTCTATGTCCTGCTGCGCCGGCAACGTGAGCGAGAATGACCCCGTTCGGCGCCCGAATTCGAAGCCTGCGCGATGAGCGCGGCATCACCTTGAAGAAGATGGCCGAGGACCTCGGCATCTCCGCAGCCTATCTTTCGGCGATGGAGCATGGCAAGAGACCGCGGCCACGCCCTAACCTGGTGCGTCAGATTTGTGGATATTTCAATGTCATCTGGGACGATGCGGACGAGCTTCAGGCCCTGGCGCAACGCTGGCGACCCAAGGTCGCGATCGATACCGGCGGTTTGAGCCCACGGGCGACGGAAGTTGCCAACCTCCTGGCGCAACGCATATCGCGGCTCTCAGAGCAGCGTCTGGATGCGATTATCTCGATCTTAAGTAGTGACGAAGATCGAGAGGCGCGAACAATCGAGCCAAGCTATCGAGGACGAAGCCGCCGGGAATAAAGTCTTAACGACTTGGCTTTAAGATTGCCCCCTGAATTCAGCCGCGAGGGAATCGCGATGTCGAAGCAGAATGAACTTCATCAGGCCGACCTATCCCATTTGACCGTGTCGCAGATGACACCGGAGCAACGGGCGGAGATGCGCCGCCGCTTCGAGACCTTCATGAAAGAGATGGTCGGTCTGCCGGCACCGGCAGCACCCGCTCGGCCAGCTAATGTGCGCAAATGGGTACCGGGCATGAAGGCCTGACACTGATGGCCGGTCTGATCTAGAGAATAAATTTCGACAGATCGATATTCTTCGCGAGTTCCGAGACATGCTCGGCGACGTAAGCCTTGTCGATCATCAGGACCGTGCCATCGGCCATGTCGGTCGCACCGAAGCTGATCTCCTCAAGAAGGCGCTCCATCACGGTATGAAGACGGCGCGCGCCAATATTCTCAACCGCGGTGTTGATCTCAACCGCGAGCTTGGCGATCTCGGCGATTCCATCCTCGGTAAAGTCCAGGGTAACGCTTTCGGTTTCCAGCAGAGCCACATATTGCTTGATCAAGCTTGCCTCCGGCTCGGTCAGGATGCGGCGGAAATCTTCCTGCGACAGCGGCTTCAACTCGACCCGGATCGGCAGCCGGCCCTGCAATTCCGGTAGAAGGTCGGACGGCTTGGCCAGGTGGAACGCGCCGGAAGCGATGAACAGGATATGATCCGTCTTAACGGGGCCATACTTGGTCGCGACGGTGGTGCCTTCGATCAGGGGTAGCAAATCGCGCTGGACACCTTCGCGACTGACGTCACCGCCTGAGCGCTCCGAACGGGCGCAGATCTTGTCGATTTCATCGATAAAGACGATGCCGTTCTGCTCGACGACAGAAATCGCCTCACGCGTGACCGCCTCGCCGTCGAGCAGATTGTCGCTCTCCTCGGTCTGAAGCGCTTTCAGCGCCTCGGAAACGGGTAGTTTGCGTTTCCTGGTGCGGGCACCGAAGGATTTGCCCAGCATATCGCTGAGATTGATCATGCCCATCTGCGCACCAGGCATTCCAGGGACATCAAATGTCGGTACACCACCCCCACCCTGATCATTTGTCTCGACCTCGATCTCGCGGTCGTTGAGCTGACCCTCCCGCAGCATCTTGCGAAACTTCGAACGCGTATCGGCGGCGGCTCCAGTGCCGACGAGTGCATCGACCACGCGCTCTTCGGCCTTGGCTTCGGCCTTGGCTGCG
>CAIXXC010000077.1 GCA_903923205.1 uncultured Rhodospirillales bacterium | reverse complement strand
ATGACGGTGAGCGCCCGTACCCAGGTGTTCAATCTGCGCTGCAGCGGTTGAAGGCGGCTGGCAAGCGGATCGTCCTGCTCTCGAACGCCCCGATGAGAACGCCATCAGTGAGCGATCGTCTGGCCGGCTTCGGCATCGGAAAGGATCTCTATGACGATATTCTCACCTCTGGAGAGGAGGTGTGGCAAAACCTGCATGATCGGGACGACCCATTCTATGCCAGTCTCGGCAATCGATGCCTTTGGATTGGACCAGAGCGTCACACTTCGACAGTCGCAGGGCTCAATCTCGTTCTGGTCGACCAACCGGAGCGGGCTGACTTTATCCTGAACACAGGGCCGGACGATCTCGACGAGGCGGCGACGGCGTATCAGCCGCTGCTGCGGGCTTCGGCGGCGCTCAACTTACCGATGATATGTGCGAATGCGGATCTTCACGTCATGCAAGGCGGTGATGTGATCCAATGCGCAGGCGTGCTGGCTAAACGATATGAAGACCATGGTGGCGTCGTCCGGTGGCACGGGAAACCTTTCGCCTCGGTGTATCATGGATGCTTCCGCTTGCTCGGTGGCCTCGCGCCGGCAGAGATCCTTGCGATTGGAGATAATATCGATACCGATATCGCCGGTGCGCGCGGCGTTGGAATCGACTGCGCGCTTGTGGCTGGCGGCATCCATGCCGATCGCCTCGACCTCGACTCGACCGGCCTTCCCGGCGCAGCTGCGCTTGCAACCCTGTGCCTCGGCAAGGCCTCTCCCAACTGGGTACTTCCACAACTGATCTGGTAGTGACCCGGAAGCGTATTAGCTGGATCGCAAAATTCGTCGGGACACAGAGCCTTACGAAAGACTTAGTCGTATGTTATCCATGAATTCGAAGAAATGAATTGTCTCCGGCTCAGTTCGTACCTGTAATTGAGTCATCCTGAGATCTGGATCGAGTATCGCGAGCAAAGCAACCTTATGACACTGCCTCCGCGGCAAACAGGACCGTCTCCCAATAGCGCCACCCGATCCCGGGTCCTTGGCGCGGAATTCGCTGTTCCGCGCGTTCGGCAATCGATCTTGGTCGTAGACGACGATCCCGTCAGCATCAGGCTGCTGCAAGCGGCGTTTGGCGATCATTACGCGATCTTGACCGCGTCCACGGGGAATGAAGCGATCGAGATCGCCGTCAGCGACTGCCCAGATCTCATTTTGCTGGACGCGATGCTCCCCGACATTGACGGTTTCGAAGTCTGTCGCCAATTGAAGGCGGAAGAGCGGACTACGGTGATCCCCGTGATCTTCATCACCGGGCTTGACGCCAAAGAGCAGCAGCGCCGCGCGTTGGAACTCGGGGCAATCGACTTCATCGGCAAGCCAATCGATTTGACGATCCTGACCCTGCGGATCCGCAATCATCTCGAGTTGAAGCTCTATCGCGACTTCCTCGAGAACCTGACCTTGCTCGATAGCCTGACCGGAATCTACAACCGTCGAGCCTTCGATGAAATCCTGGAACGTGAATGGCGTCGTGGCCGCCGCGCGACGACACCTTTGTCGTTGCTGATCGCGGATGTGGATTGCTTCAAGCGATACAATGATCTGTACGGACACCCCCAAGGGGATGCCTGCCTGCGCCAGGTCGCGGAAATCCTGGCCACGACCGTGCATCGGCCGAATGACACCGTCGCTCGCTATGGCGGCGAGGAATTCGCGATCATTCTGCCAGAGACGGATCGCGCCGGGGCCTTGTTGCTGGCGGAACAGTTGCGCGAGCGCGTCGAGAAGCAGGCAATCCCCCATGAGGAAGGTGGCCCCAGCAAGTGCGTCACTGTCTCCATCGGCGTTGCATCTCTGGTCCCGGATGATGCGACCAAACCAGCCTTCCTCGTCCAGCTAGCAGACGAACATCTCTATCAGGCCAAGAATGCCGGCCGAAATAGGGTCTACTAGGGTCAGGCGCCGCGTCGGGGCCAAGCCGCCTGATTTAATGGTCCGAGCGGTGCAGGATGGTATCGGCTAGTCCGGTATCGTAGGCGATCCCTTCGGCAGTCAAAGTCAGCGCGTAGGGAAATTCATTATCACCAATCAGCTTTTTGCGTGCCAGCGCCTGCCATACGCCGGCATTGGCGAGCCCGGTGGCGTCACGCGTGAAGGCAACGGCACTACCAACATGAAAATGGTCGCCATGCGGCTGCGGCAGACGATGCAACGCGACCCCGCCATCGCCGGCAGACGTTGCATGGTTGGGGGAGCGCGCCAACTCCTGAAACAGGGTCAGCGTCTTCAATTGAAGGGCGTTGAGGTTCAGCGGGTTCTTCTTGACGGGAGCCACGGTTGATCGTCTCCAGGACATGGCATTGGGGGGAAAAGGGTTAATCGACAAACAGCCCCAGAGGCAAGGGAAAGACTGCCCGCGATTACAGCTCTTGCGGGGTTTTCAGGGCCAGGGACAGGGCGTGGACACCATCCCGCAATTCACCATCAAGCAAAGCGTGAACAAGGCGATACCGCTCTACCCGGCTCATCCCGGCGAAGCGGTCCGAGACAACAGCCACGGAAAAATGCGTCTCGCCACCCGGCTTGGCGCCAACATGACCGGCGTGTTTGCCAGAGTCGTCCGTCACGCTGAGCGCGTGTGGCGCCAGTGACGCCAGCTTTTCCCTAATCCGGTCCGCCATGCTCATCCGCGATGTCCTTTTTTACAAATCAATCCTTGAAACCGAATACCTCGGCTCCATCAGGTTGGGGGCAGATGCCCTTGTCTTGGTCTAGGCCGCCGATCATACTGATACGATGGCGAAAGTACGAGACACGTCCTTTTCGGCGGCCCGACCGCAGCAGGCCCTTCGTGCCTGCGACCAGCCAGGCTGCGCTGGCGAGGGAGTCTTTCGCGCGCCCAAATCCAGGCAACATGTGGACAGTTACCACTGGTTCTGTCTAGAGCATGTGCGCGCCTACAACGCCGCCTGGAACTATTACGCCGGAATGAACGAACGCGAGATCGAACACGAACTCCGCAGTGACACTGTCTGGCAACGCCCGACCTGGCCGCTTGGATGGCGAACGGCGCAGCGACAATTGCGCGACCCGTTCGATATCCTTGACGGCGACGTACACGATACGAGAACCCGCCGCGAGCGCCGTCCGCCGCCCAACCCCGAAGACCAGGCAGCAGAACTTTTCGAGCTGAGACCACCT
>CAIXXC010000076.1 GCA_903923205.1 uncultured Rhodospirillales bacterium | reverse complement strand
CACCCACCAAAGGAGTAAATTTCAGTGACGTTGAAATGTAGAGAATGTGAGGAAGAGAAGGTAGTTCCGCTCTCAGTGGAGCAATTGAAACGCATCGAAGCCGGGGAGCTTATTCAGAACGTGGCTCCGGAAGTCGATGAAGGCTTGCGAGAACTGCTCATCAGTGGTTTTTGCGGCAAGTGCTTTGACGCGATATTCGATGGACCCGAAGAGGAAGACGAAGCCCAAGCGGCAGCCGAGCAAGCCAAGGAAGAGGCCGACCGCGAGGACTGGGAAGCCGCACAGCAGGCCGACCACGGCAGCGGATGGGGGACGAACTCATGAACGCCACACCCAAGCCCGCCGCCGCTGAGCCGGTAGCCCACGAGGCCCCAGCGAAACGCAGCCTGCTCGATGAGATCGTTGACGAGAACCGCATCGCCCAAGCCCGGTACCTGCCGGTCATGTCCGCCAAGATGGCGGTCGCCCGCCGCAATTCGATTCAGGAACTCGTGAACCTCGTTCTGGTCGAAGGCGAGGACTACGGCGTCATCCCTGGCACGGAATCGAAGGACCCGAACAAGCCCTCGAAAAAGGTTTTGCTCAAGCCCGGCGCGGAGAAGATTTGCGCATACTTCGGATACGTGCCGTCCTACGAAGTCATCGAAGGATCAATCGAGGACTGGACCGGCCAGCGCTTCGGCGAACCGCTATTCTATTACCACATCACCTGCAACCTGACCCGCGACGGCGCGGCCGTGGGCAGCGGCAGCGGCTCCTGTTCGACCTGGGAGCGGAAGTACCGCTATCGCACGTCGAAGCGCTCCTGTCCATCCTGCGGGCAGCAGCTTCTCATCAAAGGCAAGCCCGAGTATGAGAGGGACGCCGAATACAAACGCCGTGGCGCGTGGATCTGCTACGAGAAGAAAGGCGGCTGCGGGGCAAAGTACTTCGGTGACGATCCGGAGATCATGGATCAGCCGCTTGGCGACGTGCCTAATCCCGACTTCGCCGACATCATCAACACGGTTCGCAAGATGGCCGACAAGCGCGCCTATATCGCGGCCACGCTCAGCGCGACGGGTGCCAGCCAGTGGTTCACTCAGGACCTTGAGGACCTGCAACCCGAGCCAGAGAACCACCAGCAGAACACGAAGGCCGAACAGAAGGAACTGGCTGAGCGCAGAATGATCGAGGAGCGCTCGAAGGTCGCAGAGATGCCCCTCACTTTCGAGGCCAAAATGGTGCTCGAATACGACAAGGCGCAGGGCTTCGACAAGTTCAATCTGTTCGATCAAATCGAAACCAAGGTGTTTCCGCCCATCTTTGGGGATCGCTCGGGAGTTTCATATCAGGCGATTCTGACGAAATACGGCGTCGAGAAGCCGAATCAGTTCAAGACCCAGAAGCCCGCCCGCGCCTGCTTCGTGGAGTTGCTCCAGCTTGCCAACAATGAGGCGAAGCGTCAGGAGATAGAGCGGCGCAACGCACCGGCTGAACCCCCGCCGTCTGAACCGTTCGAAGCCATTGACGAAGACCTGCCGATGGAGATGGGCGGGCGCGCCCCAGCCCCGTCGCTCGTCGAAGACAAGAAGGGCTCGCCGCGCGCCGCCACGCTGTCGGAAATCAATAAGATCATCACTGAGATCGGCAAAGAAGCCTGGTTCCGTATTATGGGCAATTGCGGGTACGAGACGACCGCTCAAATCCCCAGCGAAACCATCGCCAAGACCGTGCTCGGAATGATGAAGGGGATGATTAAGTAGCGTCTGGCCCTCCGGGGCCTTTCGCTCGGGGCTTCCCACGTGGATGTTCGGGT
>CAIXXC010000075.1 GCA_903923205.1 uncultured Rhodospirillales bacterium | reverse complement strand
TGGCACTATATGTCGGATCGTAAATCCATTGAACAATCGGCTGATCATTGTGTTTAACGCCAATCACTCGGCTGGCCTTCTCGGAGCCATGCTGTTCGCCTCCCGGCCAGAGGAGATTGCTCGGTTGACCCTGCCCGCCACAAACGGTGCGCAGGTCGTGGTTCAGGTGGAAAACCTTGAAGATAACCTGATAGGCCGCGATCATCCCGTAAATCGCGTGCGGTTGGTGGACTTCCAGGTCGATCCCGCGAACCTTGTTTCGGCGATCACAAAGATCGCAAATGGCTAGCGAGCTGCCTTCGATCCGGCCGACCTTCGGGACCCACCGTAAAGTTTTGGAGGCTGTCTGCGCCTTGCTCGACAGGCCTCGATGCCTTGAGTTCGGGCCAGGCCCGTTCAGCACACCGCTTCTACTTCGCCATGCGTCTTGGTTGATTTCGGTCGAGCATGATCCTGCCTTCGCCCGACACCTTGGGTTCCCCTGTACAGCGGACATTGCACATGAAGTGATCATCGAGACAGATTTGTCACGCCACATAGGGATCGCACGACGACTTGGTCCATTCGACCTCGTGTTCATTGACGGCGCCCGCGAGGTCCGGGCCGATCTTGTGCTGGCGACGCTGCAACTCTCGCGGGTCGTCATCGCGCACGACACGGACAAACCGTCCTACAACTGGGAAAGGTTGGATGCCCTAGGGGCTGAAACCCGCGTCGACTTTACAGCTGAGCCGCCATGGACGACCGTATTTTCTATACACGGTGAGTTGCTGGAGCCTGTCCGCGCTTTCAGGGCGGCCTTCGACGCAAATCCAGGTTAGAGGCGCGCCCACCAATTCGAGTTCCGCTTGGAGCTGCCGTCCCAGCTCTTTGCGATCGGTTTCTGCAACGGCGCCGCGCCCCGCGCGGGCGTCACCGCCGTGACATTCGACCTCACGCCCAGCGGCCAGGTCGTGCGTCTCGAGGTCGGCGCCCCGCCCCCCGCCAACCTGTTCGCGGGCCGTGGCGGAGGCGCCGCCGCCGCCCGGATCGTGCGCGACGTCCGGCGGTATGGGCATCGAACAACGCGAGGGTGAGTTCGTCGAGACGCCGCAATCCTATGTTTCGAGGCACAGGTCGTGGTTACCGTCTGTTCTGACAATTGAGCAAGAAATCTGTCCGCCTGATCGGGCTTGTAAGCGTCAGCTTGCGGCGGTAGCGTTCGGAAGCAGTAAGATACGGTCCAGTGTGCTCGCCTTGATTTATTCTCAATTAGAATAGTACAAAAATACATGCTTTGTATAATGTTGACGTTGATATACTTTGGTTGTAAGTGTTCGAAGGTTGTGTGAGTGGTGCCTGCGAAACTCGGTTTTCCATTGGGCGGCTGACTAGGCCATATTCAAAAGTCTCTCAATCTGTCGGAGGATTTACCAATGTCAAATGTGGGGGCCGGTGAGACGATCGTAATTGACACGACGTCTTCATATACAGTCAGTACGTCGAGTGGAAACATAACGTACACATATTACGGAACCGCGATTTATCAAGGCGGATCGCTCATTTCGTTTCTCAACAACGTGTTCAACGAATCCGGCCTCGATGTACTTGCCGGCGGCAGGGTTCTCGTGTCGCAAGGCGGAAGCATAAACGCGACGAGTGTCGCAGCAGGGGGCTTCGTGAATGTGCTCGGCGGGGTCGCCAACGGCACCGTCGTATCGTCGGGCGGGCAGCAGATCGAAGACGAAGGCGGCGTGGCCAACGGCACGGTGGTCAATGCCGGAGCGCAGGAAGCGATACAAACCAATGGGTGGGCCAGCGGCACAATCCTGAGCGGCGGTACGGAATATGTCGATGCATACGGGGTCGCAAATGGGGCGATCGTAGACTCTGGCGGCGGGGAGATCGTTCTCGGTGGTGTGGCCTATGGCGCTGTCATCAATCTCAGCGGCGCCGAGTCGATCAACTCCATGGGCTCGGCGTTCGACACGACCATCAACTCCGGGGGGAACGAGTACGATGCCGGCTATGCCTCGGGCACGACCGTCGAGGGCG
>CAIXXC010000074.1 GCA_903923205.1 uncultured Rhodospirillales bacterium | reverse complement strand
TCTTACCGACGAGAATATCGCCGGGCTTGACCTCCGCACCGACGCGAATGACACCGTTGTGATCGAGGTTTTTGAGCGCCTCTTCGCCAACATTCGGGATATCGCGGGTGATTTCTTCCTGACCGAGCTTGGTATCACGAGCCATCACCTCGAATTCCTCGATATGGATCGAGGTGAAGACGTCGTCAGACACGATCCGCTCTGAGATCAGGATCGAATCTTCGAAGTTGTAGCCGTTCCAAGGCATGAACGCGACGAGCACGTTCCGGCCAAGCGCCAACTCACCCAGCTGGGTGGAGGGGCCGTCCGCGAGGATATCGCCGGCCAGAACCTGATCGCCAACCTTCACCAGCGGGCGCTGGGTGATGCAGGTGTTCTGGTTCGATCGCTGGAACTTCAGCAGGTTATAGATATCGACGCCGGAAGCCGAGGCCGAGGACTCGGTCGCGCGGATGACGATACGGGTCGCATCGACCTGATCGACCACGCCGGAGCGCTTGGCGATGATCGTCACGCCCGAATCACGGGCAACGGTCGCTTCCATGCCGGTGCCGACGAGCGGCGCCTCGGCGCGGATGAGCGGCACGGCCTGCCGTTGCATGTTGGAGCCCATGAGCGCGCGGTTCGCGTCGTCGTTCTCAAGGAACGGGATCAGCGCAGCGGCGACAGAGACCAACTGCTTGGGCGAGACATCGACGAGATCGATATCCTGAGGCCGCGCCATCACGAAATCGCCGTTTTTGCGGCAATTCGTCAGGTCGGCGAGGATCCGATTATTCTCGTCATGCGGAATATTCGCCTGCGCGATCGAGTACCGGCCTTCTTCCATCGCCGAGAGATAGATCACGTCGTTGGTCACGACGCCATCGACCACCTTGCGATAGGGGCTTTCGATGAAGCCGTACTGATTGACGCGGGCATAGGTCGCGAGCGAGTTGATCAGACCGATATTCGGGCCTTCCGGGGTTTCAATCGGGCAGATGCGGCCGTAATGGGTCGGGTGCACGTCGCGCACCTCAAAGCCGGCTCGCTCACGCGTTAGACCGCCAGGCCCAAGGGCCGAAAGACGACGCTTGTGCGTGATTTCCGACAGCGGGTTGGTCTGATCCATGAACTGCGACAGCTGCGAGGAGCCGAAGAACTCACGCACGGCAGCAGCGGCGGGCTTGGCGTTGATCAGGTCATGCGGCATGACCGTATCGATCTCGACCGAGCTCATCCGCTCGCGGATCGCACGCTCCATGCGCAGCAAACCCACCCGGTACTGATTTTCCATCAACTCACCGACCGAGCGAACACGACGGTTGCCGAGATGATCGATATCGTCGATTTCGCCTCGGCCATCCTTCAGGTCGGCCAGGACCTTGAGAATGGCGAGCACATCTTCCTTGCGCAGAACACGCATCGTGTCCGGGCAGGTCTGATCGAGACGCGAGTTCATCTTGACGCGACCGACCGCAGACAGATCATAGCGCTCGGTATCGAAGAACAAGCCCTTGAACAGCGCTTCCGCTGTCTCGAGCGTGGGCGGCTCGCCTGGACGCATGACGCGATA
Organism: uncultured Rhodospirillales bacterium; assembly: GCA_903923205.1. Classification (GTDB taxonomy): domain Bacteria; phylum Pseudomonadota; class Alphaproteobacteria; order ATCC43930; family CGMCC-115725; genus CAIXXC01. Next base: position 1,701 of record CAIXXC010000074.1, on the reverse strand, counting down.
AATATCGATCAACGCGTCTTCGCGGGTCTGGTTCTTATCGATCATCAGCGTATTGCGGATATAGGGTCCGACATTCACATGATCGATCGCCAGCACCGGCAACTCGGAGACACCCAGCTGTTGCAGCAGGGTCAGCAGCGCTGCGGACAGCTCATCGCCAGCCTCGGCATGAACCTCGCCGCTTGCCGGATCGATGACATCCTCCGCCAGATATTGGCCGATCAGCTCCTCTTCCGGGATGATGACCTCTTCGAGGCCCTTGTCCTTGAGCTGACGCGCCAGACGGGGCGTCATCTTGTCGCCGGCCTTGGCCACCACCTCGCCCGTCTTGGCGTCGGTCAGGTCATTGATCAGCTTGTTGCCGCCCTTGAAGCGGTTCGGGTCAAATGCTGCGGCCCAGCCATTGCCGGTGCGACGGAAATGATTCGTCTCGTAGAAGTACGAGAGAATTTCTTCCTTGCTCATGCCGTTGACGAAGGCACGGTCAGGGGTGCGGCCGGCTTCGGCGCATTCCGCGAGATAGGCCTCGGTCTGCGCGTCATAGAGCGCGAACAGCAGCGTCGTCGCCGGTAGCTTGCGGCGGCGATCGATGCGGACGTAGAGGTGATCCTTGGCGTCGAATTCGAAATCGAGCCAGGAGCCACGATAGGGGATCACACGGGCAGCAAACAGATACTTGCCCGAAGAATGCGTCTTTCCCTTGTCGTGATCGAAGAACACGCCGGGGCTGCGATGCATCTGCGAGACAATGACGCGCTCGGTGCCGTTGATGATGAACGTGCCGTTCTTGGTCATGAGCGGCATGTCGCCCATGTAGACGTCCTGCTCCTTGATGTCGCGGATCGAGCGGGCACCCGTGTCCTCATCAACATCCCAGACCACGAGGCGCAAGGTGACCTTCAGCGGCGCCGCGAAGGTGATGCCACGCTGCTGGCATTCATCGACATCGTATTTGGGCTCTTCAAGCTCGTAGCGCACGAACTCGAGCTGGGCCCGGTCGGAGAAATCCTTGATCGGGAAGATCGACTTCAGGACTTCCTGAATGCCGACATTCTGACGCGCTTCCGGGGCCACGCCCATCTGCAAGAAAAAGTCATAAGAGCTCTTCTGCACCTCAATGAGGTTCGGCATCGGAGCAACTTCGGGAATCCGTCCGAAGCTCTTGCGGATGCGCTTGCGACCCGTGAAGGACTTTGCCATGCATGCCTCTCAATGTTGGTCCGCAGGATGACGCCGCATCGCGCCGCCGCCCCACATTCCTGAAGACCCGGAACAGCCGGACCCTCGTCGAAACTAAAATTCGAACCTGACTTACCGAACGCCTGACACATCAGGATTTCGGTAAGTCATGCTCGTCATCGCCCGCTTCAAGGGGATTGCACCCAGAAGCGCATTTGGCCGGTCTTCCGCAGCATCGCCACGGCGGGACACGGCCCAGGCAACATCCGCCCTTGACTAGGCGGATCGGGAACGACCGACCGAGATCGATCGTTCCCGAAAACGCGTGCCTGAGATCGACTACTTGATCTCGACCTTGGCGCCGGCTTCCTCGAGCTGCTTCGCGAACTTGGCAGCATCTTCCTTCGACACGCCTTCCTTGACAGGCTTCGGCGCGGCTTCGACGAGGTCCTTGGCTTCCTTGAGGCCGAGGCCGGTGATCGCACGGACTTCCTTAATCACGTTGATCTTCTTCTCGCCGGC
>CAIXXC010000073.1 GCA_903923205.1 uncultured Rhodospirillales bacterium | reverse complement strand
TTGTTCAACGTGCGCTTGCTCGTCATAAAGAATTCCTCGATCTCAAACCCGCCTGCTCTGGATTCCGAGGAGCCGTTCTTAGGCTGTGTTCCTCGTGGCCAAAGCGGCAGTGGTTTGCTTTGGCTCTGCTCCGTCATCCGAATCGCCGTGCGAACGGGTCCGGACCGGGGCAGAGAGCGAGGGCGCCAGGAGGAAGCGCGCTTTAATGGAGGGGACCCGCGAGCGGGGCGTCGGCCGTTCATGCGCGCGCCTGGCGCCCTCGCGGCCCGGGTCCAGAGTTCGCAGCCAAGGCGATCGGTGTCGGAGCGGAGCGCCCTATGCCGCGGCCAGGAGGAACGAGGTCAGGGGGTCAAAGGATCCGGAACTGATCCTGCGCGAGGGAGGAGGAGGGCGGCGCAGCCGGCCCGCAGAGCGGGCGGGAGCGATAGCGGACCCCGGAGGCGACCGGTGCCCGCGGCACGCGCCTGCGAACGGTCCTAGCGCATCGATCGGATGTACGTTGAAATGTGAGACTCGTATCCGGCGAAGGTAGAGTGGACGATGCTTCCAGAGACTCTCAAAGACTTAAGCATCAGCGTGTCCCAGTACTTTCTGGACTTCCTGGAATCTGACTTCAAGCGTCAACAGGCACCCCGCCGGCGGGTCATCCTGCAAACCGAATCTGGGTTTAAAGCGGGGATGTCCCTGGCGGCCTATCCATCATTACAGGCAGAAGTCTGGCGACAGCTCCAGAAGCCCTGGGACGAGGCCCACATTGCGCTTTCACCGAGGCTGCATACCCGGACGCTAAGCCAACCGTTGCGCAAGATTTTGCGCGAGCAGACTGCGGCCCTGTCGGAAGACGCCGTGGAGGCCGTGCGGGTGGCAGTCATCAAACAGGCCCACGCGTCCCTCCCTAAGTCCATATCCCACCCAGAGGAGTGGGTGATGCTGGTGCGGCAGGAGCTGTCGGATAGTCTTGGCATCAACATCGTTCGTCCGATGCTGTCGTATCTCGACACCGCCCTGCAGTCGCAGGCCTTTTCGTCCGTCGATGCGGTGTTTAGCGCAGAGAGCGACCTGATCGCCGCGCTGGCAGAGCCGCTCGACACAGCACTTCCGGACGTTCTGGCGCGCCTGACGACGTCCCGTCAGGTCAACGAGTTGCAGAACACCGCACGGGACTTGCTTGGCCTCGAGTTCGTCAAAGACTGCCTGTCGAGATTTTTCGAGGAGTTTGCAGCGTCCGACGCGTTCCTCGAATTTCGTGACCTCGAAACCTATGCAACTACCGCCGAGGGCATCGAACTCTATCTATACCTAGGCACGATCAAATACGGCTCGGCGATCTATCCCCTGTTCTACCTACCAGTCGTTGTCAGCCGGGATGCAAAGTCCGGTAACTATGTGCTGGATTTGAAGAACCAGCTCTATGCGAACAAGCGGGCGGCCGATTTTATCCTGCAGGAACTCAGTCAACGGCAGCAGCGCCAATGGCTCAGCCCCATTTCCGAGCGAATCACCTACCTAACGGCCGAGCAGGGGATTGTTTCTGCGGTAGAGCCATTTTTTGTGAAGATCAGCCGCGCGTTTGACTTCGTGGACGACCTGAGGCTTGGCGCCGGTGCGATATCGCAGCTCGTGAACACCAGCGTCACTATCTCCAACGGCCTGTACTTTTGCGCTTTCGAGAAGTCGGACGAAGCATTGCTGAACGACTACGAGGAAATGATTGAGCAGGTCCGCACCAACAAGGAGGGGGTCGTCGACCTGTTCACGTCCATCGTCCAAGGTGTGATTACCACCAATCCGACGAGCATCGCCTCTGCCGTGGAAAAAACATGGGCCGCTTTGCCGATGGTGGAGCGTGTCGTGCCGGACACGCCGATCCCCCTCAACGAAGAGCAGCAAAAGGTATTGCAGGCTATTCGCCATCCCGAAGGGCGGTTCATCGTGGTCGAGGGCCCGCCCGGAACGGGCAAGTCGCACACGATTGTAGCTATCGCCGCCGACTGCGCCTTTCGCAGCAAGAGCTGCCTGATCCTGTCGGATAAGCCGGAGGCGCTGGAGGTCGTCCACGGGAAGCTGTCCGCCGTGATGAACGAGGCGCGTGGGTCGGACGAGTTCCCGAATCCACTCCTCCGGTTAGGTACAGAGCAGGCCAATTTCCGGAAGCTGACGTCGTCGCATTCGATGACTCAGGTCGAGGCGCATGTGAAGGCCGCGAACGCGAACCGAAAGGCGCTGGAGGATGATCGGGACCAGCGGCGCGGGCGCCTTCGCGGCGAGATCGACGAGCTCGCGACAACCGTTGGGTCGCTCAGAGTAAGGGAAATTGGAGAACTAGAGCACCTGGCTCAGGAGTTGAACCAACGCGCCAAGACGTCGATGTCATCCGCCCTCGATGAAATTTACGAAACGACAAAGTCCACGCACTACACGTTTTCGCAGGAACGCCTGGACGAGCTGAAGGGATTCCTCCAGAGGCTGTTCTCGGAGCGTATTCCTGCCTCCCGTATCGAAATAGCAGCTCGACTGAAGGCGGCTGTTTTCGCTGCGGAGATTCAGTCGCAATTTCCGCCGGAAGCTCTGAGCGTTTGCCCTGTTCTTAAGCTCGCCCACGTTGACACGCTGTCGCGTGTCGTAGTCGACGTCGAGAATCTTCGGTTGCCCGTCTTTGGCTGGCTGTTCAAGGCCAGGGCGCTTCGTGAAGCGGCGAACCGGGCGCAATCCACGGCAACGTTTTCGAAGGAACTGAGCCTTCCTGCGGACCTGCCCCTTCTCAAGGCCGTATTGAGCGCCGCGCGAAATCTGAAGGCTATCGTCGAAAAGAAGGCCGACGCCCAACTGACATTCGACGGCGTGTATCCGTTGCTCGGGGGGACTACGTTCCCGGCAGCCGGGTTGCCAGAGCTGGCGACCTTCGCCCGCTTAATCAACACGGGAACGGACGCGCCGGAATTCAAGCCGCTGGTGCGCGGCCCTGATACCGGTGCACTGGCCGAACTTTGGTTGCTCGGCGCACGCTATCTCGCCGGTCTGCACGCGATCGGCGGCAAATTCAACAGCGCGCCTCAGTTCTCCTATGTAGCGAGGAAGACCGAGGTGGAGCGGCTCAACACTGCCCTGATGAATGCCGAGGTGGATTCCCGCCTTGTCTCGTTCATGGAGACGTCCCGAACTGACGCCAAGGTCCTCGCCAAGCTGATCAAAGAGCGGCAGAAGTTTCCCGAGGCGAAGTTCGAGGCGGTCAAGGACGCCTTCCCGGTGATGATCGCCAGCATCCGGGAGTTTGGGGAATATATGCCACTCAAGCACGACCTGATCGACGTGCTGGTTATCGACGAGGCGTCCCAGGTGTCCGTTGCCCAGGCCTTCCCGGCGTTGCTGCGCGCTAAGAAGGTTGTCGTCATGGGCGACAGCAAGCAATTCAGCAATACTAAGTCGTCGAATGCCAGCATTGCTTTGAACCAGAAGTACCGAAGTGACCTCGACGCCTTCTTCCGGAGAGAGGTCTCGAAGGAAGCGGATATGCTGGAGCGGCTCAGCTATTTCGATGTAAAGCGATCCGTGCTCGAGTTCTGCGCGCTCTGTGCCAACTACACGATCATGCTCCGCAAGCACTTTCGCTCCTACAAGGAGCTGATTGGGTATTCCTCGGCAACGTTCTACGGGGGCCAACTCCAGGCGATCAAGCTTCGAACACTGCCGTTA
>CAIXXC010000072.1 GCA_903923205.1 uncultured Rhodospirillales bacterium | reverse complement strand
TCTATGACCCGATGATCTCCAAGCTGATTGCCCATGGCCCCAATCGTACCGCCGCGGCGACCAGGCTGGCGGCGGCCTGCGAAGGCGTCGAGGTATGGCCGGTCAAGACCAACGCGGGCTTCCTCGCCCGCGCCCTCAGCCATCCCGATTTTCTCGCGGGCAAGGTCGAGACCGGGTTTATTGGCGACCGGCTGGAGGCACTGCTGCCCCCGTCAGAGCCCTCGCTCGAAGCGCTGGAGGCCGCAGCAATCGCGGTGTCCGCGATCTCGACCGTGCCGGCCCAGCTTGCCGGCTTCCGCCTCAACGCACCTGCCAACCACACCGTTCGGCTGGACCATAACGGCAAGCGTCACAATATCGGCCTGGCTCCCGGCCATCAGCCAAGCCCGCTTGGCGTGATAAAGGACGAGGACGGTGTCATCGTCTTCGACCGTGGCGAGCCCTATCGCTTCCTGCTGCCCTTCGCCGAGACTTCGGGCCATGGCGCCGGTGCCAGCAACGGCGCGGTCGAATCGCCCATGCCCGGCCTCATTGTCGCCGTCTCGGTCGCCGTCGGTGACCATGTCGCGAAGGGGGCACCGCTGGTCGTGCTGGAGGCGATGAAAATGGAGCACACGCTGAAGGCTCCGTTTGCCGGAACCGTCTCCGCGCTCACCGTCGCCAAGGGTGACCGCGTCGCCGAGAATATCGCCCTGGTCAGGCTCGACCCGGACGCTTGAGCCGACTATGCGGCCTTCAGAGAGTTGCGGTACATTGGGCAACCTCACGATAACCACCGGAGAATGACGCCATGAAGAGCGGAACCATCACCGAGCATTATGCGAAGAAATCTGATGGCAAGGGCGGCATCTTTTATCTTGCCGCCGGCCCGGAGGATGGGCCGCTCGTCATTTTCCTGCATGGCTGGCCGGAACTTTCAGTCAGTTGGCGACACCAGCTCCCGGTCCTCGGCGCGCTCGGCTTTCGCGCCATCGCGCCCGACATGCCCGGCTATGGCCGCTCCAACGTCTACGACACCCACGAGGCCTACAGCATCGAGAATTGCGTCAACGAGATGCTGTTCCTGATCGACTCCCTCGGCGCGGAAAAGGCCGTCTGGGTCGGTCATGACTGGGGCAGCCCGACGGCCTGGTCAATGGCAAGCCATCACCCCGAGCGCTGCCACGCCGTTGCCAGCCTCTGCGTGCCATTCAGGACGGCTGACCTCGGCTTTGGCGGTTTTGCCGATACCGTCGATCGCGAGGTCTATCCCAAGGACAAATTTCCCGCCGGGCAGTGGGAATATCAGGTCTATTACGAAGAAAGCTTTGCCAAGGCCAAGGCAGCCTTCGAGGTCAATACGGTCAACACCATCAAGGCATTGTTCCGACGCGGTGACCCGAATGGCGTCGGCCAACCGGCGGAGACCGCCTTTACCCGGATCAACAAGGGCTGGTTCGGCGATCCTGATGCCGGTGCGCCTGACCTGCCGCTTGACGAGGCGGTTTTAAGCGTTGAGGAACTGCATCAATACGCGAGCGCGTTGCATCGCAACGGCTTCTTCGGCCCCGATTCCTATTACATGAACCACGAACGCAACGCGGAATACGGCACGCGGATGGTGAATGGCGGCTATATCGACATGCCGTCGCTTTTCATTCTCGCCGATTACGATTTCTACTGCGAATGCAACAAGTCGCAACTCGCCGACCAGATGCGCAAGTACTGCCGCAACCTGACGACGGTATCGGTCGAATCGAGCCATTGGGCGGCCCAGGAAAAGCCCGTCGAGATCAACGCGGCGTTGGTCCATTGGCTTGCGACACAGGCAATGATCTGGCCGGAGATGGCACCGCCGAAATGGGGACCGATCAAGAGCTGACCGGCTTCCTCCGGCACTCGGCTTGCAAGATCTCGCCGCGACCGGTTCGATACGGTCGCGGCGTTTTTTTTGCGCAAGGACGAGAGCATGACTGTGACGCATGAAGATCTCCCAGGCCTGTGGACCCGATCGCTGATCCTGTGGCCGGACGGGCAAAGCAATACGACCACCAAAGTTGCCTGGCTCCAAGGAAACAGCCTCTATATCGATCTGCGCCAGCCTGTCGGCCGGCCGGACTTTTCTGCGGTGAAGGGCTTACGCGACCTGACCGCCGGACAAATCGGCTGGCTCGCCACACAGGAAGGTTTCGCCGGTGTCCTGGAGCGCGAAGACCAGTATTTCGTCTGGCGGCGCGAAATCGACTTCCAGCCCCAGGCGCTCTACTCCGACGCCGGCACACTGCGCCTCGAGGCGGATTATATGATCGAGGAAGGCCGGGATATCGCCTATGTCGAGCACTGGCACCAGGACAAACAACGCGCAACGACACCACGCTGGGGCATCCGCCTGCGCGATCCCAGAAGCGCGCGGACTGGAATGGTCCTGCGGGTTGGCCCTCTGTTCATGATCGCCGTGTCGCGGGAACTGACCCTGCCACCGCAATTACATCTCACCGAGTGCGTGAGCCTTGCCCCCACGCTCGCGGCCGCACAGGACCTGGTCGATTGCGAGCTTTCTCTCGGCCGGATCACCGAGGCTGGCTGGGTCATTGACCGCTCGTCACTCCCGTGGCGGGAGAACACATCCGTGACCCTCTCGATCGCGGATGAGTCACTCGTATTAGCCACCAGCGGCGGCGATAAACGGAGATGGGCAATCGTCAATATTGAGGGTGCGCCCGACCTGCCCTAGCTCCAGGTCTCGCTTACACCCTTGCGATGAGAGGCCTTCACCGGCTGGGGCAACTCGGACAACGGCTTGCCGTAAAGCCAGCCCTGGCCGAAGTCGATTCCAAGCGAAAGCGCGAGATCGGACATCTTCTGATCCTCGATCATCTCGCCGATCACTTTGCAGCCGAGTTCCGCGCAGAGCACACAGATCGATCGAATCAGAGCCCGCTCGCGACCCTTTTCCAACGCAGCGTTCAGGAAGGGGCCGTCGATCTTGACGAAGTCGACGTCGAATTGACGCAGATAACTATAGGCGGCGGCACCGGCGCCGAAATCATCGAGACAGACCTCGTGGCCCAGTTTTCGGAGCCAGCGCAGAAAAGTTGCCGCTTCCTGGAGATTGTCGATCGACGCCGATTCGGTAAGTTCGAACAACAGGTTGCCGCGCAGATCATTAAGAGGACGAATCAACTCGCTGAAGCTCTGGCGAAAAGATTCGGTCTGAACGGAAAGACCGGAAAGATTGACCGCCACCCGCGCGGAAGGGTTCACACGCAGGGCTTCGAGTGCCTGCTTGCAAACGGCGAGATCCAGCGCGGCCACCAAACCAACATCTTCACTGAAGCTGATTGTCTCAAACGTCGATTTGCCGCCGGAGAAGCGGGACAATGCCTCGTAATGATGCACGAGCCCGGTTTTGATCGTGACGACCGGCTGATAGGCGAGCGTGAAGGTGCCTTCCTCGATCATTTTCCGCGTCGACGCGACCCGATCAACTGTTTCCTTGACGGCGGCTGCCAGTCCTCCGGCCAGCGATTTTACCCCGAAGCCCGTGCCTCCGCTTTTTACGAAAGCGTTCATCGCGTAGGTGACAGCGCGACCGAGATCGTCATCACTTAAGCCCTGAGCGGACAGGTCGAGTTGCGCCAAATGGGTCGAGATCTGGCCCTCGCGCACACCAACACTGCGAAAAACCTCGCCAAGGTCGCGCATCAGTGCGGCATCACTAGCGGTATCGTCACCGCGCGTGGCAGTGACGATACCGAAATCATCACCGCCCAGTGACCCTGCGGCATCGCCCCCAACGGACTGCGCTCTTAAGGCGGCGGCGATCTCCTCCATCATCAAAGCGGCGCGGTCGGGCGGCAATTGCCGCGCCGCTCCCTCCAGGCCTTCAAGCTTCAGCAGCTTAAGGCGCGCCGGCGTCTGGCCCGAATTGCGCGCTGCCTCCTCGGCCCGCGCGCGAAGCCCGTCCTGAGTCAAAAGGCCGGTATTTTCATCGCGCGGCAAGTTAGCAATGGCCAGACTGTTTGGCAGCACCGTGACACTGAGGAAGACCCGCGATGGCAAGTTGGGCAATTGGCAGGCACCAAGAAGCACACGGGTGGATGTCCCATCGGGACGGGTCATGTCCACCGGCATCGGGTCGACCCGCCCTACTTCGTGCGTCTTGCCGAACAATCGGCGCACAAACGCCCGCTCCGCCCCATCGCTCAAATCCTCGACACGGACGCCACGCAAACTTGAGACCGGGACACCAACTATACTCTGTGCGGCGCCGGACGCCTTGATGATAACCCCTTGGGCGTCTGCTTCGAGCAGCAGATCAGCCGCGGCAAAGGCAAAGGCGACATGACGGTCACGCTCCAGCCGAACGGCGTCCTGAGACGACTTGGGAGCGTGATCGGCAGGGGGCGCAGTCATGGCCTCAATACTCGCATACAATCATCATTCGCGACCAGCACCGCGTAGCATCATGATCCAGGCGCGAGACTGGTAGATTGTCCATCATTGCTCGCGGATTTCGTCTTACTTATCGGCCTACAATCGAGCATCTTTCAATAACAAATTATTCAACCTGCCTGAATCTTCGCCTGTTCCAGCCGCAGGACGAGTTCCCGATCGATCACACCGGTGCGCCAGTCCTCCATCGCACCGACACGACGGCGATGCAGCGACTCGACGTAGCGCGCAGAGAGATCCGGCTCGCCATCGACCTCTGCACGCGGAATCATCGGCAAGAGCCGGGTCAGAGTTTCAACATTCGTCCAGAATTCCTCAAGGCTCCACTGGTCCATTCCTTTGGCAAAGCCAAGGACATAGTCCCATCCATCGAGAAGCCATGACAAGCGGTTGCTCCATTTACGAATTTCTGGCAACCGCACATCCCAATGACGAATGACTTCGGGTAGTTGCGCGATCACGCCGTCGAGTGAGGAGAGCGTCTCGCGTACCAAGGCCACGGTCTTGCCCGCAGTCTCCTCGGCGAAGCCATGGAACTCCGCGACTTCGCCAGTGTTGCGCTCAAACTTCTGTCGCATGGTCCGCCGGAAGGCTTCGACCTGATCTAACAAGACGCGCAATCGACCGGGATTGCCGAAGGTCGGAAGGCCAATATAAACCAGCGCATCTGCCAATTGCTCTATACGCTCATAGGCCGTATCAGGATCGACGCCGAGCGGCCTGACCGCCTCGGCCAGCTTGGATTTGGAAGCGCCGATAACGTCCGATTTGCTAGAGTCGAGACCAACGAGATCAGCGACATCGACATCAAGCGAGAATAGCAGGGAAATCAGCAGCACAGCCTTAATTTCGGTCTCATAGGCTGAATCTGCATCAAGACTTTTCCGTGCCGAAATCTTGGCTTCAGGGCCGGCGAGGCCACTTGCCATCACATGGAGCACTTCGCGTCGAATCGCACTCGGCGTCGTCGCCTTGTTCTTCGAGATTTGCTCGTAAAGCGCCCGGTCGTGTACCGTCATCGTGAAGAGTTCGGGAATCGCCGTCCAAGGAAACACATAGACGGCGCCGGTGCCGGCGAATCCGGGGGTGAGCAAAACAAGATTGTGCCGATCATCGAGGCGGATACGGGCGCTTGAGAGGGTTGGTGTCGTAAAGGGCGCCGCAGCGCCCCGTTCCTCGAAACTGGATGGCGCGTATTTCGACGGGGGTTTCGAAGGTTCCGACATTCCTACCGTGTCTCCATCCTCGCTGCAGCCTGGGTCGGACAATCTTCCGCTTGGGTCAGCCGCGTGACTGTATCAGCCGCGCCTCCTGCCCGAAGGACGAGAGCCCGACCGATTTCTCGGGCAGCTTAATCTTACCATGCGCCAGCCGTTCTTTCTGATACGTGAAGCTTTGCACGGTCTGCGCAAACAGATGCTCACCGGCAACCAATCCGTCCCGTGCCGGATTATCGACCGTGACGAAGCGGTTCAGTGGCGATACCTTCGTATAGTAGTCCAGGGTAAAGAAAAGCGGGAACGAATAGCGCTCGGCTTTGACCTTGCGGACGCGGTGCGACGTCGCGACGAAGCCACCATTGGTCAGGATCTCGAGCATATCGCCGATATTGACAATGAAGGCCCCCGGAACAGGTGGGGCGTCTATCCATTGCCCAGCCCCATTCAACACCTCTAACCCAGGCTGGGTCGCATGAAGCAGGGTGAAACATTCGTAATCCGTGTGTGCGCCGATGCCCATGGCGTCGGTCGCGTCCGCATCATGGGGATAGTGGACGAGGCGCAACTGGCTGGGCGGCTTGGTCAGGTAGGGCTCGAAGAAATCCTCAGCCTCGCCCACGGCAAGGGCGAAGCCGCGCATCAGCACCCGGGCGACCGAAAATGCGGCTTGGTAATACGCGCTGACCGCATCCTTGAACCCCGGCAGATCAGGCCATTGATTGGGCCCGAGCAGGGGATTGCCGGCGAGATAGTCCGGATCATCGGCGGGCAGATCCAGCGACAAGTCGAACGCTTCCTTCTTGTCCTTTGTGCCGGCTGAAAATACCTCCTCACCCTCGGGGACATAGCCGCGATGGTTTGTCGTCTTGCCGATGTACGTGCGCATTTTGACGTCCAGCGGTTGACGGAAGAACGCCTCGGTCGCGGCCAGCAACTGGGCAAACAAAGCGTCCGGAATGCCATGCCCGGTGACGTAGATGAAGCCGACATCCCGGGAGGCCCGGCCCAATTGCGCGGCGATATCGGCATAGGTTTCAGTCTTGCCGGCAATCATGCCAGCGATATCGACGAGGGGAATTTCGCGAAAATCGTGAACGGCGGGCACGGTCATCATCCTCATAGTTTCTGGCGCCACGACCCCGCGTACGACAGGGGCGGCTGATTCATCTAGCCTATGCCTGTATGGGGCTTCATAGCCCCTGGCTTTACGCCGCAGGCTTGAACGTGATCAACAGGTCCCTCGCGTCGATCTGGTTGCCCGGAGCGACAAACACCTCGTCGATGATACCGTCCTTTGCAGCGTGGAGAACGGTTTCCATTTTCATGGCCTCGATGCTCAGCAGAACATCCCCCGTCTTTACCGGCTGGCCGGATTTTATTGCGACGGTGGTGACAAGCCCTGGCATTGGCGCCGCGACCTGAGCATCATTGCCGTCTTCCGCCTTGCGCCGCTGCACGACCGAGGCGACGGCACTGCGGTTCGGCACACGAATAATCCGGGGCTGGCCGTTCAACTCGAAGAAGAGCTTCATCTTGCCCTCCTCATCCGTCTCGCCGATTGCCTGCAGGCGGATAACCAGCGTCTTGCCCTTTTCGATCTCGACGTTGATCTCGTCGCCGACCCGCATGCCGTAGAAAAAGACCGGCGTTGGCAGAACTCCGACAGGGCCGTATTTTGCCACCGTCGCAGTGAAGTCCTTGAAGACCTTTGGATACATGAGGTAGGAGGCCAGATCGAGATCGCCGAGATTGTGGCCGACAGCCTTGACGGCAGCGCTGCGCGCGGCGACCAGATCAAGCGGCGGCAACAACGCGCCGGGCCTGCCCGTATGCGGCGCGTCTCCCTTGAGGACCTTGGCTTGAAGGTCAAGCGGCCAACCCCCGGTTGGCTGGCCAAGGCCGCCCTTGAGCATGTCGACCACAGAAGCCGGAAAGGCGATCTCCTTGCCCGGATCAAGGACGTCGGCGGGGCTGAGATTTTGGCTTACCATCATCAATGCCATGTCGCCGACGACCTTGGATGAGGGCGTGACCTTGACGATATCGCCGAACAGGTCATTGGCGGCGCGGTACGCCTTGGCGACGTCGTGCCAGCGCGCCTCCAGGCCCAGCGAACGCGCCTGCTCTTTCAGGTTGGTAAACTGACCGCCCGGCATCTCGTGGAGATAGACCTCCGAGGCTGGTGCCTTGAAGTCGCTCTCAAAGGCGACATACTGCGCCCTTACCGCCTCCCAATAGAACGAGATGCGACGGATCACGTCGGTATCAAGCCCGGTATCGCGCTCGGAATACTGCAGCGCCTCGACGATCGAGCCCAGGCAGGGTTGCGACGTCCCGCCCGACATGGCATCGATCGCGGCATCGACGGCATCGACGCCCGCCGCCACAGCCGCCAGTACCGTCGCTCCTGAAAGGCCGGAGGTGTCATGGGTATGGAGATGGATCGGCATCCCCACCTCCTGCTTCAGCGCCGTAATAAGTTGCGTCGCCGCCGCCGGTTTGAGGACACCCGCCATATCCTTGATCCCGAGGATATGGCAGCCCGCCTTCTCCAACTGCTTGGCCAGGCCGATATAGTAGTTGAGGTCATATTTGGAGCGGGCGGGATCGCGCAGATCGGCGGTGTAGCACAGCGCGCCTTCGACCAGCTTGCCTTCCGCGCCTACGGCATCGATGGCAACGCGCATATTGTCGACCCAGTTCAGGCAATCGAAGATGCGGAAGATGTCGACGCCCCCAGCAGCCGCCTGACGGATGAAGAACTGGACAACGTTATCCGGGTAATTGGTATAGCCGACGCCGTTGGCACCGCGCAGCAGCATCTGCGTCAGAATGTTAGGCACCTTCTCGCGCAACGACGCCAGCCGCTCCCAGGGGTCCTCGTTCAGGAACCGCATCGAGACGTCGAAGGTGGCACCACCCCAGCATTCGAGCGACAGCAGCTGCGGCAATCCCCGCGCATAGGAATCGGCAATGGCCGTGATGTCGGCGCTGCGGAACCGCGTCGCCAGCAAGGATTGGTGGGCATCGCGCATCGTCGTGTCGGTCACGAGCACCCGGCTTTCGGCCTTCATCCAGGCGGCGAAACCGGCAGCGCCGAGTTGTTCCAGCCGCTGCCTTGTTCCTGCTGCCGGCTGAGCCTCAAAACGGGGTGCGATCGGCAACCGCGCATCGACTGCGGGATGCGGCCTGCCCTTGACCTCGGGATGGCCGTTGACCGTGACATCGGCGATCCAGGTCAAAAGCTTGGTGGCGCGGTCACGCCGCCGCGAGAGATGGAATAACTCCGGCGATTCATCGATGAATTTCGTCGTGTAGCTGTTATCCCGGAATTTGGGATGGGCGAGGATGTTTTCGAGAAACGTCAGGTTGGTCGCTACGCCACGGATACGGTATTCCTTGAGCGCGCGCGCCATGCGGGCAATCGCCTCTTCCGGGGTCGACGCCCAGGCGGTCAGTTTCTCCAGCATCGAATCATAGAACCGCGTCACGACCGCGCCCGAATAGGCCGTGCCGCCATCGATGCGAATGCCGAAGCCCATGGCACCGCGATAGGCGGTGATGCGACCGTAATCGGGGATGAAATTGTTCTCAGGATTCTCGGTGGTGATGCGACACTGCAGGGCATGCCCGTTCAGGCGAATATCGGCTTGGCCCGGTATCCCTGTTTCCGCACTGACGCCGAGACGACCGCCTTCGGCAATCTTGATCTGCGCCTTGGCGATGTCGAGCCCGGTGACAACCTCCGTCACCGTGTGTTCGACCTGGATGCGGGGATTGACCTCGATGAAGTAGAATTTACCGGTCTCGGCATCCATTAGGAACTCGACCGTCCCGGCACCGCAGTAATCGGCCCCGCGACCGATCTTGAGCGCCGACTGACACAGGCCCTCGCGTGTCGGAGCATCAAGATAGGCGGCGGGCGCCCGCTCGATCACCTTTTGATTGCGGCGCTGGACCGAGCAGTCCCGTTCGAAAAGATGGACGAGATTGCCATGGGTATCACCGAGAAGCTGCACCTCGACATGGCGTGCCCGCCGCACCAGCTTCTCAAGATAGACCTCGTCCTTGCCGAAGGCCGCCATGGCCTCGCGCCGGGCGCTGATCACGGCGTCGAGCAGGGCTTCCTCGCTCTCGATCGGCCGCATCCCGCGTCCGCCGCCGCCCCAGGATGCCTTTAACATCACGGGATAGCCGACCTCTGCCGCCAGTCGCTTGATGTCGGCGGGATCGTCCGGCAAAGGCGGCGTGGCCGGCATCACCGGCACGCCGACCGAGACCGCAAGGTTGCGGGCTGCGACCTTGTTGCCAAGCGTGCGCATCGTCTCCGCGCTCGGGCCTATGAAGATGATCCCGTTGCGGGCGCAGGCTTCGGCCAGTTCCGGGCTTTCCGACAGGAAGCCGTAGCCCGGATGGATGGCATCCGCGCGGGCGTCGACCGCAACGCGAATGATCTCGGGGATCGAGAGATAGGCCTCGATAGGGCCGCGATGCGTGCCGTCGGGGTTCAGGCCAACCTGATAGGCTTCATCCGCCTTGAAGCGATGCAGCGAGAGCTTGTCTTCCTCGGCATAGACGGCAAGCGTTGTGATCCCCAGTTCCGAAGCGGCGCGAAACACGCGAATGGCGATCTCGCCCCGATTGGCGACGAGCAGTCTGCGGATCTGTTTCATGGAACCCCATTGGCACAGCAATATCTTGGCTCGACCCTAGCAATACTGGGGCCGCGCGCGGCTGATTCTTTCAAACTGGTGTAACGGACGCCCGCAATCTGTCCAATGCTTCCTGCGGATGAAGACGATACCGCGAGGGCATCGCCTCAATTATTTCGGCGAAGGAAAGGCGCCGTCCGGCATCGCGGCGATGACACCGCGCATCCGCCGGATGTGATCGCGAGTCTTACGCTCGGCAGTCCTGGCGTCGCCCTTCAAAACGGCACGGGTAACGGCGGCGTATTCGTCGAGCCGGCGCTGGCGGTCGGCGGGGGTTTGAAAGGACTGGATTTGCTGTCTCAGCAGATGCAGCCGCATCGTCGGCATGATGGCCTGAAGTTGGGCGTTGCCACCGATTTCGATCAGCGTCTCGTAGAAATGACGGCGCTGATCCAGCAGATCGAGACCGCTTTCGCGGCCCTCCTTGTAGAGGTCGAGGCGATCATAGGCCGGGCCGATTGAGGTCGGATCGGCCGCGACCTCAATGCGTTCTGCGGCCAGACGGGCCATCAGACCGGCCAGCAATTCGGTAACGACCAGAAGTTCGGCAATTTCGACACGGCTAAGGGCGCGGATATAGGCACCGCGATGCGGCGTCAGCGCCACGATGCCTTCGGCAGCCAGACGCTTGAGAGCCTCGCGCACCGGGCCCCGGCTGATGTTGAGTTCGCTGGTGAGGTCGGCCTCGATCAACTTCTGCCCGGCGACGTACCGCCCGGAGAGGATGCCCCGCGTTACCTGCTCGACCACACGGTCGCACGAACTGGTCTTGTCCTCCGTCTCCGCTTCCTCGACCATGACACGCGACGATATGGGACGTGAGACCGTCCCCTCGTCGCGCGTTCTGGCCAGCGTATTGCCCATATCTGCGTCTGCCCCGGGTCCTAGAGCCGCTCGATCAGGGTCGCGTTCGCCATGCCGCCGGATTCACACATCGTCTGCAATCCATAGCGCGTCCCGTCCGTCTCCAGCACTGCCAACAGGGCAGACAAGAGGCGACCGCCCGAGGCACCAACAGGATGACCAAGGGCAATGGCACCGCCATGCCGGTTGACACGCTCAGGATCGGCACCGAGTTCCTTGATCCAGGCCAAGGGCACCGGCGCAAAGGCCTCGTTGACCTCAAAGGCATCAATCTGGTCGATCTTCAGTCCGGCGCGCTGCAGCAATCGCCGGGTCGCCGGGATAATGGCCGTCAGCATATAGATCGGATCGTCGCCTGATACCGCGAAATGCGTGATTGCGGCGCGCGGCTTCAGCCCGAGCTTGAGGGCGAGCCCTTCTTCCATGATCAAGGCAGCGGACGCGCCATCGCTGATCTGGCTGGCGTTGCCTGCCGTCACGCTCCAGCGAATCTGGGGAAAGCGTTCCACCATGGCCGCATTTTCGTAGGCCGCCTTCAACTGGCCCAACCGTTCGACTGTCGTCTCCCGCCGCAAGCCCTCGTCGCGTGAGACAATCTTCGGCCCGTCCGGGGTCTGCACTGTCACCGGCAGGATCGAACGCTGGGTGATCCCTGCATCCTCCGCGGCAGCAGCGCGTTGATGAGAGAGCAAGGAGAAGACATCCTGCGCCTCGCGGGTGATGCCCCATTTCGCGGCGATCAGTTCGGCGGAGATCCCCTGACCCACCAGGCCGTTGGGATAACGCTCCTTGAACTGCACACCATCGGCATCGCGCCCCAGCCGATTGGCCTTCATCGGGATCAGGCTCATCATCTCGACGCCGCCCGCGACGACGACATCATAGGCCCCGGCGATTACCCCTTGCGCCGCGAAATCGAACGCCTGCTGTGCCGAGCCGCATTTCCGGTCGAGCGTCACCGCCGGGATCGACTCCGGCAGGCCGGCAGCCAGCACCGCCTGCCGCCCGATATTACCTGCCTGCTCGCCTACCTGGATGACGCAGCCAGTGATCACATCCTCGATCAGTGCCGGGTCGATCCCGGTTCTCGCCACGAGACCGCGCAGGATCTGGGCATAAAGATCGACCGGATGGAACCCGTCGAGCGCGCCGCCCGCCTTACCCTTGCCAAAGGGTGAGCGGACGACGTCGACAATGACCGCGCGGCGCGTCGTCATCGCCGCAGCGTGATCGACATGGCTTCGGAGCTGAACTGCACCAGCGGAGTCTTCACCACCTTCATCAGATGCGCGACCTGGCCCAGTTCCGGCGACGACAGCAGCGGGAAATGACGCTGCAACGGACCCGCCGCACGCATCTTCTCAAGATCGGCAGCAGGCATCAGCGCGCGCAGGATAAGCTCGTCATCATCATCGCCGGTGCCATGACGCTTGCGCAGTTCCTCGATCGTCGGCTGCTCCGGCGGCGATGCCAGAACTTCCTTGGCGCGCGAGGAGTTCATGATCCGGTCAAGGATATTGGGATCGATCGGCGCAGCGGTCGGGCCATAATAGCCGGCCGCGTATTCGACCACCTCGTCGGGGACGATCGCGTAACGCTCACCCTTGACGATGTTGAGGACGGCCTGGATGCCGACAAGCTGGCTGAACGGCGTCGCCATGCCGGGATAGCCGAGCTCACGGCGCACGACCGCCACTTCGTTCAAGACCTCGTCGAGGCGATCCATCATCTTGTGCTGGGCAAGCTGGGCTTTCAGCGTCCCGACCATACCGCCCGGAATCTGATGCTGAATCGACAGCACGTTGTATTCATTATGCTGGTTGACCAGGAAGCCTGCCGCCTTGCCGACACGCTCGAAATGATCGGCGACCGGCGCGAACAGGCTTTTATCCAGATTATGGGTATGGCCCAGCAATTCGCAGTTCGCGACCACGGATTCGGTCGATGGCACGGCAGGCCCGTTAGCCATCGGGCGGCTTGACGTGTGCAGGATCGTGGCGCCCAGCGGAATAGCGTCGAGATAGGCTTTGCCCGACTGGCCCAGAATGTTGTTGGCGTGGAATTCGATGGGCTTGCCCTGCGAATGGGCAACAATCGCGGGCAGCAGGGTCGTCAGGCGCTCCTTCTCCAGAACACCGGCGGTGTCATAGAGCAGGATGGTGTCGATATCCGGGCACTCGGCCAGCCGCTTCGCCTTGTCGGCGTAGTAGGCGTCGGTGTGGATGGGCGACAGGGTGAACATGATCGAACCGGCGACTTCGGCGTTGAATTCCTTCGCGACCTTCGCCAACCGATGCATCTTGTCGATGTTGAACAACACGTCATAGATCCAGACGCTGCGGGCACCGTGGCGGAGCAACTGCCGCATCCAGGCATCCATCAGCGCATCCGGCGTCGTCCGGAACGTGACCGCCGCGTTCGAGCGCATACCGACACGAAGCGGCGTGCGCGGCATCGCCTGGACGATCGCATCCATCATTTGCCAGGGGTTTTCCCGGCAATGGCGGATCAGAACCTCGAAATGGTTCGAGCCGGTGAGGTCGCAGACGCGAAATCCGGTGCGGTCCAGCCAGTCGGCGGCAGGCAGCGCCATCCCGGCCTGAAGGCGCATGCCCCACAGGCTCTGTTGGCCGTCGCGAAGAGTCTGATCGAGAAATTCGACATGAGCCATGTCCGGATTATCCCAGTTGCGCCCGGAAAGCGGGCAGCAGCACCGTCTCCAGCCAGCGTGTGTTGATACGGTTGCCGCGGAAATCTTCATGTGCGGCGATGAATTTGAGCAGCGGAATATTGGTCGCGATGCCTTCGACAACGAAGCTGTCGAGCGCCTTGATCAATAGATCGACCGCCGCATCGCGGGTCTCACCATGGACGATCAGTTTCGCGATCATGCTGTCGTAATAGGGCGGCACCAATGTCCCGTCCTGCATCGCGCTGTCGACGCGGATGCCGGGGCCGACAGGCGGGGCCCAGCGGGTGATCCGCCCCGGCGCGGGCATGAAATCGCGCTTGGGATCTTCTGCGATGATCCGCGCCTCGATCGCGTGGCCCTTGGTGGACACATCGGCCTGGTTCAGGCCCTCGATTGCGCCGGTCGCGAGCTTGATCTGCGTCTGGATCAGATCGGTGCCGGTAATCGCCTCGGAGACCGGATGTTCGACCTGGATGCGGGCGTTGACCTCCATGAAGAAGAATTCTTCACGCTCAACGTCGTAGAGAAACTCAACCGTTCCGGCATTCTTGTAGCCGATCGAGCCCAAAAGGGTCACTGCAGCCTGATGCAGGCGTCGGCGCACCGGTTCGGGCAGGATCGCCCCCGGGGCTTCCTCGATCATCTTCTGATAGCGGCGCTGGATCGAGCAATCGCGTTCGCCGAAATGAACAACGCCCCCCTTGCCGTCGCCGACGACCTGGACCTCGATATGGCGCGCGATCTGGACATAGCGCTCGATGAACAAGGTGCCGTCGCCGAACGCTTCGCGCGCGGTTGTCACGGCCTGATCGAACTCGCGCTCAAGATCGGCCGGTGAATGGGCAACCACCATGCCGCGCCCGCCACCACCGGCCGAAGCCTTGGTGATCACCGGATAGCCGATCTGCTCCGCGATCCGCAGCGCATGGGCCACATCGTCAATCGCGTCGGAGCCGCTGGTCATCGGCACGCCCGCAGCCTTTGCCATGGCGCGCGCCGACAGCTTGTCGCCGACCCGGCGAATCGAATCCGCCGAAGGGCCGACAAAGGTCACGCCTTCCTTGGCGCAGAGTTCCGCCAGTTCGGCCCGCTCGGACAGGAAGCCATAGCCCGGATGCAACGCGGTGCAACCCGTGGCGACAGCCGCGTGCACGATCAGCCCGGCATTGAGGTAGGAATCACGCGCCGCCGCCGGACCAAGCACCACGGTGCGGTCTGCCTCGGCGGCACCGAGGCTGCCCTTATCGGCCACTGATACGCCGAGCACAGCCTCCATCCCCAGGGCGTGAGCCGCGCGGATGGCGCGCAGTGCGATCTCGCCCCGGTTGGCGACAAACAACCGCCCGGCTGCGGGGGAAGGCTTAGGCATTGGGCTGAATCAGGAAGAGCGGCTGGTCGAATTCAACCAACTCGCCGTCCTGGACATAGACCTCACGCACGGTGCCGGAGACGCCGGAGCGAAGCGTCGTGAAAAGCTTCATGACTTCGATCAGGCAGAGATCGGATTCAGGCGTGACCGCGGCACCGACCTCGACGAATTTCGGCGCACCCGGCTTGGGCGCACGGTAGAAGGTCCCAAGGCTGGGCGCACGAATCTGCACCCAGCCGGGAGGCACGGCACCAACCGGCGCTGCCGAGGCCGGTGCCGCTGCCCCATGGCCGGAAGACGCCACCGGGGCGACTGCAACCGGTGCCGCGATCGCGGCAGCGGGAGCAATCGGGGCCGACGCACCACGCTCGGGGAGCCGCGCATTGCCGTCCTTGCTCAGGAACAGCTCGACATCGCCGATGCGCAGATGCATCTCGCGCCAGTCACCGCGCTGGAACTGATCGACGATGGCTTCAATGTCCTGGGTCGAAATGGAACTCACGATCTATCCCCTGTTCGCAAGAGCGGCGTGGGCCGCGGCGAGCAGCGCCGGTAACACGGGCTGCGTGATGATGGTGGCGGCACCGGCGGCAATCGCCGAATGCACCGCTTTTTCGTCATTGGCAAACAATGCCCCGCTGACAACCGCACCGGGCTGCAACGAGGCAAACAACGCCGCCGATTGTTCGAGGTTTTCGTCAAAATCAACAGGCATCACACCGGCGGGCGCGGCGGCCAGCACCGGCACCTTGGCCACAACGGCGGCCCATTGGGCGACGAGATGGAGTGCGGGATCATCTTCTTCGCGCGGCGTGAACACCTCAAGCGCGCCTTGATAGACAATCCCGGTGCTGCCATCGACGGTCACGACCTGTCCCGCAAGCGCCTCGAGGCTGCCCGCACCGCAGCCAACCACGCAAGGCCGACCGAGCGCGCGGCCGACCACCGCCGCATGGCTGGTGGAGCCGCCCTGTTCCGTCAGGATCGCCTTCGCCGCGATCATCCCGTGGAGATCATTCGGGCTGGTCGTCGGGCGAGCCAGAACCACGGCGTCGCCTTTAGCTGCACGTGTTTCCGTCTCATCGGCATCCGCAACCACAAGACCAACCCCGACGCCCGGCGAGGTGGCTTCGCCCTTGGCCAGCACCGTGGCTTTTCCGGCGGCGCCTTCAACCAGACGCGGGCTCAACAGCAACCGGATCTGCTCGGAGGAAATCCGCTGCAACGCGGTCTCGCGATCGACCCAGCCTTCATTGACCATATCAACGGCGCTGCGCAGGGCCGCACGCGGCGCCCGTTTGGCGACCCGGCTCTGCAGGAAATAGAGCTTGCCGCGCTCGACCGTAAACTCGATGTCCTGCATGTCGCCTGAGGTCTGCTCAAGCAGGGAAGACGATTTCAGCAACTCGTCCATGGCATCGCCGAGGCTCTCGCGCATCGCCTCAAGCGGTTTCGGCGTGTGCTTGCCGGACACGACGTCCTCGCCCTGAGCGCGGTTCAGGAACTCGCCATAGGGCACCGGTTCGCCGGTGATGGGGTTTCGGCTGAACAGAACGCCGGTGCCGGAATTGCCGTCCATATTGCCGAATACCATGGCCTGAACCGTCACGGCGGTACCAAGGGTATGCGGAATATCATGATGATCGCGATAGCGGCGGGCGCGGCGCGAATTCCACGAATCGAACACAGCGTTGATGGCACCGTTCAACTGATCGCGAACATTTTCCGGGATCACCGCCGTGTGGTGGTCCTCGGTCTTCAAGACGATGCTGGCGTAGAGTTCACGGAACCGACGACGGGTGTCGGCGGCAAAACCCGGATCGCCGCATTCCGCGCCAAGCAGGACCTGGGTCTCGTCATTGATGCCGAGGTTGAGCACCGTGTCCATCATGCCCGGCATCGAGATCGGCGCGCCGGAGCGGACCGACACCAGAAGGGGGCTTGGACCTGCGCCGAAACTGCGCCCGCTTTGGGCTTCGAGCCAGGCGATATTGGCTTCAAGCTCGGCATCAAGCTCCGGCGGCAGCGTTCCCTTCTCGAGGTAGTAGCGGCAGGCTTCGGTGGTGATCACGAAGGCCGCCGGCACGCTGAGGCCGAGCGAGCGCATGTGCGCTACCGACCAGGCCTTGCCGCCGATCAACGCCTTTTCGGGCAGCGAGCTGCCGTCGAGCCGAAGGATCCAGGGAGCCGCTGTGGCCATTATTCGCTCCGGATCCGGCCGACGATACGCAGCAAATCCTCGTGCAGCTCGAACCAAAGGGTATGGTAGCTCTCGATCTTGGCGTCGGAGACCCAGGCGATATCGCCATCCTCGGCCTTCTCAAGCGCTTCGAGCAGTCCCTTGCTGTAATAGGCCATGCGCGGGATCACGCTCGACAGCTTGGCGAGGATGCCCTCAGCGCGCTCGTGCAGCTTGCCGAGCCGATCGATGATGCCGTCGTCGTAGGACTTGTTGGCATGATCATTGGTCACGCGCTGACCGCCGACCTCCATCGTCTGCCAGTCGGTAATTAGACCTTTCAGGGTCACATTGATGACCTCGAACGCCTCGTAGGCCGACATGAAGGCAGCATTTTCGCGGACTTCATCGTAGTGGCGCGAATAATCGGCGTCGAGCGCGATTCGGCCGAGCCCCGACAGCATATACTTGCCGCTGACTTCAACCGCGCGACCACCGGTCGCCGCCTTTGCGAGCAAGGTCGCCGTCGTCGTTTCGTCAAGCCCGATCAACCCGGCGATATCCGCCGGACCTGCGTGCTTCTTGATGGCGAGACCGTGAAGAACGATGTGGGAAGGGGTCATGATGGGGTTCCGATCACCGGGACGCGCTGTTGGCAGCGCGGTTGATGGTGTCGCGAATCTCGCGACGGAGGATCTTGTTGGCAGCGCTCTTGGGCAGTTCCGGCCAGATTTCGATCGACTTCGGCCGCTTGTATCCGGCCAGACGAGAGACAGCATGCGCCAGTACCGCCTCGGCATCGACGCCAGCGCGCGCAGTGATGACCGCGTGGATGCGATCACCCCATTTTTCATCCGCCAAACCGACGACGGCAGCGTCGATCACGCCTTCGTATTCCAGCAGAACATCCTCGACTTCACGCGGATAGACGTTGAAGCCGCCTGAGATCAGCATGTCGTTCTTGCGGTCGAGGATGTAGAAGAACCCATCCTCGTCCATCTTGCCGACGTCACCGGTATGCAGCCAACCACTGCGGAAGGCTTCCGCCGTCGCTTCGGGCCGACCCCAGTAATAGGCCATCAACTGCGTGCCGCGACACACAATCTCGCCGATTTCACCGGGCGGCAGGGGGTTGTCGTTGTCGTCGAAGATCG
>CAIXXC010000071.1 GCA_903923205.1 uncultured Rhodospirillales bacterium | reverse complement strand
TCGTTGCCGATATCGTTTCGGCCCAGGTCAGCCATAATTCTGTATCAGCCAACGATCTCCCGGCGCTGATCCAGTCTGTGTATGGATCACTGGCCAAACTGGGCGAGGCGCAAGTGCCAATTGCGGAAAAGCGCGAGCCCGCTGTCTCGATCCGGTCGTCGGTAAAGCCTGACGCGGTCACCTGCCTCGAATGCGGCGCCAAGTTCAAGATGCTCAAGCGCCACCTTGCGACCGATCACAACCTGACGCCGGATGCATACCGCAGCTACTGGGGCCTGCCCTCGAGTTATTCGCTGGTTGCCTCGGACTATGCGGCCAAGCGCAAGGAACTGGCGGTCAAGATTGGCCTCGGACGCAAACCGGCTCCCGCGCCAACACCTGAGCCCGTGAAAGCGAAGGCGCCAAGGCGCAAGAAGCTGACCCCGACCTTTGAAGAAGCAATCCCGCCCGTCGAGAGTTGAACATCAGGGACGAGTGACCCGACTACGATACCGGGCGACCGATCCATTCGACCTGGAGCCGGTCCAAACCGGTCAGATTGCCTTCGACGATCACGGAATCGCCATCGAAGCTCGCGAAGTCTTCCGACGTCACCAAGCGCAAGATGCGATTGTCGCTGGTTTCCAGCATCGGGCTGTGACCGGCCATACGAAGCACGCCTGTCAGGCGGCGATAATGTCCGGTTGTGCCGTTGCTCGCCATGTCAAACTATCCTCACGGCAAGGGCCGCCAGGCAATTGTCGCGCCAGGCTACGCAATATGGCTGGACTTTGAGCATGTCGATTCCTTGGCGATTGCCCAAACGCTTGGCAATGGCCGGCGCAAAATTCCGGTGGCTATTGGGATCACCCACCGACTTTGGTGTTCGCAGAACGCGAGGAAATCAGCGCGCTCCGCTCGGACGCCACGAGTGCGATACCGCACCTTATGCCGCAATCTGGAGCGGCACGGCGCTGGCGCCGGCATGCGCGTGGATCCAGTCGGCGCCGGCCTGGGCTTGCGCAGCGGCGGTGAAGATCGCCTTCGGATCGTGCTTGAGGGCAACCAACCAACTCGCAAGGTATGCCGCGTGATCGGCGCGCGGCGTATAAGCCAGCCCCAAATCCGCCATGAGATAGGAAGCGCCGATCTCGGCGGTGAGCTCTTCGCGCGCGCGGATGCTGCGTTCCTTGTGGTAATCGCGCAGCGTTTCCCGGGCCAGTCTGGTCCCGTGGCCGGTGGAATGCAGGATTTCATGCGAGAGTGTTGAGACCAGGTCGAGGTCGCTGTCGAAGGCTTGCCGTTCGGGCATGAACACCTTGTCGAGGTCGGAACGGTAATAAGCATCGTGGAGGCCATATTCGACCGGCACACCAAGCCCTTCCAGGAATGCAAGCGCCTCGGCCACAGTGGTGCTGATCGGCGCGATCTGCTTGTCCGGGGTGTCTTCCGCACCATCGACCTGGTCACGGTTAAAGACGACGAACGATCGGGCAAAGAACCGGGCCCGGCTGTCCCCTTCCCCATCGCCGGTATTGCCAATCGGGGTAGCGCCGTCCTGCCGGTCGATCTTCTTCCAGAGGATGACGTGCGTGCCAGACTCTCCCTTGCGAACTTGCGCATCGATCGAGCGCCACTGCTGGTATGTAGCCCAGGTGCCCGAGGCATAGCCGCAGGCGTCCGCCGTGGCCCAAAGTACGAGGCGGTTTATTCCGGAATAGCGACGGCCAGCCACGCTGGTCGGGCGCATGACCGGCGCACCGGTATGGTGCCATGGCATTTTCCAATCACCAGCACCCGCCTCAATGGCAGCAATGAGTTGGTCGGTGACGGTCGCATAAATGTCGTGGCGGGGTTTCATGTGATGGTTCTCCAAGGGTCCAAGCGCTTGCGCGCCCGGTCTCCCCGCTTTGCCTCTGGCAACATGGTGCCTCGTGCGAGAGCGAACTGCGGGGGCCGGCAGCGCCAACCCCCGCTCAGTTTTGACGGTTTGGGCTACGTCAGGCCGCGTCGGAGACCAGTTCTGACGACTCGTTCTGGTTGGCTACGTCGCAGGCGGGGTCGTCTGCTTCGGGTGTGAAGTCGGTCGGCTCGATGGCGTCGCTTTCATCAGCGAGGTTATCGTCGTCCACTTCGCCGGCAATGCCGAACCGCATGGCGTCCGGCACCCATGCGAGCGCGCGGGCCTTGACCTCCGGTTCGGTGATCGTGTCACCAGCGCAAAGCCGGGCTGCCGCCGAAGCGAGTTCGGCCTTCTTGGCCGTCGCGTACCGCCCGGGAAGCTCGGCATCGAATTGCCCGAGTATGTTCAGGATCTGGCCCTTCTTGATGCGGTCAAAGAAGTTCTCGGCGGCAGGACGCCAGTGGCTGGCGGTGACGATGCCCATGAGTTCGCCCAAGCCAGTCTGGAAAGCCGACTTGTGCGGTCCACTGGCCAGGCCCGCTGTCAAGCTCTGGCTGACGGCATAGGCGAGCCAGCATGCGCGGGTGTCATCGTCGAGTGCGCGGAACGCCAGAAAGGCGGCAAAGCTGTCCTCTTCGCGCGACCAGTCGTGTGGCAACGAAGCACGGATCGTTTCGAGTTCCGAGACCGCAAGGCTGACCGGAATGCCGGTGAGGCCCATCGGCTCGTTGCGATCACCGATGCGGATCGTGCAGCCTGTCTTACTGGTGCCGAAGTGCCCGGCCAGATCGCGTGCCAGCGAGAAGATCGCCAGATCGAACGCAAGCGAATGGTTATATGCGAGATGCAGCGCCAGGACATCACGCCGATCCTTGGCCATCTGCTCTTCGAGCGAACGTGGCAGCGCGGCTTCGACGGCGGGTACTTCGTCACCAGCCTCGATCGTGTCCGGAGCGTTGCCTGCGACATTGCTGCGGCGCTCGGGTTTGGCGGTGGTGTAGAAGGTTTCGAGGAGGCGCGGGCTGCCGTCTTTGCCCAGCACCAGGAACGTACCCACATTGGGCCTGTCGTCATCGGGGATCAGATACTCGGTATCCCCAAGCTGCTCGTATTCGGCTTCGAGCGCGTCGTGCTCCGACTCGAGCGCAGCGGTGACATCATCGTCCTGCGGGTCGTCGAGCTCTATGCCGATTTCCTCGATGCGCTGCGAAATCTCCAGCATGCGCGCGGCGGCTTCAGCGCTGGGACCTTCACTGCGTGGCCAGTAGGCATGCAACTCCTTCGTATCCTCATAGCTGACGTGGGCCGCAAGTAGCGGTTTGACCCAACCGAGGCGACTGCCCAGCGCTGCGACGTCCGCCTCGAAGGTCAGCTTCTTCATCGCCAGTTCCATGGCAATGTCGCCGTCGAGCCAGAGCCCCTCACCTTCCCCGGCAAACAGGTCGCGCTCGATACGCCCGCCGGAGCCAGTGTACTCCGCTTCACCCAGAAAGCGCGCGACGGGATGGCTGGAAGCCAGCGACTCCTCGGCGATGGCCCGTCGGATCGCCTGCGCATTGTCGCGCTGCCAACTGGTCGACAGCCGCTCCCATGCCACCTGCTGCCGGTCGCGGTCGCCGATCGAGCCATAGGCCATCGCGACATCGAGCGTGATGTCGCCAGTCGCCAGCGCGGAAAAGATCGGCTCGGCCAGATCGGCCAGGCGCAGGCGGCCATGCACGTGGCGCACGGTGACGCCGAACCGCCGGGCGACAGCCTCGGCATCGGTGCCTTCAGCCACGATATCCGCATAGGCGCGAGCTTCGTCAGTTGGCGTCATCGCCTCGCGAATGAGGTTTTCTGCCAGGCTGATTTCGCGGGCGGCGGCGGCGTCGTCACCGCACAGCCGCACATCGACGGCGTAATCCTTCGGCAGGACACCGCGCTCGATCAGCAGGCCGATCGCGCGCCAGCGCCGACCGCCGGCATGGACATCGAAAAGCGTCTTGCGGCCTTTCGCCGGGCTGACAATCAGCGGCTGCAACAGGCCGTGTTCGGCAATGCTGGCGGCAAGCGCCTCAAGGCCAGATTCGGCATTGAGCTTGCGGACATTGCTGTCGGACAGGCGCAGCTTGGCGTGGTGAATCGTGGTGGT
Organism: uncultured Rhodospirillales bacterium; assembly: GCA_903923205.1. Classification (GTDB taxonomy): domain Bacteria; phylum Pseudomonadota; class Alphaproteobacteria; order ATCC43930; family CGMCC-115725; genus CAIXXC01. Next base: position 59 of record CAIXXC010000071.1, on the reverse strand, counting down.
CTGCATGAAGGGTCTCCCGGACCAGTTCCGAGGCCCGGATCATGCGAGACACTTTTGTC
>CAIXXC010000070.1 GCA_903923205.1 uncultured Rhodospirillales bacterium | reverse complement strand
GTGGTGTTCGGCTCGCGCTTCGCCGGCGGCGACGCCCACCGCGTGCTCTACTACTGGCACCGCCTGGGCAACGGCTTCCTGACCTTGCTGTCCAACATGTTCACGAACCTCGATCTGACGGACATGGAAACCTGCTACAAGATGTTCCGCCGAGAGATCATCCAGGGCATCACCATCGAGGAAAACCGCTTCGGCTTCGAACCGGAGATCACCGCCAAGGTCGCCAAGCTCAAATGCCGGGTCTACGAGGTCGGCATCAGCTACTACGGGCGCACCTACGACGAAGGTAAGAAGATCGGTTGGAAAGACGGCGTGCGCGCGATCTATTGCATCCTGAAATACAACCTGTCCCGCTAAGGCTCAGCTTGGCCTTGCGGTGAATCAGGGGAGGCCTGAGGCGAGCTGATCGCGGGCCTCAGCGGACCTCGCGGATCGAAACCCCCTCTACCGCCACACCCAGACCACGCGTGTCGCCGTTGATGTGAAGGTCAACCGGTCGCACGGGCTTGGGACCGCGCCATTCGACGTCGATTTCACCGTCAGCGTGCAGGCAGCGTTTCGGAATCACGCCCTCGACGGTCTGCATGTCGCCTGTCTCAAAGCGTCTCTTGTCGATGGTGCAGCCATTGACCAACAGCGAAACCTGCGCGTCATGCCGCTTTCCGCCGAGCAAGGGCCCATAACGGCTCGATATGCTCAGATCGCCGGGTGCGGTCTGCACACCCAGGCGAAGATGGGCGTCATCTTTGCCGGACCACTGCCCCCAAGGCTCGACGCCAATGAAGTCGGAGGTGTCGAGCTCCGTCAGCGCGGTCGCGTCCGAAAGGCGGATTTGCACCTCCCCGTTGATCCAAGGGCGGCGGTTGGGCGGGTCGCAATCGTGGTTCAGGCAACCGAACGCCGGGCCGACGGAGCCGATCACCGACTGGCCATTGCCAGATTTGAACGCAAGACCGGCGTCGGTCGTCAACGCCATCGTCCGCATGACGACCGGCTTGAAGAAGATGATCCGGCCGCCTCCGCCACTGGGATAGAAGCGGTTGAGTCCTGCGGGGAAAAGTTGGCCGTCGATCAACAGTCGGGTGGCCGGAGAGTCAAATTGGCTCCTTCCGCCGCTGATCGCCGAAATGTCGATGAACTGCACGCTCCGGGGCTCAGGCAGGGTGATGCCCAAGGTGTGAGCCTCCGCAGAACGGGTGTCCTGGACCACGACCTTGTCAACCGGCGCAAGCTCGATCTCGAATATGAGCAAGGTCACAACAGCGCATGCCGCAAGCGCGATGGCGCTGCGCGACCTGGTCGCGCCGAACAGGCCTCCGATCCAAAGCGCCGCTTGGCCGACAGCCACTACGGCAAGCCAGGGATAGCCCCACTTGAAGTAGTGTAAATTGTAATAGCGAAAGAAATTAGGTTGTATTAAATCTCCGTAAGGAAGATAAAGGATTACATTTATCAAAAAATTAATAATAATCCAAAACCGAATATCCCTATTTGCAAATAGAGAAACCACGCTGATCGCGATTATCGGGCCGAATATCTGAAATTTTTCAATGATCGCTTGCCCGCCCTCGCCATAAAGAGCGTGGGAGTTGCGGAATATCGAGAGGAT
>CAIXXC010000069.1 GCA_903923205.1 uncultured Rhodospirillales bacterium | reverse complement strand
CAACAAGCCGTACCACAAAAGCGATCTCGCCAGCATCCTGCGTCAGGTGCTTAACGAGCCTCTTCAACCGCGCGCCGTTTAGGACCAACATCATGGCAACAATACTCGTCATAGACGATGAGGCACCAATGCGGCGCATGATCGCCCGAATTCTGACCGGGGCCGGTCATCTGGTTCGTGAAGCCACCGATGGTTTTGTCGCGGTTGACCAGATGAAACAGGAGATGCCGGATATAGTGATTGTCGATATCCTGATGCCGGGTCGTGACGGCATCGAAACCATTCAACAATTAAAGAAGCTCCACGCCGAAATCGGAATTATCGCAATTTCCGGTGGGGGCATCGTCGAGCCGAACTTCTACCTCGACCTAGCCGACAAATTCGGGGCGAATGGTCACCTCGCCAAGCCGTTCAAGCCTAAAGAATTGATCGAAGCCGTCGAAAGCCTTTGTTTCTGAGTTGTCCGCTTCGTAGTAATTCATGAACCATGGTTCATGCCCCTGTGGGCCTGGCGGTAAAGGGAGAGGCGTCCGTGATACGTGGGCGGATCATGCTGGTGCTCGCGCTTCTGATCGCCACCGCGGACTGTGCGATCAAAGGCGACCTCAACAAGGATAATGTGGCGCTGGAAGCCGCGTTCACGCAAAAGCTGCTCGATCGTCTGGCTTTCTATCGTAACGGCGCTGCAGCCCTCGACGCCAAGGTCAGGCAGACACCGGCACCGATCGATGACGGAGGTGCCGTCAAGCCGGGGCCACCCGACAACGCGGTCGCAGAACTGTTCTATGGCTCGTTCGAACTGCATGCACGCGCCGATCTGCTCGACCATTTCCTGCATGAGGCGACCACGACTGGCCAGACCGGGATCATGACGGCGTGGCTTCAGGAACGCTCGGCTCGGCTTGCGACCTCGGTGGCGATGACGGACCGGATTTCGTCGGAATTCCGAGCCGATGCGATCGCGGACCCGAACAATCCCACGTTGTCCAAGCGGTATTACGAGCTTTTGCTGCGGCGGGGCAGCGAGAGGGGGATGCGCGACGAGATCGCGACCCTTAAAACCGATGTTGCCGGCTACGCGAGTGGATTCAAGGGCGGCAAGGGAATCCCCGGGCCGATGGTCCCTGACCCGCCGTTGCCATGATGGGGACTGGACTTTGAAAAAGAACGATTGATATGGATCATTGCCGTTGGGCGAGGCGGTGCCAAGTTCTGCAATCCGCCTCGGCTGGAACCGGTGCGCGGCGATGAAGCAAGAATGAAAGATGGAGGAGGGGACGGTAAATGGCGCAGTCCAAGAAGATCACTAACGATCTGCGTGTCGTCATCATTGGCGCCGGCATGGCCGGGATTCTGTCGGCGATCAAGCTGCGCGAGGCCGGCTATACCGATTTCATTATCTATGAGAAGGCCAATCGCGTCGGCGGGACCTGGCGCGAGAATACCTATCCCGGCATTGCCTGCGACGTTCCCGCCCATCTTTATACCTACTCTTTCGAGCCCAATCCAAACTGGAGCCAGACCTTCGCCCCGGGCGACGAGATCGAAGCCTATTTCGAAGGCGTCGCGCACAAATATGGGGTGATGGAAAGCATTCGCTTCGGCGAGGAGATCAAATCCTGCGAATTCGCGGATGGCCGCTGGCACCTGTTGACCGCCAAGGGCGAGCGCGACACCGCCGATATCCTGATCGCCGCGACCGGCGTCCTCCACCATCCCAATATTCCCGATATCCCCGGCCTGGACACATTCGCCGGGGCGCGCTTCCACAGCGCGCGCTGGGATCACACCGTGCCGTTGGAAGGCAAGCGCGTCGGCGTCATCGGGACGGGTTCGACCGCCATCCAGATCACCTCGGCACTGGCCGCGAAGGTTGGGAAGTTTGAGCTGTTCCAGCGTACCGCGCAATGGATCATGCCGATCGAGAACGCCCACTACAGCGAGGCGGAACGGGCGAGTTTCACTCGCGATCCAAAGCTGATGGCATCCTTGCGCGACCAACTGCACGAAATGATGATTGGCGGGATCGCCAACGCGGTCATCAAGGCCGATTCACCTGAAATGCACATGATCGAGAAGGCGTGCCTCGATAATCTGGAAAACGGTGTCAAGGACCCGGGCTTGCGGGAAAAGCTGCGGCCGAATTACCGCGCGGCCTGCAAGCGCTTGATCTTCTCGACCGATTTCTACGATGCGATCCAGCATCCGAATGCGGAACTTGTCACTGAGGCGATCGAGGCGGTCGAGCCCAAGGGTATCAGGACCAAGGACGGGCGATTGCATGACCTTGATGTTCTGGTGCTGGCCACTGGCTTCGCAGCAGATCGCTTCGTGCGGCCGGCGCGGGTGATTGGGCGCGACGGCATCGATCTTGATACGGTATGGGCGGATCGGCCCTTCGCCTATCTGTCGATCTCGGTGCCGAATTTCCCGAACTTCTTCATGCTCAATGGCCCGAACGGCCCTGTCGGAAACTTCTCGCTCATCCAGATCGCAGAGTTCCAGCTTGGCTACATCATGCAATTGCTTGATCAGATCCGTGCCGGCACATGTCAGCAGATCAGCGCCAGCCTGGCGGCAACCGAGAAATTCGACGAAGCCCGGATCAGCGCCGGCAAGGGCAGCATCTGGTCGACCGGCTGCAAGAGCTGGTATCTCGACAAGCATGGGGTGCCGGCGAGTTGGCCCTGGGCCTATAGCCGCTTTGCCGAGGTCATGGCCACCCCGGAACTCGACGCCTATGATCTGGTGAGCTGAGACCGCGCACTGCGGTGCGGTTTTGAAGAGGGATGGGGTAGTGCCGGCTCAGATCCGGAACCAGCGGGTGTTTGTCGTCCGCATTTCCGGGTAGGCATGGCACCGCCCATGGTCAGGATTGCCAAGGCGGACAAGATCGCGCGAAGTTGTCAGACGTCGGTCGGCTGATGCAAAATCAACCAAATACGTCCTGCCGGGTTTGCGGCACAACACCACCCCTCAAGGGAACGCGTGTACTATAGTAACCCCTTGAAAATATTGGTGAGCCCGTCGGGGTTCGAACCCGAGACCCTCTGATTAAAAGTCAGATGCTCTACCGGCTGAGCTACGGGCTCTCACCTTCGGTCATCGCGCGCCAGAGGGTGCGTGGGGTGAGATTTGCGACCTTGACGACCGCGAGTGGCGGGCACTTAAGCCTTAAGCCCTGAGGATGTCAACCATAAGCCGCCCCTCCCGACGCGACCCTGTTAGAACTCCAGCAGGCCTGGCGTGTAGTTGAGATCGAGCATGTGGCCCCCAGGGTAGCCGAGCGGTGCGGAAACGACCCAGGTGTCGTGATGGCGGGTTTCGTGGCGGCGGTGGCTGTGGCCGTGGAACCAGGCATGGGGGCGCCACTGCACAATCGCAGATGACAGATCAGAGGCATAACAGGGGGCCATTGCGGCAACGCGTGGTTCCAACGGCAGCGGGATCGGCGCGTGGTGGCTCACGATCACAAGTCGCGAGTCCGGCTCGCGCTGGCGGATATGGCCGATTTGCTCATCAAGCCAGACACGACTGCGTCGATGGATCGCCAGCGCGTCACGCGGCTGGAATGAGGCTCCATGCCAGGTGATGTGACGGTAATCGGCCATCCGCTCATGCGCCCTGCGCATGGCGTCGTCGGGATCACCTTCGATCTGATAATCCGTCCATAGGGTGCAGCCCAGGACATGGAGGCGCTGGCTGCCGATCCAGAGGCTTGCAACCCCCTGTTCAAGGTAGAATACCCGCCCCTCGGTAGCCCAGGCGGCTTCCTGCAGCATACGGGTCAGACTGGTGAGATCGCTGTCATAGCTTTCATGATTGCCAGAGACATAGATGACGGGCACTTCAAGGTAACTGGCGACGGCGTCGGCGTAGCGAATCCCATGCGCGCCAAGATCAATGTCGCCCGCCAGAATGACCAGATCGACCCCCTGGATCGAAGAGAGAAGCGGGCCACGATCCGGGTGGCCGGGCAGGTTGCGGCGCGCAGCATCCAGCTCGCGCCAGCCATCCTGCTTGGCGCGGGTCGCTTCAAACTCCAGGTGCAGATCGCTCATATAGGCGATGCGCATGGGCTCTCCGTCCTGCTCCCGCAGCCTCTCCTCGTCAGACAAGCTTCCTGCTGCGCCGGGCCGCCGTCAAGGTATTGGCGAGCAGACAGGCGATCGTCATCGGGCCGACGCCACCCGGCACGGGCGTTATCGCGCCCGCGACCTCGACAGCTTCCCCGAAGGCCACGTCTCCGACCAACCTGGTCTTTCCCTCGGCGCCCGCAATTCGATTGATGCCGACATCAATCACGGTCGCACCCGGCTTGATCCAGTCACCGCGGATCATCTCCGGTCGACCGACGGCGGCGACAAGAATGTCAGCGCGGCGACAGATCGCCGGCAGGTCACGGCTGCGTGAATGCGCGATCGTGACCGTGCAATTATCGCCGAGCAGCAGTTGGGCCATTGGCTTGCCCACGATGTTCGATCGACCGACGATGACCGCTTCCAACCCGGAAAGGTCGCCAAGATAATCGCGCAGCAGCATCTGACAGCCGAGTGGTGTGCAAGGCACCAGCCCCGGACCGCCTGTCGCCAGCAGGCCGGCGTT
>CAIXXC010000068.1 GCA_903923205.1 uncultured Rhodospirillales bacterium | reverse complement strand
TGAAAAATAGCGGAGGCTTCCGGTCCGGGCTTCACAAGCCTCCCCTTCTCGTCGCGGTAGGCGACGAGCAACTCAGCCCGTGAGCCAGGCATCATCAGCAGCCAGTTGGCGCATATCGCGCGCCCATCGGCCTTACCAGCCGCGCCTTCGGGGCATGCCGTCTCGCCGATCTGGATTTTATTGATCGTGTCAGGATTGCCGGCCCTCTGTGTCGCACCGGATGGCAAAGGATCGACACCAACCGCGACACCGTCGATGGCGAGAACCTGAAACATCAGGTTGCGCTTCTGCTGCTTATCCCAAAGCCGGAGCTTATAAGTGACATTGCCCGACGCTGCCGTGATTCGCCAAACTTCGCCGCGGGGGGAAGATACGGGGATTGTTGGATATTGCTGGCCGTTCAACGTGAAGTACCACCTTCCACCGATTGAGGGCGGCGCATTATCTTGAGGCGACGAGTTCGTCTTGTCACCGTCACAATAACCGGGAAGCGGGTCGGGCTTTGGGCCGCAGAAGTCGGGTCTTTCCTGAGAAAAGAGCCGATCGTCCGCGAGAATCTGCGCGTCCTTCAGGATAATATGACGGATCGGGGCTTCCAGCCGTTCACCGCGGGCATCGCCCTTGAACAGATATTCATTCGGATCACCCACCGTGATGATGCTTGCGAGTCCCGCTGAAACCTGGTTCAGGGCGATCCCATGGACATGAGGATGAAGCCAGAACAGGCCGAGGGGGTGATCCTTTGGTATCTCTATCCGATAATCGGTGTAACCGATTCGGACATCCCCATGGATGTGCGAATTCTCGACCGGCGGCGGCTTGGTCGGATCAAAAGGTTCTGCGGGCGAGAAATTTCGCGGATTTAACGTCATCACGAAGACGTTGTCGCCATAGGTCGGATCGTTGCTGGTCGGAAAACGCGGCTCGACCAGCATCCCGTGGGTGTGAATATTGGTCGGGTTCATGCTCAGGAATGCGCCGCCAGGGTCTTGCGCATGTTTGGCGTCCGGAACCGGCGGCAGGTGGTTCACCAGCCTTATCTTCAGGACATCGCCGGGCTCCAGTTGCAGCCTGGTGCCGCCATACAAATTGTTTTCGTGGTCAGGCGGGCACTCATTTGCGCCGTTCCTTGGCCGCCAGCAGTATTTATAGACCCAAGCTTCCGGCTCGGTTTTAGGGGGGAAGTCTTTGTTCGTAGCAAATGTGTTGATCCGGGCCGGTTCCGCAATGAGGAGCAAGTCCAGTTGCTTCGGCTTCGGGCTTACCTGGCAACCGGCTCCATCATCCTGCGCGGTCGTGGCGAAGCAAAGCGGCTCGCCGAGGATTTTGGCGTCGTCGTCGTGGGCCGCGCGGGCGGCGGACCATCCCCCCAGTATCGCCAGCGCAAGGAGCGCGAGAGACCAACCCCTTCCGCTAATCCGCGTCGCAATGCCCATCGTATTCCCCGTCGTTTGCCACAAGCAGGTTCATTTCGATGAAGCAATATACACGTTTAAGACGAATAATCTACCGATATAGAAAAACAAATTGTAATCTATACGCTGGTATCGTTTACTTTTGTTTCAATTATTACGTTTGTATTCCAATTTCATACCCATCAACCACAAGCACGAAAAAACCCGGCGTTGCCGCCGGGCTTTCTTCGAAATCTCGTAGTCGACCCTTGCGGCTTGTTGCCTAGTATGTCTTGCCCGTCAGCGCCAGCAGCTTGGCTTCGAGTTGCTCGATTTTCACGTCCTTCGGGTGCCGCATGAAGATCGGCTTGGGCTTGTTGGCGTCGCGGCGATCATGCGGCCCGCCGGCATAAAGCACCGAGACATCGTCACCCCAGCAACCATAGAAGGGCAGGTTCGCGGGCGGCAACGGTTTCGACCAGGTCTTGACGAACTCCTTGAACGGCTTGCCGCGTTTCTTGCGGTCCTCGCGTTCGGCCTGACGCAGGGCCTTGGTGCCTTCGACATCGATGGCGAGGGTATCCTCGTCGAAGGCGACCTTGTAGAGGCGGCGCGCGACCGGCTTTGAGATCAAATCTTCCTCGATATCGGAGATCACGAGGGCCGGATCACGCTCGAGCAGATCGCCATAACCCGCACCCGACCCTTGCGAGATCATGTAAAGCTCACCCCGCTTCGAGAGCTCAAAGCCCATGCCCATGTGGTGGGTCGTGTACTTCGCGCCCGGAAAGGGCTGGTTGTTCATGATCTCTTCGATCGAGTGGCGGAACTGCTCGGGGTTGTCGCGCATCACGTTGTAGACGTCGACATTACGGACCTTGGAGAGCGGATACGTCCCGCAGGCATAACCGCCGAACAACCCCTGGATCGGCGGCACCTTGGCACCGACCGTGGTGGTCATGAAGCCCCACTGATCGGAATCCTTGGTCGCGACCATCATCTGATAGCCCATGCCGCCGCGATACTTGCCGGGTGCCTGGGTGTCGCGGGTGAGCTTCTTCGAAACGAGTTGGAGGAACGGCACCTCCTCTTCGTTCAGTTCCTGCTCACCGATATCGGACATCGTCGCGAAAATCGGCGACAGGCCATGCTGGCCGTCGGATTCGGAGCGCGCCCCGCCCCCCATGCCGTTAAGATCGGCGCAGAGATTGCCGAGCGTCTCGCCATGCTGACTCAGTCCCCCCCAGATGAAGGTGTTGATCATGTTGAACCAGGGCGCGATGACCTTGGTGTACTTCTCCGGGCAGCTGTAGAGGAACTTGCCGAGCGCGTGCTGCGAAGCCGAAAACACGGTGAAGATCGACATCAGGCTCTGCGAGTTCGGCGCGGCATAGGAGGCCGCAACGGTCGAACACGGGTCGGTGATGACCTCCATCGGCGCGAAACAGGCCTGGTTACGGGGCAGATCGGGCCAGATGAAACACAGGAACAGCTGCGAGATCATGCCCTTGGTGCCGGCCAGCACCGTATTGTTGGCGCGATTCGTGAATTCCGGGCTGGAGCCGCGGAAATCGAAGATCAGGCGATCGCCGGTCTTGGTGACCTTGAGGTTGATCTTGATCAGGCAATTTTCGCGCAAAGTCGAGTCCTGGATCATGTAGGTCCGGACCGACATATCGGGCCATTCGGTCAGGCGCCGCTTGACCTCCTTGCGAACATTCTCAAGCGTGCCGCGCAGCGATGCCGTCAGCGCCATGGGCCCGTCGGAGACCAGGATTTCCTCGATCCGCTGCTTGATACGCAGGCACGCGAATAGCTTCACCTTCATGTCTTCGTACTGCAGCTTGGGCTCGCGCACGGAGTTCTGCAGGAAGGTGAGGATATCCTTCTTGATCTCGAAGTTCTCGACGACGCGGAAGGGCGACATCTTGAGACCTTCGTCGAAGGAGCTTTCAGCCATCGACGGCATGCCGCCGGGCTCGATCGCGCCGTTCTCGCCCTCATGCACGGTCGAGGCGACCCAGCACACCAGCTTGCCTTCCCAGAACACCGGCACGATCATGCTCTGATCGGTATTGTGGATATTGCCGTACCGGGAGTCGTTGTGGATGAAGCCGTCGCCATCGCGGACCCCGACGGTCGGATCGTTGATCCAGTTCTTGATGATGAACTTGATGGGATGATGGACCAGCGCCGAGAAGATCAGCACGCCACCAGCACTGCACAGCGCCAGATCACCAGACGCCGTATAAATGCCGGTGATCAGATCGCCCCATTTGGCCCCAGGCGCCGCGCCCATCTGTTCGACCATTTCGAAGCCTTCATTGGCTCCGGCCTGGACGCGGTCGCGGATCCTGGAAATCGTGTGCGGATCGCTGAAGCGGGCAAGCGCATCTTCCTCCTCGGCGGTGCGCGGCGCAAGGTCGTGCTCGTTCATGATCTCGGGATCAGGCGCCAGAAAAAGCGTCGTATCCTTCAGGAATTTCGCGACCAGAGCCTGATCTGCGGCGATGCGCTGGGCTTCGGTTTCAGTCGTGGAAGCAGTCATGTTCGTTCCCCGATACTTTATGTTTTATCGTTGCTTGGACGGGCGGGCGGGACGCATCAGGTGGCGTCGCGCAGGAACCAGATGGCCCCCTGCGCCGCCGAGACGAGGGTCCAGCCGGGATCGACCAGATAGGTTGTGACCTCTGACGAGACGATCGCAGGCCCCTTGATTTCAACACCCGGTTCGATCGCCGATTTCAGCCAGACTGGCGTTTCGAGCGCACCGCTCTGGCCGACGAAGGAACATTTGCGATGCGAACTTGGTGCTGGCGGCTGCAGCCGCTCGCCGACGGCGCGCGGTTTGATCTGGTCGAACTTGACGGTCTGCAGCTGCACATAGGCGGCAACCCGGATCGTGTTGATGCGGATACCGGCCTCGGGCGCCTGGCTTCCTTCACCAAAGCGCTTGCCGTAGTCGTTCGAGAATTGGGCGATGATCTTCATGACGTCCGAGGCCGAATGAACCTCGTGGAAATCGATGACCGCCGTCGTCTGCACGAGCTGGTTTCCGTAGCGCATGTCAAGTTCGAGCGAATGCCTGATCTCGCCACGAGACACACCCTGACGCAGCAGATCCTGCGTCCCCGCCTCGCGCAATTCGCTGACAATCGCGTTGAAGCGACTGTAATCGTCGAAGATCTTTCGCGTGTTCGAATCGTACAGCACCATGAACAGTGATTTTTCATGGATATGGAGTTGGTGCATGTTGCCGGCACCGACGGCGGAAAACACCGAGCTCATCGGCGGCGCCAGGATCTTGTTGATGCCGAGATTGCGGGCGATGCCGCAGGCGTGGAGCGGGCCGTTGCCGCCATAGGCCAGCATCGTGAATTCCTTCGGATCGTAGCCACGGGCACGCAGCTCCGTGAAAAGGCCGTTGGCCATATTGTCGTCGACCTTCTCGCGGATCAGCAGCGCCGCGTCGGTCACGGTCAGATCAAGCTGGTCGCACAGCGCATCCTCGATCGCCCGGGTCGAACGTCGCGGGTTGAGCGGGATCGAGCCACCGGCGTAGTTCTTGGGATCGAGATAGCCCAGCACAAGATCGGCATCGGTCACCGTGGCCTGCAGACCGCCGCGATCATAGCAGGCCGGGCCGGGGTCCGAACCGGCGCTCTGGGGGCCGACCTTCACCGTGTTGTACATCCGGTCATAGGTCGCGATCGAGCCGCCACCGGCGCCCAGCGTCACAAGGTGGACCATCGGCACCGAGACCAGCCACCGGTCGATGACCGGGTTGAAGTCGTAATGCTTGATGCCGCCCTCGACAACGATGCCGATGTCGTAGCTGGTGCCGCCCATATCGGTGGCGATGACATTGCCAAGATCGCATTCGCGCGCCAGATGCTCCGAGGCGCTGATTCCGGAAACCGGTCCGGAATGGATCGTCTGCAGCGCATCGGTCGAGTTGAGCTGCGCCATGCCGCCGGAATTATGGATGACCAGCATCGGCTTTTCGTAGTGATGCGCGCGCAGGTTCTGCTCCAGGCTGGAAAGAGCGTGATACATGGTCGAGTGCAGGTAGCCATCGACGATCGCCGACGTGGCGCGGACATATTCGCCCTTACGACCGGCGACCTGATGCGACAGGATCACCGGGATCGCGCCCAGCAGCTGCGGCGGGTATTCCTTGAGGAAGATCTCCTCGATCCGCTGCTCGTGCATCGGATTGACGACGCTGTTGACCAGCGCCACCACCAGCGCCTGTGCGCCCTTGTCAACCAGCTTTCGGATCTGGATGCGGACATCATCTTCGTCGAGCGCCATAACGACATCGCCGACAGCGTCGAGGCGTTCCCGGATACCGGCGATCATATGCGGCAGCACCAGCGGATCAGGCCGGTTGGCGCCGGGCAGGTCGGCCTTGCCGAGATCGTCGAGCCCTTCGCCATAACCGCGCCCACGGCTGAGCGGCACCGTCGATTCAAAGCCGGCGGTAACCAGCATGCCGATGCGGGGACCGCGATGCTCGATCAGCGCGTTCGTCCCGAGCGTCGTCGCATAGCGGACGGAATCGACGCCGCTCAGGATCTCTTCGAGATCGATGTGCAACTCGCTGCAGGCCTTGCCGAGGGCTTCATTGAAGCCCAGCGCCAGGTTCTGGTGGGTCGTCAGCGCTTTCGCCTCGATATACTTGTCGTCCCAAACGACGAAGCAATCGGTGAAAGTGCCTCCGATATCAACCGATACTCTTCTCATCACGTATCCCCAGACTTGGGTGCCCTTGGACCTCTCGGCCGGATTATCGGTCCGGGCCGGGAGCGGCAGCTTGTTTGATTGGTTCGACCCTGTTTGGGCTCAGTGCTTGTGGCCGTGGTGGTGACCGCGATCGAGCTCGACCTCGGGACCAACGACGGGCTCCTTGACCTCTTCCCGTTTCGACCACTGCGCCTTGAGCGCCGGCAGGTCGATTTCCATGTCGTATAGCGGCGGATGGCCCGGAATCGCGTATTCCGCTTCAACCTGCGTGCCGCAGGACGGGCAGTAATACTCCAGGATGCGGATCCACTCCGGGTCGGGGCTGAAGGTGTATTCGTAGCGTTCCGGGTCGATCACCGGCGGGTGGACATCGCGCGGGTTGCGGTCATAGACCAGCATCCCTTCCTTGTAATTCGTCGTCGCGGGGCCGATCTCATGGTCGCAGACGCGGCACTCCCAGGTCTCTTTGTCGAGATCGATGCGGAGGTATTCCGTCATGAGGACTTTCATTTTCTTACCTCTTTTCCAGGAAGATGTCGCCGAGATCGCTGATCACGAAGTCCCAGCCGCTTAAGACGCATGCCGTGAAGTATTCATCCTCGACAATCGCCGGACCGGCGGCATGGGCACCGTGGGTGAGGGAGGACAACTTGTAGAGTGGCACGGCGTGCCATTGCCCGTCGGCCAACAGGAGGTTGCGTGTGCCGTCCGGCTTGGCCGTCACGCCGCGCTTGATGCTTCCCTTGGCCTGTCCCCGGCTCGTCATCCGCTTGGCTGCGCTGAGCTCGACCTCGATCGAGTCCGCGCCCGCCACCTCGCCGGGAAGGACGCCATCACCTGTGATCGTGACTACAGTCTCGGCGCCACTCTTGGCGATCACAAGGCGACGCGTGACCGCGTAATCGCCGACGCCGGCGCCTTCCGCGAACATGTCTCGCGCGGCCTTGGCTTCAAGATCGGCGAGTACCGCCTTGAGACCGGCGGCGCTGCGATCGCGCAGGACAGCGGCGTAGTGCTGCGCCACCGCGCAGGAGCCGATACCGAACGCGCTGAAGATCGCGGCCATCTTTGGAATGGCCACCCGCTTCAATTTGAGTTGTTCGGCGACACCGCAGGCGCTGAGCGGCCCGGCTCCGCCAAAGGCAAGCAGGACCGTATCCGCAGAGATCTCGGTGAACGCGGCGACGTCTTGAGCGATCTTTTTCTCCAACGCCTCGATCATCGTCAGCAGCCCTTTCTCCAGGCTCAGTCCCAGGGGCTCGGCGACGTTGCGCAACACCGCCGCCTTGGCCCGCTCGACGTCGAGATGCAGGTCGCCACCGAAATACGAGCCCGGATCAAGAAGGCCGATCAGCACGCTGGCATCCGTGATGGTCGCCTCGGTACCGCCACGCCCGAAGCTCGCCGGACCGGGCAAAGCGCCAACGCTGTCCGGGCCGACAGTGACCGCGCCCTGCGCGACCCGGAACACCGAGCTGCCACCGGCACCGACGCTTAGAACGTCCGTAAGCGGGAATGAGATTTCGATACCTTCGACATGCCCACGGCGACGGCTACTGATCTTGCCATGCTTAATCTGCCCGATATCGGTCGTAGTGCCACCGACGTCGATCGCGACAACATCGTCGATCCCGTAAGCGCTAGCGTAGCTCCGCATGCCCTCCATCCCACCGCGTGGGCCGGAGGAATAGGTCTTGACTGCCGTGGTCTTGGCGACGCGGGAGGCATCACCGTCATTGCGGAAAATCAGCAGCGGCTGCTTGGTCCGATAAGCACGCAGGCCATTTTCCGCATTGTACAGGAATTTCTCCATCGCCGGATGCAGGAAGGAGTTGATGACGGCGGTCCAGGTGCGGCGGACCGGATCAAGATCACAGGTCAGATCACTGCCACAAAGGATCGGTACCGCGCCGAGAAGGTGGCGGGGATAGCGCCGCAGTACCACCTTGAACAAACGCTGCTCGTCATTTTCGAAGCTGGCGCCGTCGAGACTGACGATAATGCGGTTGGCACCCGCTGCGGTCAGCGCATTGATGAGACGGACGACTTCAAGCTCACCGGCCTCGCTGCCGAGCGCACCTTGGTCGATCGTCGCGACCCGCGTGCCGACCAGGGCTTCATAGACCTCGGGGTCCTCGGCTTTCATCTTTTCCGGCACCGTGCTACCAGCCGACAGCAGGAGGCCAAGGCGCGGTCCCTTGCGCTCGACCAGAGCATTCGTGCCCTGTGTCGTCGAGTAACGGATCACATCGACTTCTTCGAGCAAGCGCCCAAGATTCTCATCGCCATAGACAACGGCGGAGGCCTTCTTCAGGCCATCGAAGAAGCATTTGCTGAGATCATAGGGGGTTGTCACGACCTTGGCGCGACTGACCTCATCGTTCTGAAAGATACAGATATCGGTCAGAGTCCCGCCGTTATCGATATTGATTTCCAATGCCATGCTTCTCGTTCCCTCTGCGAGCAGGCCCTTGGGCCGATCTTGTCGTCGGCCACGAATGACCGGACGCTTGTTCATTGGTCCGATGGTAGCAAAGGGTATGCCAGCGATTCATTGAGAAGCGCTCTGAATATAACTATATGAATAATATAGATAAATATTCGACGATGGGCGTTCATCCCGTCCGATTTTGCGATACCGTCCGACGTTCGACATGTCGGACGGTGGGTTATCGGACGGTTCCGTCGGACGGTCCCGCGCCCTCGTTTGGCCACGATTGGACGGATATCGCGCGGTCGCAATCATGCTATTCTGGCATCGGCGCGCCCTTGCCCGATGACGCCCTTAAAAGAACAGACCGGCCGACACCTCAAGCCGTGATGACCCGGTGTCGGAACCGTCGCATGACAGGGAGAACCCTATGTCCGAACTCATCCTGCACCATTACGATGAAGCCCCGTTTGCCGAGAAAATCCGTCTCGTCTTCGGCATCAAGGGGTTGGCCTGGCACTCGGTCATCGTGCCGTCGGCGATGCCCAAGCCCTTCCTGATGCCGCTGACCGGCGGCTATCGGCGGACGCCTGTGCTCCAGATCGGTGCCGATATCTATATCGATACCCAGTTGATCGCGGCCGAGTTGGAGCGCCGGTACCCGCAACCCTCCATTTTCCCCGATGGCAATGCCGGGCTCGGCTATGCGCTCGGCAGTTGGGCTAATGGCCCCTACGTCGTGACGTCCGTCGCGATCTACATGGGGGCGACCGATCCCTTCGCCGGCGAGGTTCAACTGCCTGCCCATTTCTTCGAGGATCGCAAGAAGATGTGGATGACGCAGTTCGACGCCGACCAGCTCGGGCCCAAATTGCCCGGCTATCGCACGCGCCTGCGCGCCCACACCGAATTCATCCTGATGCAGCTTGCCGATGGTCGGGCTTTCCTGACCGGCGACAAGCCTGGCCTCGCGGATATCCACGCGATGTGGGACCCCTGGTTCCTGCGCCGTTTCGCGCCCGAGGAAGCCAAGGCGCTTTATGATCCCTACCCACAGCTTGCGGCATGGGAAGCCCGGCTCGCGGCGGTTGGCCACGGCAGCCGGACCGAAATGGACCCCACCCGTGCGCTTGAGATCGCCCGCGCTGCGGCGCCGGCACCCCATGACGGGGTCGACCCGACCGATCCGCTCAACTTGAAGGCCGGGACCCCGGTAAGCATCTCGCCGGCAGACTATGCCGAAGTGAACGTCACCGGGACGCTCGTCGCGACGACGATCCAGACTGTTTCGATCCATCGCCACACCGCAGATGTCGGCGACGTCATCCTCCACTTTCCCAAGATCGGCTACGATATCGAGCCGGTCTAGGATCCCGTGAAAACGCCCCGGCCTTACGACCGGGGGCTTCTATGCGAGACCTCGCCCTGCTAGGGTCCGTGGCGAAAACAAGCAATCAGGATGAAGGAGGATATCATGTCACTCGAAGGCAAAATTGCGCTGATCACCGGCGCGACCGGTGGCATTGGGGCCGCGACCGTGCGGGGTTTCGTGGCCAAGGGCGCGACCGTGATCGCGACCGATCTCGACCAGGCGCTGCTTGACGCCCTCGCCGCGAGCCTGCCTGCAGACAAGATCGTCACCCTGGCCGGGGACATCACCGAGGAAGCCCTCAACAGTCAGCTGGTCGATCTCGCGCTTGAGAAATTCGGGCGGCTTGACGTGGCTTTCCTGAATGCCGGGATCGGTGGCGAGCTGGCGCCGACGCATGACTATTCGACGGCAATGTTCGAGAAAGTCATGCGCATCAACTGCACGTCGGTGTTCTTCGGGCTCAAATATGTCCTGCGGGCAATGCTTGGCGGCAATGGCGGCTCGATCATCTGCACCTCGTCGGTACAGGGTCTGCAAGCCTGTGGCTATACCCCGGCCTATACCGCCGCCAAGCACGCGGTGATGGGGATGGTCCGCAACGCCGCGCTCGAATATGCCCGCCATAATATCCGGGTCAACGCCGTCAACCCGGGCGCGACGGACACCAATATGATGCAGGTCGTCGCCGATACGCTGGGCCACGGCAACCCCGATAAAGTACGCAACGCCTTCGAGGCGTCAGTCCCGATGGGTCGCTATGCCCGGCCAGAGGATATCGCCAGCATGGTGGCCTATCTGGCTGCCGACGAGTCCGCCTATATCACTGGGATGCCGCATGTCGTTGCCGGCGGCATGACCACGCACTGGTGCACACCGATGCAGTTGCCGGTTAACTGAGCCGTGGCGGAGCCCCGCCTCGATATCGTCCAGGTGGGTGGCCTGCGCATGCGCGTAGCCACCCTAGGGCAGGGTCCGCTGGTGATCCTGTGCCATGGCTTCCCTGAATCATGGCATTCATGGCGCCATCAAATCCGCGCACTGGCTGCGGCAGGCTATCGGGTCGCGGCCCCAGACATGCGTGGCTATGGCGGCACCGACGCCCCAGCGGAGATCGAGGCTTATACCCTGCTTAATCTGGTCGGCGATATTGCACAGCTGGTCGGGGCGCTGGGAGAAAAACAGGCCGTCGTTGTCGGCCATGACTGGGGCGCGCCGGTCGCCTGGAATGCTGCGCTGCTGCGACCCGATCTGTTTCGCGCCGTTGTCGGCATGAGCGTCGAATACACGCCGCCCTCGCGCGGGAACATCCTGGCCTCACTCGCACAGCAGGGTATCAGCACATTCTACATGCAGTATTTTCAGACCCCCGGCATCGCCGAAGCCGAGCTTGAGGCGGACCCTGTCGCGACGATCCGCCGTGTCAGCTACAGCCTGTCGGGCGATACACCCGCAGGCCCGAGCGTCTGCGGTGTGCTGGGCGAGGGCAATGGGTTTCTGACCAGTACCATTGATCCTGATATCCTTCCCTCCTGGCTCAGCACCGAGGAGATCGCCTATGTCGCAGAGGAATTCCGTCGCACCGGCTTTCGCGGTGCCCTCAACTGGTACCGTAATTTCGCCCGCAATGCCGATCTGATGGCCGCCTGGCGCGGCTGCACCCTGCGACAGCCGGCGATGTTCATTGCCGGCGCGCGCGATGCCGTGCTGGAATTCCCGGGTGCGAAGGCCCGGATCGACGGTCTTTCCCGTGTGCTGCCAGGACTGCGTGGCACCCATATCCTCGAGGGCGCCGGTCACTGGATTCAGCGCGAGCGTGCCGACGCCGTCAACGCGCTGTTGATCGAATTCCTGCAGGGGCTCGGTTAGGGCGCCTTGAAATTCCAGCGATAGCAACGGAATTACGCGCGATGGGGGGCATACGGCGGCATGTTTATTGCTTAACCCGGTCGCATGGCTATCGTCATCCCGCAAGAGACTTCCCACCTGCAACGCGTGGAAACCCTCCACACTTCGGGAAGGATTCCGCTCGAACTCACCCAATTCGATGCATCGCCCCATCAAACCCCTGATCCAGCGTCTGACAATTTCATCTTGTGCCTGGCGCTGCGCGGGACGGTAAGAGCGGGCTTCCAGTTTGGCGACGGCTGGCGTCGTGCCATCGTGCCGCCCGGCACCTTCATGCCCATCACCCCCCCGGACACGTTGGGCGAATTCGTGATCGACGCGCCCCACCGTCACCTCATGCTGACGTTGCCGCGACTTGCCGTTAGACCCGACGGCAGAGACTTCAAGGACTTCGGACCCCTCCATGCGGCTCCCTTCCAGGACAAGCTGGCAGCACAGATTTGCCTGACTTTATGGCAGGAGGCGAAGTCATCCGTGACCGACGACTTGTTCGTGGATTGCCTTCGTGAGGCGCTGGTCTCGGCGCTGGTGCGTCGCGCGACGGTCCGTCCTTTAAGCACTCGGACATCGCCAACATTCTCGGTCGCACTCTGGTCGCGGATTGAGCAGGAAATAGAAGCCCACCTGGCCGAACCGCTGACAATTGCCATGCTTGCCACATCTGCGGGCATGCGAGAGACCCGCTTCCTGCAGGCGTTCAAGGCGCAGACAGGCTTGGCACCCTATCAATATGTATTACGCAAGCGGATCGAAAGAGCACGCAACCTTCTGCTCGGCTCCACGCTCGGACTTGCCGAAATCGCGCTGGCGTCGGGATTTTCTGATCAGGCCCATATGACATCGAGCCTGTCGCGCCATATTGGTCAGACACCAGGGGCAATCCGCCGGGGTGGTCGTCGTCACTGAGACTGCGCGAATTTTAAACGCGCGGATCTCCAAGATTTTGTCGCAAAGACCGGCCGAACTAGCGCGCTATCAACTGAACTCCGGAGGCGAGACCATGTTCAAACGCAAACTCAATCGGGTCGAGACGATCGCGCTTTCCGTTGCCGTGATTGCCATGATGGTCGGGATCTCGCTCAATACGCCTTTCATCGCCGGCACCGCTGGAACGGCGGTTCCCTTGGTCTTCGTGATTTCGACCGTAGGCGTCTTGTGCATTGCCCAGGCATTCGTGCGTCTTGCAGGCAAGGTCGGCCATGCAGGGTCGGTCTACGGCTTGATCTACTACGCGCAAGGACGCAATTACGGCTTCATCGCAGGCTGGGCGATCCTGTTGACCTACGCGGTCTTTGTGACGGCGGCGCTGTGCGGCTTCGGTCTGTTCGCGTCGGGATTGCTCGACCCGATCGTCAAGCTGCCATGGGCAGTTTACGCAACGATTTGTGGATTACTGGTGTGGTTCATCACCGATCGTGACATCAAGCTTTCAACCCGCCTCATGCTGGCGATCGAATTATTCTCGGTGGCCCTGGTGCTGGTTCTTTCCATCATCATCGTCGCGGGCAAGCCCTTTACCCCAGTTCCCTTCGAGATTGGTGCCGCCGGCGTCAGCGGTCTAAGCGCCGGCTTGGTGTTCGGAGTGCTGACGTTCATCGGCTTCGAAGCTGCCTCCTCCCTTGGCGAGGAAGCCAAGAATCCCATGCGTGACGTGCCGTTTGCGATCATCGCCACGGTTCTCGTCGCCGGCGCCTTCTTCACTTTCGTTTCTTACGCCCAGACGGTCGGCTACGGTCTTGACAATATTGCGAAATTTGCTGGCGCACCCGCGCCGTTCGGGGATTTGGCTCCGCAATATGCCGGAGCGACGATGTCGACGATCATCCAATTCGGCGCGCTTGTCAGTACCTTCGCAATGGCCGTTGGTTCAGCCGCTGCTGCCGCGCGCCTGCTGGTAGCCTTGGCTCGAGACGGCTTCCTGCCCTCTGGCCTTGCCAGCGTCAATCAATACGGTTCGCCTCGCGTTTCCGGCAATATCATTATGATCGCAAATTTTGTGCTGCTCGCCGCGCTTGTAAGCTGGCACAACAACGCGTCCGATCTTTATGGCTACACCGGAACTGTGGCGACCCTGGCGGTACTGATCGCCTATGGCATGATGAGCATTGCCTCGTTGATCCACTTTTCCAAGGCCGATCTCGCATCGGGTAAGCCCTATATGCTTGCGCCACCCGTCATTGGCCTGATCATTGCCGGCTACGCCCTATTCGCAAACGTTTATCCAGTGCCTGCCTTTCCCTTCAACGTCTTCCCCTATATCGTGCTCGCCTACATGATGGTGGGGGTCGGGGTCCTGTTCGCGGCAAGGCGTGGCGCGGTCGACATCGACATCAGCCAGTACGCGATTTCAAAAGACATGCAGGTCAACGAGGCCCAAGGATGAACAGCGGCCCTGAAATACTGAAGCGCAGCATACACTGCCCTCGCTGCGATAGCCTCCATCCCCACTGGAACCGCGCCGTCCCCCCGGCACTCACGGTTTCACCGGGCGATCATTTCGAGCTTGTCAGCCCCGATGCCTCGAACGGCTTGCTCGGTAGACACTCCACTGCGGCGGATATCTCGAAAATTGATTTCCGGAAGCTCGATCCGCTGTGCGGCCCGATCTACGTCGAGGGCGCCGAGCCAGGCGACACCCTCAAGCTCGAGATTGTCGATCTCGAACTGGGCAGCTGGGGCTGGAGCGGATTGCTGCCGGATTTCGGACTGCTCAGCGATGAATTCCCCGAGCCATTTTTTCGCGGCTTCGACCTTTCCGGCGGAAGCGCGGAAATCTTCGGCGAGACGTTCGCGCTAAAGCCCATGCTGGGCGTCCTCGGGGTGGCGCCTGAACAGGATGGTGATTTCCCATCGATCGCACCGACGATCGCGGGCGGCAATATCGATGTGCGATACATCACCCGAGGGGCCACGCTTTACCTGCCTGTCTTCAACAAAGGTGCATTGATTTCCGGCGGCGATGGCCACGCCCTGCAGGGCGAGGGCGAGATCTCCGGGACCGCGATCGAGGCGGCAATGTCGGCGACGATCAAGGTTGACCTGATCAAGGGGCGTCGTATCCCAGCACCTTTCGCCGATATCTCGATCAAGCCATACCAGGAAACCGAGTTTCGCGATTTCCTCGGGATCGGTCCAGATCTCTTCACGGCAGCCCGCGACGCGACCCGGTTCGCCGTAGATGAACTGGCGCGGTCACTCAAGGTAGAACCGTTCGAAGCCTATGCGGTCCTCGGCATGATTGGGGAGTTGCGTATCCACGAGATCGTCGACAAACCGAACTGGGTTGTCGGTTGCATGATCCCGCGCCGGCTGTTCGGCAAACGCTAGTTATTCTGCAGCGGTATCGATTTCCCGCAGCGCCGGAGCGGGGACCTCGCAGCCCGTGTCGCAGCAACGACCTGGTTGCTTCGAGACCCTCCGGCCCTCGTCGGCGATGCCGCGATCAAGCAGGCGTTCGACCAGCTCGGTTTTCTCGATCATCGGATAATTGCGCCAGATTTCGCGCTTCATCGCCTCCGGCGAGCCGCCGCCATGGAGCGAGATGACCGAATACCAACCGGCCTGGTTGGAGACGGTCAAATCCTCGATCAGGCGAGATACCTCAAGACGCTGGGCTGCCGGGATGTCTGCGCGGCCACCCAGAACAGCGGCAAGGGAGGCTGCAGTCTCCGGATTATGGTCCTCGTCCGGACCCGGAAGCGCCGTGATCAGCCCGCCCGAGACGTAATGGGCAAGCTTGTGCATGTCATAGATCTTGGTCGCCAGCAGCAGTTTGCCGATGTTTGAGAACACGGCATCCGGCATCGCCGAGCCCGCCGGGTCGGTGACGCAATAGACCGAGGAGGCGACACCGCAGGCAAAGAAGCTTTCGGTGATGGTGATCAACTCGACCATCGCATCGCGGATATGGCTGTGTCGATCCGGATCGAGCCCGTTGGCTTCGACCATCAGCGCACCGGCGCCAATCAGGAGATCGCCGAAGCCCGCGCGCGCGCCGATGCAGGAGTGGCGGTGATGGGTGGCATAAGTCGTGGTCAGGAACCCGCCCTCAACGTATTCGCCGGCCAGGAACACCCGGTCATACGGCACGAAGACGTCATCGAAGATAACCACGCCGACCGATTGCCCGTATTTGCCCGAGAACTTGGCAGCGGCTTCACCCGGTCGTCCCGCCGGGCGGGCGACAATGGTAACGCCGGGCGCGTCGACGGGAACGGCGCAGCACACCGCGAAATCAGCGTCTTCCTCGGTGTGGGTCCGACACGGCATCACCAGAAATTCATGCATATAGGGCGCGCCCGTCACGATCGCCTTGGTGCCCCGGATCACGATGCCGTCCGGGCGTCGTTCGGTGATATGGACATAGACATCGGGATTGGCCTGCTGTCCGGGGCGCTTGGAGCGGTCACCCTTGGCATCGGTCATCGCGACCCCAAGGGTCAGATCCCGGTCCTGGACCTCGTGCAGGTAATTCAGAAAGCGCGCATGGTAATTACCGCCATGAGCATCATCCGTCCGCTTGGTTGCCTGAAAAATGCCATTGAGCGCATCATGGGTCAGATAGCGTTGCGCACAGCCGGAGACCGAACAGACCAGCCGGACAGCCTCCAGCTTGTGCAGCAAATCGGTCGAATTCTCGTTGATGTGGAGCATCCGGTTGACGGTCTTGCCGCTGGTGCCCTGGTGCGCCGTCAGCAGACCCTTGTGGAGCGGATCAAGCGCATAGTCATAGGTGATGCCGACGGCGTTAATGCCGGGTGCCAGCAGGGGTTCATCGGCGACACTCGCGATCGCATTGCCATCGACGAAGACGCGCGGTTTATAGGCGCGCAAGGATTCCCGGTAATCTGCGGCGCTCATCAGCATGTCGGCTTCTCCCAATTGGACATCAAGCGTCCTTCTTGTCCACAAAATTGAACAGTGTTAGAAAACTCGTCAAGCTTTTTTGGATGGAGCATCGTGACGGCGGCAATCGCACACAGGCAGGGGCGCACCCGAACGCCCAAGGACATGAAGCGCGGGTTGATCCTCGACGCCGCCCGTCAGGTCTTCCTGGCCGAAGGTCTGGATGGTGCATCACTGCGGGCAATCGCGCTGGCAGCAGGATATACCCCGGCGGCACTCTATTTCCATTTCGAGTCCAAGGAAGCGATCTATGCCGAGGTGCTTCAGGAATCGCTCGTCAAGCTCGGTCAGCGGGTTGGGGCGGCGGTAGCGCCTGCGAGCTGTGGAGCGGAACGACTGAAGGCGGCGGCAATGGCGTTCTTCGAATTCTATGCCGATAACCCGCGCGACCTTGATCTAGGCTTCTACCTGTTCCGAGGCGGGATGCGCCCAAAGGGACTGGGCCGCGAGCGCGACGAGGCCCTCAACGCCTGGCTTGCCGCGGCACTGCAGCCGATTGCTTCAGCGGCGATCGAGATAGGCGCGGCCGAGGAGGAGGCAAAGCTGCTGATGGTCGATGTCTTCGCCCATGCAGCCGGTCTGCTCCTGCTCGCCCATACCCGGCGGATCCGCATGTTCGAAGCCTCGGCCATCGAATTGATGACGCGTTATGTCACCGACCGGGCCAATCAGTTGCAGAAGAGGATGCGCGATGTCGACCCTGAGGCCTGAGACCTGCAGCCTGCTGGTGATCGATTTTCAAACCCGGCTGATGCCGGCAATCGACGCGGGCGAGATCGCGGTCAAGAATGCCGGCAGGCTGCTCGACGCCGCCCACCTACTGGACGTGCCGGTCCTGGCGACCGAGCAGAATCCAAAAGGATTGGGGGCGACTGTGCCGTCGCTGCGCGAGAAGCTCTCGCCCGAACAGATTATCCCTAAAATGAGCTTCGACGCCTGCCGCGCGCCCGGTTTCGTCGGCCAACTCGCCAGCCCGCCCCGGATCGTGGTGATCGGGTGCGAGGCTCATGTTTGTGTCCAGCAAAGCGTGCTCGGCCTGCTGCAACTGGGTCGCAAGGTCTATGTCGTCCGTGATGCCATCGGGTCGCGGGCGCCGGAGAGCAAGGAAACTGCCATCCGCCGCATGGAACGCCATGGCGCGGAGATCGTAACGACGGAAATGGTGATCTTCGAATGGCTTGGCACCGCCGACCATCCCCGCTTCCGCGACGCCGTGGCGTTGATCAAATAGCCTGAACGCGGGGTGATCCAGATCTAGCGATCAGGACCCTTGCAGCCCCGCACGCATCGCCTTGATGAAGCGGTCATTGGCGGCGTTTACGGTGTGATCATGCTTGAAGCCAATCGTCCCGCGCGACGGCTGACGCGAATCACCGCTCAGCGGCGTCAGGTATTTCACCACCTTGAGCGAGCGACCGGCGGCGTCGTGAACCGGAATGAAATTGGCGCGCAGCCAAACCGCCTTACCGTCCTTGCCAATCAACTTGAAGGCCCCATGGCGGGAATCGCCCCGCGCCAGCGCCGCCCAGAATTTGCGATGATCGCGGACCGTCCCGGGGTGGGAATCGTGGAAAATGCTGTGATGCTTGCCGACGATCTCATCAAGCGTATAGCCCGTCGCTTTCAGGAAGGCTTCGTTCGCGGTCAGGATGACACCATCGGTCGTGAATTCGATCAGCGCGTGACTGCCACTCGCGTGATGGTCCTTGCGGATCGCCGAATACGTCGAAAACTGTCCCATGAAATCCCCCCGGGGGCCTGCCAGTTACGGCCTAACGATCAATGGCTCAAGTAGTCGCCACTTGAGACTCTGATTCTTTTATAGAACCTGAAGTATTAAGTGATCGTTTAAGATTGAATAGGTCCCCGGGGTTAAATGGACAACGCTATTGTCCGGCGCCGATTGCCAACCCAACTGCTGGCTCGGCGGCCACGGACGGCCTGGCGCGCCCTGCAACCTCTCGGCTCATGTAGTAACTGGCGATCGCGTACCAGCACAGCCAGCAGAAATAGGGGAAGTAATAGCTGAACAAACCGTCCCATGCGAAGGGACCAGTCTTCAAGACACCGGTCAGGCTCGCCGGCAGGAAACTCGCACCGCACCAAATCGTCAGGAAGCAGAACCAACGCGGAAAGAGCGGGTGCCTGCTCTTGTCGGCAAGTCCAACCAAGGCCATCGCGAACATCTGCAACGTCGTGCAGGCGTATTGCAGGTCGATGCACAGCCAGCCGAGATCATTCAGCATCTGGATTTCGGAAGGATCACGCTCGGGTCGGAATGCCGCCGCGACCCAGAAGAATGCACTGAACGAGACCACCATGACTGTCAGGCCGCCGCCGAGCAGTTGCAGCATCGACATTACCGGGTAGTTACCCTCGATCCGCGCCATCTGCGTCGTCAGCAAGGCGGTCCATGGCAGGTAAAGCACCACCGAAATGAGCGACAGGATAAAGCCAGCCCGGACGCCTGCGTTTGTCTCGGCATAGCGCTGCGCCAGGTCATGGGCGTTCAGGGCCGGAGAGGGCGGCGCTGGCAGATTATGGCCGATCAGGCCCCAGAGGACGACGAAGGTTATGAGGAAGCCCGGTCCGCACCAGGCAGAGATCTGCTGATAAAACAGCTTGGTATTCTCGTTCATGGGTTTTCCCTTCTGTTTTGTTCAGATGTGCTCAGGCCGAGGCGTCGAGGGGCACGGCGTCGTTGTCGAAGGATCGGATGAGCTTGCGCAGCAGCCCGTCAAGCTGCGCGAATTCCGCCCCGCTCAGACCGGAAAATGCGCGCTCGAGTGGCTCGACCATGCGGGGTACGGTCGCCAGCGCAAGCGCCCGCCCGGTCTCCGTGATCTGGATGATCTGGCGGCGTGCGTCACGGGGGGCCGAGGTTCGGGAAACGTGACCGGCCCCGATCAGTTCTTCGATAATCCGGGTCATGTTGGCGCGGCCGGTGCCGACAAGATCGCTCAACTCGCTGGGCGAGGCCTGCCCGAGATCCGTGGCCATCAGAAGGCAGAGGACATGAAAAGAGTTCTCGGTCAGTCCCATCGCTCGAAAGATTGGCTCGAAATATTGGGTCATCCCGGCCACCGTGATCCGGATCAGTCGAACCATGACCGTCTGAGGCATCGGCAGATCGGGCAGCGCCGCCGCCATGACCGGCGTGCTGCGACGGATGGAGGAAAGCCGCTCAAGCCCGCGCATCGATCGTTCCAATATAATTCATCTATAAACTATATAGAAATCATTGCGAGGGAAAGGCAAGCGATTTCTATCTGCCCACATTGACATGCCCGGCATTCCGCAGCAGCTTTCGCCATCGTGACCAAGCGATAACAACGCCAAGAAATGCAGCTGAGGTGATGATGACCAGTCTTGCGACACTTGAAGAAGAGGCATCTGGCAGGGCTGCAGAATGGTGCGAGGCGATTGAGAGCGCCAGCAGCCATATCCAGGCGAGCGCCGTCCTCGAGATTGCCGCCGATGCCCCTGATTGGACCGACAGCGCCCTCGTCCTAACCCAAGGCGACGCAGTGACCCTGCTTTCCCAGGGCGTTGTCTGGCTTTCGCGCGACTACAATATCGGCTTCGAGGGTACTGTGGCGCTTTGGTACCGGATCGGGGACGGGCCGGTCGAACGGGCGGGCGGGCGCACCGCCAGCTTCATCGCCGACCGATCGGGTAGGCTGCGCCTCGCGGCCCGCCCGCCCGGACCATGGCTGGAGCAGCCCGACGCACCCGCAGGCGGCGATGCCTGGGCGGGTTCAGGGGGTATCGCCATCGCCGCGATCCAGTGGCAGGAGACTATCGAGGCGGGGCTGGCGGCCTTAGCGCAAGTCGATACGACCGGCCACGCCGCCGCTGAGGCCGCGCGCCACGCTGTCGCCCTGCCGGCACCGACTGGCTGGCGACCCCATCCGGTCATCGGCAAATCGGCGATCTTCGCCACGGGCCCACTCACCGATCACCGCCACGGCATCAGTTGCCGTTGCGCCCAGGATGTCGGCATCCTGCAATACCCGGTCGATGTCGCGCTCGACGATACGACGCGTCTCAACTGGTCGTGGCAGATGACACATCTGCCGTCGGCACTGCCTGAAAACCAACTGCCGACCCACGACTACCTGTCGATCGCAATCGAGTTCGAAAACGGCCTTGATCTGACCTACCTGTGGAGTTCCAGTCTGCCGGTGGGCACGCATTTTCGCTGTCCGTTGCCCTATTGGGACCAGCGTGAGACCCATTGGGTCGCGCGCTCCGGCACCGCCGAGCTGGGGCGCTGGCTGGACGAACAGCGCCCGATCCTCGCCGATTATCGCGAAGCGATCGGTGGCCCGCCGCCGTCGCGGATCGTCGCTGTCTGGCTCATCGCCGTCAGCCTGTTCCAGCGCGACTTCGGCGAATGTGCCTATGCCGGGATTTCAATCAGCAACGCCGACGGCATCGCGGTTACCGTATCCTGATCGCAATAATCGGTTCGCCCGAGCCCGATCAACGAACCTCCACACCCCGGCCGAAGGCAATGCGGTCCCGCGTCTTGCGTGACGCGCTCTTGGGATAGGGATAGCACCAGGCGGCATTTTCGGTCCGGCGACCATCGGCTTCGAGGTGATAGTAATGGGCGGTGCCTTTCCACAGGCAAACACTCGTCTTCATGCTGTGCACCAGCACCGATTTGTCGATCGAGGCTTCGGGGAAATAATGATGCCCCTCCATGGTCACGATATCGCTGCTTTCCGCAATCACCCGATCATTCCAGATGGCTTTCATGGCGAATCTCCCGATTTTTTTGGTCCTGTCGATTGTCGATTGATCCAACATATGTGACGCTTGCGAAGTTTCGCTAGGGGCATGTTTCTGGCCTGATCTCGTGATCGCCAGAGCGCGCGAACGAGGCTTGCGGAGAAAAGAACAATGGCAGGGGATTTAACGAGCAGCGGCCTGACGCCCGATTTCACCCTGTTCGAGAGTGATCTCTACCATTGCTCGGCCTGCAATTACTGCGTCGAGGCCGTCTGGGAGCAGCGTGGCATCAATCACGTCTGCCCGACCCTGCTCCACCATTCACCGTCCTATGGTTATACCGGGCTCGGCTATCTGAGCCAGGCGCGGGCATGGCACGAGGGGGCCGAGCTTAATCTCGAAAGCCTTGCCGAACGGGCCTTTACCTGTACGACCTGTGGCAATTGCGAAGAGGCCTGCCCGATCGGCCTGCGACCAG
The DNA here is from genome assembly GCA_903923205.1 of uncultured Rhodospirillales bacterium. Taxonomy (GTDB): domain Bacteria; phylum Pseudomonadota; class Alphaproteobacteria; order ATCC43930; family CGMCC-115725; genus CAIXXC01. The sequence continues at coordinate 2,045 of CAIXXC010000068.1, read as the reverse complement.
CGCGCGTTGTTCTTGCCCTGCGGCAGGCCCTTCACCAGCGGCAGGCAACCCCCCCGGCAATCGCCCAGCTGCGCGAGAATGTTCTGAACCGGGATAATCCGATGGGCGCGTCCAGGCAAATGCGGGGGGAATGGGCACAAGGCCGCCCGGGCCATGATGGCGGCCGCGAACCCCTGCTCTTCCTTCCCGGCTGTGCCGCCTGTCACGCCACGCCTGGGGAAGCCCGGGCTGCTGCCACGTTGCTGGATGCCTGTGGCTGGCGTGTCGAAACGCTGGGAGAGTCAGAAACCTGCTGCGGAGCGCCGCTCCACGAGGTCGGTTACGCCGGAGACGCCGCCACCAAACGGGCGGCCCTTGATCGCACCATCCGGGCGCGCGGCATCCGAGAGGTCAGCGCCCTCGGCGTTGAATGCCTCGAAGCCCTGAATGATCGCCCCCCGTCCAACGAGCAACAGGAACCCCTGCGCAGCCGCCATCCGATCCTTATCCTTCGCGATGCCCTGGCTTCCGGCGGCATCGCCCTGACGGCCCGCGCGGACCACCCCCCGCCCGCACTGATTTCGGTTCAGGATTCCTGCCACGCGACCAAGAAAAACGACGGCCATGCACGCGATGGCGATCCTGCCGCGACGGCGAGGGCCATTCTGACGGCAGCCGGGTGCGAGGTCATCGGCGGTGCCGCATCATCCCGCTTTACGCTGTGCTGCGGTGCCGCTGGCGCGATGCCGATCATGAATTCCGAAGCCGCGGCACGTATGGCCGTCAACAGGCTCGAGACACTCGGCGAACCCGGAATCGGCGCGATCGTGGCGATCAGTCCGCTCTGCCTCGGTCATCTTCGGACCGTCAATTCGGGCTCGGACACGCCGAAAATCTGGGGTTTCTTCGAATTCATGAGCGCACATTTTGAAATCGCCAGAACAGTCGGGATGATCTCGTCATGAAGAATGCTTGGCAGGATGCTGTGGCCGATGGAATCGCTACCGGGCGCGTGTTCAGCGATCCGGTTGACCGGGTCGCCTATCGCCGCGATGCGTCGGTCGTGCCCGGGGCGATCCCGGAACTCGTCATCCGTCCGGGCAGCGTCGATGAGGTCGCCGGTGTCCTGAAGACCGCGTCCGCGCGCCGTGTCGCCGTCACTGTGCGGGGCGCGGGAACGATGTATGCGGGGGGCGCTGTGCCCGGCAATGATAGTCTGGTGCTCGACACAAGCGGCCTCAACAGCATCGTCGAGATCGACACCGATCGCGGCCTTGTGGTGGTGGAGCCGGGGGTTCGATTTGGTCAACTTCTGGCCGTGTTGTCCAGGCATGGCTTGACGATCGGCATCACGCCCAGCACCGCGCCATCGGCGACGGTCGGGGGTGCCGTCCCCGCCAACGCGCTCGGCGCCGGATCGCCCAAATACCAGAGCATGGGCGATGAAGTCGCGGGGCTTGAGGTCGCGCTTGTCGATGGCACGATCCTGCGGACGGGCAGCGCCGCGTCACGGCATGCCGGGTTCTTCCAGCGCTATTGCATCGGCCCCGACCTTACGGGATTGTTTATCGGCGCCGATGCGACATTAGGCGTGATTACCAAGATCGCACTCTGGCTGCACCCCCTGCCGACGTTCCGGGAAACCTTTTGTCTTGGCTTTGCCGATGCCAAGGCGATGACGGGGTTTCTGATCGCGCTGCAGAATCGCGAAAGCCTGCTTAATAATATCTGGTACGCCGCCATCTATGATTGGGCGGCGATCTCGGGGCGGATGACGCGATTGGCGCCAGAGGTGGCTGGGGCGAGCTTGCCGCCAATCGCTATCGGGCTCGATCTGCGCGGCGAGGCCGAGGATGTCGAGCGCGATTGGTATCGCCTTTCGATGCTCGCCCAAGCACATGGTGGCACGCGCTTCGATCTCTTTAACGATCGCTATTTTCGCACGCTCTGCCATGACCAGAATTTCTGGTACGCTTTCGCTGGATATTTCACCCTGTCGCGCTGCGCGATCCTGATGTCATCCCTCCCGGTCGAGCGCTTGCCGGACCTGATCGACCTCGTCCAGT
>CAIXXC010000067.1 GCA_903923205.1 uncultured Rhodospirillales bacterium | reverse complement strand
ACGCCTTGTTCGGTTAAGCGAAGCTCATGAGCTCTATACATGTCCGGCGTTCCGCCAACGCTTATAACCTTTGGCTCGACACCGAGTGCGCGCATTATAGAAATAGCCTGCGATAAAAAAGCTGCGGTATTTTCTACTTGGCCTTTTGGGGGATAAGTCGTAAGCATCCGGTGTGTACCGCGGTTAAGCAGCGATCTTACGAGCGGCGGTGTTTTGCCAGTTCCAGGGCAGGAGGTCGTTGAGACGGCTTTGTGGCAGGTTTGCGATACGGTTTAGGGTGTCGGCCAGCCAAGCCTGCGGATCGATATCGTTCATTTTTGCGGTCACAATGAGGGTGTACATAAAGGCCGCTCGATCGGCACCGCGTTCGGATCCGGCGAATAGCCAGGATTTACGCCCAAGTGCTAGTCCGCGCAGGGCCCGCTCGGCAGCGTTGTTGGTCAGACAGATGCGGCCATCGGTCAGGAAGGTCGTGAAGTTATCCCAGCGACGCAGCATGTAATCGATGGCTTGGGCAACAGGCGCATGACGCGATAGCTTCGACCGCTCACTTCGAAGCCAGACTTCTAGTGCGGCAACGAGGGGGGCTACTTGTTGTTGGCGGACCTTGAGACGAGTATCGATGTCCAGGCCATTGATGTCGCGTTCGATATCGAAGATGGCATCGATCCGTTGGACGGCGTTTAAGGCAATGGGAGCAATCGGCGTTGCGTTCTTGCCCCGCCGCGCATTCGACGCAAGATCAGCCAGTTCAAAGAACTTGCGTCGGCCATGCGCCCAACACAGCGCCGATGTCATCGGGCCCGGACTTCGTCCTTGCTGATAAAGGCCATTATAACCCCCATAAGCGTCAGCCTGAAGAATGCCCGAGAAGGTAGCGAGATGCCGCTCGGGATGTCCCTTCGTTCGATCCCGTGAGGCATAAAACAATGCAGCCGGTGCGGCCTTGCCCCCAAAGGGGCGATCATCCCGGACATAGGTCCAAACCCGTCCCGTATCCGTCTTGCCCTTCGACAGAATGGGCACCGTTGTATCATCGCCATGCAATCGATCGGCGGCTAACACATGGGCTTGGATCAATGCGTGCAAGGGACGTAGAGCAAAAACACACGCTCCAACCTGATCGGCCAGTGTCGATACGCTCAGATCTATGCCCTCACGGGCGTAGCGCTCGCTCTGGCGGTTCAAAGGTTGATGCTGGCCAAACTTCTCGAACAAAACCATCGCCAACAGGTTGGCACCCGCAAAGCCACGCGGTGTGGGATGGAAGGGAGCGGGCGGCTGCGCGATAGCTTCACATGACCTGCAGGAGAACTTCTCTCTGACCGTCTGCACGACCTTCCATTGGCGTGGGATCACTTCCAAGGTCTCGGTAACGTCTTCCCCCAATTTGCTGAGCTTATCCGATCCGCAGCACGGGCAATGAGCGGGGGCAACGAGCACCACGCGCTCGCGCGGCAGATGCGCGGGGAACGGCTTGCGGGAGGGTTTACGCCGCACAAAGCTTTGTACCTGCGCGCTGATGGCTGCCTGCTCGGCTGCCAGCTCATCCTCGCTTGCTGCAGCCTCGGCATCTTCCAATTGCATCTCAAGCTGATCGAGCAGACGCGCCTTGCGTTCCGAGCTTGTGCCATAAAGCTCGCGCTTGAGCTTCTCGATCTCGAGCCGCATATGAGCCACAAGCGCCTGATCATCAACATGGGCCGCGCGCGCCGCCAATATCATGGCGTGGGCAGCAGCAAGGTCAGTTGGAAGCTCGAAAGGCGCTGTTGTCATATCAAGAGTGAATCACAGACCCGCCAATTTGCAAGTGAATTTGCAAGTGAATTTGCAAGTCGAAATGTTCATCCTAAACTCATTATCCAACCGAACTCATTATCCAACCGCCCTTGGGCGCCATGTTGTTTGCGGGTTCCGCCAGTCTATTCCCTCCAGCAGATACCCCAATTGCGCCGCCGTAATCACCACCCGTCCATCCGCCGGCGACGGCCATAAAAAGCGTCCCCGCTCTAGCCGCTTCACAAATAAACAAGCACCTTGGCCATCGTGCCAAAGCACTTTGAGAAGGCTCCCGCTTCTTCCCCGGAACACAAACAAATGTCCCCCCAGAGGATCGAGCTTGAGGATCTCTTGCACAATCAGTGCAAGGCTCGAAAATCCCTTCCGCATATCCGTATGCCCCGCCGCAAGCCAGACACGCGTTCCGTTTGGAACCGCGATCATTGGCTGCGATCCACAACAGCAAGCACCCGCGCGAGTGCATCCGGATTAATCTCAGCATCCACCCGGACAATGCGGCCGCACCGTAACTCGATCTCAACCCTTCCGACCCCGCCGTGCATTAACACCAAATCAGGCGCGATATTCCCTCCCGATCCATCCGCTTTTACAGATACGGGAAGGAAGGCGGATTGCTCGGAAAACGGCAACCCCTGACCACTCTGGCCACCACTCTCACGAGCTGAAAAACCGAAGCTTCTGCGCCAAGCGTATAATTGCGCATTAGATATCTGATGCCGCCGAGCCGTCGCAGAAATAAGCCGAGGACCGGACGCGCTTTCCATCACGATCCGCATCTTCTCGTCTGCGGTCCAGCGACGACGGCGCCCATTCTCAATAACGGACAAACGCTGAACTTGCCCACTGTGTGTATGACTATCCATACGCACAGTGTCCTAACTCAATCCAATCCGCGCAAGGCGGTGTTCACCGGAAGCTTACGAACCGGGCGTTGACTTGGCGCTCCTTGCCCCGGCCGACACGGTCCACCGCCGTCTTCATATTATCGTAAATGCCGCGGTCCGGAACACCGCCGAAGACCCGAAACCCATGCCAATGGGCGTCAAACAACATCTCGTGGGT
>CAIXXC010000066.1 GCA_903923205.1 uncultured Rhodospirillales bacterium | reverse complement strand
TCACCCTAGCGGAATTGAAACGGCGCTATAAAACATTGGTCAAGCAACATCACCCCGACGCTCATGGCGGCGACAAAGATGCCGAGGAACGGCTGAAAGCGATCAACCAGGCCTTTGCACTCCTGAAACCCAGAGCCACCAATTAGACTTCCAGTATGGGATCCCCGTCCGTATGACTTCCGCCCAAGAAACCCTGTCAAAGGCTGGCTTCGTGCCTAATCTTCCCGATCGCAAGGTCTCTGCGCGCGAGGTCTTCGGCGTCGACAGCGACCTCGAAATCCCGGCCTTCAGCCAGCCGAGCGAGCACACGCCCGAAGTTGACGAAGCCTATCGCTTCGACAGCGAAACCACGATGGCCATCATCGCCGGCTTCGCCTTCAACCGTCGCGTCATGATCCAAGGCTATCATGGCACCGGAAAATCGACCCATATCGAACAGGTTGCGGCGCGCCTGAACTGGCCATGCCTGCGCATCAACCTCGACAGCCACATCAGCCGCATCGATCTCATCGGCAAGGATGCGATCGTGCTGCGCGACGGCAAGCAGATTACCGAATATCGCGAGGGCATTCTTCCTTGGGCGCTGCAGTCGCCAACAACACTGATCTTCGACGAGTACGACGCCGGGCGGCCGGACGTCATGTTCGTGATACAGCGCATCCTGGAGGTCGAGGGCAAGTTGACACTGCTCGACCAGAATAAGGTTATTCGCCCCCACCCCGCCTTCCGCCTGTTCGCGACCGCCAATACGGTCGGCCTTGGCGATACCACGGGGCTGTACCACGGCACGCAGCAGATCAACCAGGGCCAGATGGACCGCTGGAATATCGTCGCGACCCTCAATTACCTGCCCTTCGCCGAAGAAGTCGCGATCGTGCTGGCCAAGGCGCCGAGCTTTAATACTGAAGACGGCAAGGCGACGATCTCGGCGATGGTCCGGCTAGCCGAATTGTCGCGGGCTGGCTTCATCAATGGCGACATCTCGACCGTCATGTCGCCGCGCACGGTGATCACCTGGGCGGAAAATACACGGATTTTCAACGGCGACATCCCGCTGGCGTTCCGCCTCACCTTCCTCAACAAGTGTGACGAGGTCGAACGGGCGACGGTCGCCGAGTATTACCAGCGCTGCTTTGGCCGCGAGTTACACCAACCGCATGTATCGGTCATGCGCGGATAGGTGTGGCACCGGAGGGATAAGCGACCATGGCCGTCCTAGACGACGAAGCGCTCGAGACATTCAAGCGGGCAACGGCTTCGACATTGCGCTCGATGGCGGAGCGCGACGATGTGACTGTCGCGTTTTCGCAGGAAAGTCCGGGTCTTTTGAGCGGTCGTGCTCGCCTGCCCATGCCGCCGCGTGATCTGCAGCCAGAAGTTACCGCGCAGATTCGGGGCGCGGCCGATGCCATCGCCCTGCGCCTCAAGCATCATGACCCCGCGATCCATGCGCGTCGAGCGCCGGTGGGGGAGCACGCCCGGGTCGTTTTCGAGGCAATAGAACAGGCTCGGGTCGAGGCCATCGGCAGCAACCAGATGGTGGGCGTCGGCCAAAACCTGACCTCTGCCCTCACCGAGCGTTATCGACGGGAAGCCCTCGATCGCGCACCGGAACGCAATGAGACAACCCTCGCAGAAACCGTGCGCCTGCTCGCGCGGGAGGTCCTGACTGGCGAGGCGCCGCCCGCCACAGCGGAGCGTCTGGTCGCGCTGTGGCGGCCCAATCTGCCACAGAAGCTGATACAGGACCTGTCCGGCCTGAAGGCAACCCTCTACGATCAGGACGCCTACGCGCGCGTCATTCGCCAGTTGCTCGAGGACCTTAATCTCGAGGCGGCGGAACAGGATGAGCAGGACGGCGAGACCTCGGAACAGGACGCCAGCGGCGAGGATGGCCAGAACGAAGAGGAAGCCGAGCAACAGCCAGAGGGTCAGGCGGGCGAGCCTGCGCGCGGTGAGCCCGAAACAGCGCAAGCCGAAGGAGACCCCGAGGGCGGAGAAGACAATCCCGGCGAGGATACCGCCGGTGAAATGGCCGAAGGGGCTGGCGACGACGATGAAACGTCCAAACCGGGGCGGGCTGATCAGCGTCACCGCCAGAACGGGGACGGTACCCAAGCGTATCGCGTCTACACAACCGCCTTCGATGAAGTTGTCACCGCAGACGCATTATGTGACCCGGACGAGCTGACCCGCCTGCGTGCGATGCTCGACCTCCAACTGCGGCAGTTGCAGAGCGTCATCTCTCGGCTTGCCAACAGGCTGCAGCGCCGCCTTATGGCAAAGCAGCAGCGGTCATGGGACTTCGATCTCGATGAAGGCATTCTCGATGCTGCCCGTCTCTCACGCGTGGTCGCCAATCCGGTCCTGCCCTTGAGCTTCAAGCAGGAAAAGGAAACCGATTTCCGCGATACCGTGGTGACCCTGCTGATCGACAATTCCGGCTCGATGCGTGGTCGCCCGATCACTGTAGCGGCGATGAGCGCGGACATCCTTGCCCATACGCTTGAGCGTTGTAACGTCAAGGTGGAGATCCTCGGGTTCACGACTCGCGCCTGGAAGGGAGGGCAGTCGCGAGAGCGTTGGATCGCAGAAGGAAAGCGCGCAAGCCCCGGCCGCCTGAACGATCTGCGCCATATCATCTACAAGTCTGCCGACGCCCCCTGGCGCCGTGCCCGGCGCTCGCTCGGTCTGATGCTGCGGGAAGGCATCCTTAAAGAGAACATCGACGGTGAAGCCCTGCTCTGGGCATATAACCGCCTTCGTGGGCGCTCCGAACAGCGGCGTATCCTGATGGTTATTTCGGATGGTGCGCCGGTCGACGACTCGACGCTGTCGGTCAACTCAGGCAATTACCTTGAGAAACATCTGCGCCAGGTGATCGAGATGATCGAACGGTCCAACGATGTTGAGCTTATCGCCATTGGGATCGGCCACGACGTCACACGCTATTATCGCCGGGCAGTAACCTTGATCGATGCCGAACAGCTCGGTGGCACGGTGATGGAGCAACTGGCCCAGCTCTTCGAGGAAGATACACCCACCAGCCGTCGACAACGCCGGGCTCAACGCTAGTACTTGGGCTCTTCTCGCAAGGCGATTGCGGCGGCCTTGACGACACTCGCCCAATCGCCCGGTTTGGGCTGACGAAAGAGTCGCAACGCCGGATACCAGGGACTGTCGCTGCGCGCCGATAGCCAGCGCCAGCACGAGTCGAAGCGATCAAGCACCCAGACCGGGCGCCCCAGCGCTCCGGCGAGGTGAACTGTCGAGGTATCGACGGAGATGACCAGATCGAGGGCTTCCAGCAGTGCCGCTGTGTCGGCAAAATCTGTCAAGGCTCTGGTTGGATCGACCGTCGCCGTATGCTTTGGTGGCGCCCATTGACGCCCAGCTTCGCCGAGTTGCAGGTTCACAAATCCGGCGGCATGATCGAAAATAGGGCTGATCGCCGCGAATGGCAGACTGCGTCTATGATCGAGGCCGCCTTTGGGTGAACCCGCCCAGACAAGCCCGACCCAGGGACGAGGGAGAGACGACAATACCTCGCGCCACTGAGCCACGGCGATCACATCGGCTTTCAGATAGGGAATCGCGCTCGGAATAGTCGCAAGATCGGTCGCGAAAACCAGAGGCAAGCTCATCATGGGAAGGACGAAATCGACCGCTGCAATCGGCCCCTCAGGGCCGACAATGCCCACACAACCATCGACCGTGGCCGCAATCCGATGAAGCTCCGGCGGCATCCGCAAGAAGACTTCGGCACCCTGGGCCGCAAGCAGAGGGACATAGCGCAGAAACTGCAGCGAATCTCCGAAGCCTTGTTCGTGAAAGATCACGATCCTTTTACCGGCAACAGAAGGTGCTAAGGAGAGCGGCGGCAACACGGCCACGCCTTCCAACTCAAGCGGATCGCGATGTCGGCGGCGTTGCTCAAATGCCTGCCAACCGGCCTGGAACAGGCCCGCTCGCAGCAGACTCATTCCCCGATTGACCCCGATCTCGCGATCATCCGGCGCCAGCGATGACGCTGCATCAAAGGCCGCCACCGCAACATCGTGCACGCCTGCATAGGACAGGAAATTCCCGTAATTCGCCAAAACCCTGGGATTGGTCGGCGCAAGTGCAAACGCCCGGCGGAAGACCGCGAACGCATCGCCAATCCGATTGAATTCCACGAACGAGACGGCAAGCGCGTTCAAGGCGAGAAGTTGATCCGGAACTTCGGACAAGATCGCCTCGGCCTGGCTTACCGCCTCGTCGAAGCGACGCAACTCGACGAGGATCGCGGCGCGTTGGGCGAGGAGGTCGATCTGCCCGGGTGAATGAGCAAGCGCGCCCTCGACGACCGCGAGGGCGCCATCGGCGAGCCCATCTTGAAGCAGCCTATCCGCAGAGGTCATGGCGTTGCTGACACGAGCAGACTTATTGCTGTTGACGATCATCGTCCGCTCTCCTGTAGCCCGCAATCCCAAGATTGGTTTGATTATCAACCCCGTCCATCTTGGATGCAGCCCTCGGCTTGACCGATCAGGCAGGGGCGGTTCCCACGGACTGCAGTCTATTAGGAATGCCCCTCAAAGCCTCGCCGCTCAATTTCGTCAAGTCCCGTTCGCGCGCATCGCGGGCTTAAAGGATATGAACGACCCTGATCGCCTTGTTTCACAACCATTATCGCACGGCAAAGCGATAGAACAAGGAAGTCCAATCAGGTTCGAAATATCCAAAATCATCGAAAAGCCCGCTGTGGCGCTGTTGATCGGGCACTGTCATGCAATCTACATGACCGGAACGTCGACAATGCAGGCGAGCCAGCTTCCCAAGAAACCTCGATGCCGTTATTTTTGACCCGAAATTCTTTACGATAGGTCCAATCCGGGGACGATCGGATCATCTATTCATGCCGCGAAGGATTAGTTCGGATGACCGCATCGGGTTCCCAAATTCGCGAAATTGCCGAGCCGCAGACCTCTCGAGATGATCGTGCGGTGGCCAGGCGTATTGTCATGTTGACGTCTTTGCGGGCACGTTTCCTGCTCTTCGCCGTCTTGTTACCCCTAATCCTTCTGGTTCAGGCATTCGTCGGTTGGCAGGTTGCCGATCATGCGCGAGGTCTTGGCGAACGGAGCGCGGCGACAATCGATGGCGTCATGGCCGATATACAGCTGCTCCAGGCGATCAAGAATATGCAGATCGATACTCTGTTGATGCAGAACGAGATCTCGTCACTGGCGACGGCTGACCCCGATGAGGTTGCGAATGATGTGCGCCAAATCCGGCGCAAATTCAAAACCGCCCTGGAAGACGTCCTGCGCGTGACTAAGGCAAATCATATCACCTCCCTCGGCTCGGTGCGCGACGTTGCCGACCGGATTGCCCTGGCACGGACCTCATTCGATGGGATTCTCGCGACCATGAAGGAGGCGCAGAACGAGACTCAATCGACGGGAAAGGCGCCGAACTCCGCTTTGGAGGTCAAGGCCGGGGCCCAGGTCGATGGTCTCTATGAACAGCTCGACCCCATGGCCGAAGGCGTTGGTCTGATCGTCGTGGACGGCAATCGCGGGATTGTGACGCTCAATAAGTCCAACAACGCGTCGATGGATGGCTTCGAGAAAATTCTCCTGGCGGTATCGGTTATCGGTCTACTGATCTGCGGTGGGGTCGTGTTTGTTCTCTTGCGCGGGGTGCTGAGGCCTCTCCTCACCCTCACGACCACGACCCGTGCAATCGCGGACGGGGACCTGACGACGACTGTTCCCCACTTTGGCGCCATGGAACTGGACAGTATGGCCGAGGCGCTGGAGATATTCCGGACCGGCTTGCTCGATGCCGAGCAATTGAAGGCAGCGCAGGCCGCGCAGCGGGAAACGGCCCGCCGGGAAAAACGCGAAGCGATGCTCTCGCTCGCCGACGGTTTCGAGGGGCAGATCATGGGTGTCGTGCATCAACTCGGCGACGCCGTCGACCATCTTCGCGACAATGCCCAAGGACTGACATCGAGCGCAGGGGGTACGCTTGAGCGTTCGAACGAGGTCGCTCGGGCATCGGCGATGGCGTCTTCGAGTACACAACTTGTCGCAAGCGCTGCGGAAGAGTTGGCTCGTTCGATCGACGAGATCAGCGGCCAGATGCAGAACGCGACGAAGGTGGCCGCGCAGGCGGTCATGGATGCCCAGGAAACCGACGAGACCGTGGCACGCTTGAACATCGCCGCGATTCGGATCGGCGAGGTTGTCCAACTTATCAGGACGGTGGCCCGACAAACCAATCTGCTCGCGCTCAACGCAACGATCGAGGCGGCACGCGCCGGCGATGCGGGGCGAGGCTTCGCCGTGGTCGCGGGGGAGGTCAAGCAACTCGCGACCCAGACCGCCGAGGCGACCGCGGAAATCGAACTGCAGATCGACGCGATACAGACCGAAACGAGGCGTGCCGTCGATGCCATTCGCAGGATCGTTGCCACTATAGAGGGTATGAGCCGAATCACGACCATTGTTGCCTCGGCAGTCGAAGAGCAAGGTGCAGCGACCCAAGAAATCGCCAGGAGTGTTCAGGACGCTGCTTCCGGGACCACAGTGGTTTCGGAGGCGATCGCCGAAGTCACGTCGGCGGCGCGGGATACCGGAGACGCTGCGGGGGGATTGATGACCGCGGCGGCCGCGCTTTCCGATCAGGCGAGAGTTCTCCGCAACGAGGTGATCTCGTTTACCGGGATCGTCCGCAACGGCTAGCGGGAGCCACGGTGCCAGGAGCAGTATCATTTAGCCTTCCCTGCGGCAAAAATGGGGTACGGTTTGCCCGCGCTAGCCGTTTGGACGAGCCAAAAGAAGCGCTTTAGGCGATTGCCCTTGAAGAGCAGGCAAAGACTCCGTCGAACTCTGCAGTGCTGTAGCGGGCTAATCTCTTCGAAGGAACAAAGTGTTCGTGGTCGTGAACGACGGCTGGGTTGACAAAGCATCCCATTGCCCTGCATCCCTACTGCGCTATTTCTCTGGCAAAGTGAGCCGTTTTAATGGCTCAGTCAGTTTGAACCAATTCCAATCGATAAAACGAGTGCCGGATGGGACCTGTGAGATTACGTGGCAAGATCCTGTTAGGCGTCGCTCTTGTCGTCATGGTGCTGATACCGGTCGGACTCGTGGGATTCAACACGTTTCGCGCGCATCTGATGGCTCATATCTTCTCGACGATGAAACCGCCGCCGGAGACGATCGAAGCCACGACTGCGGAAACGGCGACAGTCCCGCAGGGATTGACTGCCATCGGGACTCTCCAGGCGGTCCATCAGGTCACGGTGGCCCCCGAAGTTGGCGGCAGGGTTGTCGACATCCTCTTCACCGCCGGCGCGCAGGTCCATGCCCATGACCCTCTGGTACAGTTGAACGACGGGCCCGAACAGGGCGACCTCGCGAATTACAAGGCCCAAGCGGTGAACGCCGAAGTCAATCTCGCCCGCTCGCAGAAATTGGTCGGACGACAATTCGAAACACAGGTTAACGTCGACCTAAACCGGGCGCAGCTCGGCCAGGCCAACGGCCTGATCGCGAAGACTCAGGCCCAGATCGCGCAAAAGTTGATCCGTGCGCCGTTTGATGGCAGGCTTGGCATCCGACAGATCGATCTCGGCCAGTACCTGAGCGCTGGCAGTGCGATTGTCACCCTGACCGATCTCGACCAGCTTTATGTCAACTTCTCGCTGCCCGAGCAGGCCCTCAGCCAATTGTCATCTGGCCAGACGGTAGACATCGCGGTCGATGCCTTCCCGGGCCAAGTCTTCAAGGCTGTTCTGACGACGATCGAACCGCAGATCAGCGTCGACACCCGGGCGATCTCGCTCCAGGCGACTTTGGCTAATCCTCGACATCTCTTGCAGCCAGGCATGTCGACAAACATCACTGTCGAACTTCCGCCATTGACGAACCAGGTCGTCGTGCCAGAAACCGCAGTCGATTTCAGCCTTTATGGAGACGCGGTTTTCACGGTTTTCCATAGCGATGATGCTGGCAAGCCGGTTCTCAAAGTACACCGCAGCTTCGTGAAGACCGGAGCGAGGTTCAATGGCAAGGTGGTGATCCTCGACGGGGTTGACCCCGGCCAGGTCGTTGCAAAATCAGGCCAATTGAAGCTATCGAATGACGCCGTTGTCCAGCTCTCCTCCGGCGATCTTCTGCAGCCGCCGGCGACGCTCCCCAAAGATTGAGCGCCATGCCTTTTACCGATATTTTCATTCGCCGACCTGTCTTTGCGGCTGTCGTCAGCATCCTGATCCTGCTCGTCGGCGCGCGAGCGATGCTCACGATACCGCTGCGGCAATATCCGGAGATGCAGAACACCGTCATTACGGTGGCGACAAGCTATCCCGGTGCTTCGGCAGAACTGATGCAGGGGTTCATCACCCATCCGCTTGAACAGGCGATCGCGAGCGCGGAGGGCATCGATTACATCACCTCCACCTCGACACAGGGCCAGAGCACCATCACGGTCAATGTCGTCCTCGATTATGACGCCAACAAGGCTCTGACCGAGATTCTGACCAAGGTCAACCAGGTCAAATACGAACTGCCACGAGAAGCCAACGATCCGATCATCTCGAAGCAAGCCAGCGATTCGGTCGATGCGCTCTACTTGAGTTTCACCAGCAAGACCCTCGCCGAGCCCGAAATCACCGATTACCTGAGTCGGGTGGTGCAGCCGATCCTGCAAACTGCATCCGGCGTGGCCCAGGCGGAAATCTTTGGCGAGCAATCGCTTGCGATGCGTCTTTGGCTTGATCCACGCAAGATGGCCGCACGCAACATCACTGCAGCCGATGTCTCCGCCGCGATTATCGCCAATAATTATCAATCGGCGCCGGGCCAGGTGAAGGGCATCTTCACGATTATCAATACGACCGCCGACACCGGGGCCAAATCGGTCGAGCAATTCCGCAAACTCGTCGTAAAGGGCAAGGGCGACACCCTGATTCGGATCGAGGATATCGGCGAGGTCAATCTCGCCGCCCAATCCAAGACCAGTAGTGTGATGATCAACGATTTCCGGGGCGTCAGCATTGGCATTCAGGTAACGCCGGACGGCAATCCCCTCACCACCGTCAAGGCCGTGCGTGATCTGCTGCCCGGTATCGCACACAACCTGCCCCCGGGCATGGAAGTGATGGTCAATTACGATTCGACCCTGTTCATTCAGGCCGCAATCAACGAGGTGCTGCACACCTTGGTGCTTGCGTTGCTGATCGTTATCGCAATCATTTTCCTTTTTCTGGGCGATTTGCGCTCGATGGTCATTCCGGTCGTCGCGATTCCCCTGTCGCTGATCGGCGTTGGCGCGATCATGTCCGCGCTGGGCTTTTCCCTCAATCTGCTCACGCTTCTGGCGATGGTCCTGGCGGTTGGACTTGTGGTCGATGACGCCATCGTGGTTCTGGAGAACATCTATCGCTGGATCGAGGCCGGCAAGACCCCCGCACAGGCAGCGTTGCTGGGTGCACGGGAGATCCGTGGCGCGGTGATTTCGATGACCATCACCCTTGTCGCTGTCTATGCGCCGATTGGGTTCCTTGGCGGCGTCACAGGTATCCTCTTCAAGGAATTCGCGTTCACCGTGGCGGGTACGGTCGTCGTTTCAGGCATCGTGGCGCTAACCTTGTCACCGATGATGTGTTCGCTGATGCTGAAGTCGCATGGAGCACGTAAAGGCTTCGCCGGGCTCGTCGATTCGATGGTTGCCAGAACAGAAGCGGAGCTTTCGGAAAAGTTAAACGTCATCGCCACAGGTGGCTTATCCTCCGTTTTGCAGAACGTATCGACAAGGATTCAGATCATCGAT
>CAIXXC010000065.1 GCA_903923205.1 uncultured Rhodospirillales bacterium | reverse complement strand
TGCGCGCCGCGCACACCCTTAAATGGGCAACTGCTTGGCAGCGGCTTGGGAAGCCAATGTTCCCAAGCGTTTATGCCCAAGCGATGGATGCCGACCGGCCGTTTTAATTTCGGAGTTCGGGTTAAACTCGATATACCCATGCGGGTGTTTCCGTCTAATTTTAAAAATCATTCGCTGTCTCCGGTTGAGCGCGGGAATTCTGGCTCGGACTCTTCCTGCATTCCGCGCCGCTATTATGTTTGGTAAACCGGATTGTTCGCATGCCATGCCGTCGCGAACCTGCCAATTGGATAACGTTTGAGTTTGACGCAAATTCTCCTCCTATTTACACTTGAAACACCCGCATTGCGATGCACCAATGCGGGTGTTTCAGTATATTTTTAAAAATCACCCGCTGCCCCCGGTTGAGCGGGACAGTTCAGGATGCCCCGCTGTGGCTGCCGGTAAGCAGTATGCTTGGCTAACCAGCTAATTCGCCTGCCATGCCATCGCGAACCTGCAAGGGTGTGCGACAAATTTCAGGAAACCGCCCGGTCTGGCCGGGTCGCGCCGATGGTTAATCGGCTGTATCGCCGGCTGGCAGCCGGCCTGTCCGCCGAAGTTGCCAGCCAGCCTCCCTCCCGATCAAATGGTTAAAAAAACCGCTTTTGAAAGAAATTTGTCCCACGCCCACCTGCCAATCGGATAACCTTTGAGATTGACCCAAATCCTTCTCCTATTTACCATTGAAACACCCGCATTGATATATGCCAATGCGGGTGTTTCAGCCTGTTGTTATCCCGCCATATGGCGTTACGGCTTTGGCTTTTTCATCCAGTTCCCACCTTGAGCCGGCCGGGCAGGGCGGGGGAGGCCAGGACCGCCACCGGATGGCCGGCCACAGTTTTCCATTTCCAACCACTCGTGAACCGTGTATCAAACCCACGTCGTTTAATTTCCGACTATTTATGCGCAAAACCCTCATTGCCCTGCTGCTCACCGCCTGCCTCACCAGCCCGCTCGCCCTGGCCCGCGCCGATGCCGTCGCCGGCCGCCTCACCGTCACCGTCCAGGGTTCCGGACCCGATGTCATCTTGATCCCCGGCCTGGCCTGCTCCCGCGCCGTGTGGGATGGCACTGTCGCCCATCTCGCCGGACACTACCGCCTGCACCTCGTGCAAGTGGCCGGGTTCGCCGGGTCCCCCGCGCGGGCCAACGCCTCGGGGCCGGTCCTGGAACCCACCATCGCCGCGCTCGACGCATATATTAAAACCAACCATTTGAAATCGCCTTTCGTGATTGGCCATTCGATCGGCGGCTTGATGGGCATGCTGCTCGCATTGGAACATCCCGAAGACACCGGCAAACTGCTGATTGTCGACTCCCTGCCCTTTTACAGCGTCCTCTTCGGCGCGGCCGATGCCGCCGCTGCCGCCCCGCAAGCCGCGCAAAT
This sequence comes from uncultured Rhodospirillales bacterium, assembly GCA_903923205.1. Classification (GTDB taxonomy): domain Bacteria; phylum Pseudomonadota; class Alphaproteobacteria; order ATCC43930; family CGMCC-115725; genus CAIXXC01. The sequence continues at coordinate 7,436 of CAIXXC010000065.1, read as the reverse complement.
GCGCGACCAGATTCTCCACGAAACCCCGGAGGCCTACGCCCAGGGCGAACGCCAGTTTCTCCCCACCATGGTCAGTTCCCCCGCCGGCCTCAAAGCCGCCACCGAATGGGCCATTGCCTCCGATAAATCCGTCGTCGCCCGCGCCCTCTACGAGGACCTCACCACCGACCTGCGCCCCCGCCTCAAAGAGATCAAGATCCCCGTCACCATGCTGTATCCCTGGTCAGACGCCATCGGTCTGCCCCCCGCCCGGGTCGACGACCTCTACCAGTCCAACTTTGCCACCCTCCCCCACAAACACCTGGTGCGCATCGATAAATCCTACCACTTCATCATGCTCGACCAACCCGCCGCCTTCGCCACCCAGGTCGACGAATTCCTCAAGTAAGGCCTCCCCCGGTCATGCCAGATCCAGTTCACGAGGCCGGCTGAGCGGTTAAACCCGAACCCCGAAATTAGAATGGCTGGGATGCGTCAAGATATTGGAGCAGAAACACTTTGGAAAAATCGCCGGCATACCCGCAGAGGTCTGGTGAGACTGCCGCTGCGCGCAGCGCGCATCCTTAAATGGGCAACTGCTTGGCAGCGGCTTGGGAAGCCAATGTTCCCAAGCGTTTATGCCCAAGCGATGGATGCCGTCCGGCCGTTTTAATTTCGGAGTTCGGGTTAAAACAGTCTCTTAAGGAAAAAGCGCATTTTTGTCCAACCAGTCGAAAACCGACTTTCGCCTCAATTGCGAAACAAACCTGATACGAGGGTTCGATTCCCTTCACCCGCTCCATTTATTATCAATGGTTTATGAAGAAGTGCAAGTAAAACACCCGCCCGAAAAATATTTTTCGCTCACTTCTAAAACGTTAGAAAATCTAAGCCTTAAGTTGGGAATCCCTTTATGCCACGGGCTGTATTTCTCTTTCATGAGAAAATTGCAACCATCGGCATTTTTGCAGATTTTATGACAAGCGAAGGAACTCAAGGCAGCTTCCGACCCAAACCTGTCATGTTAAAAGTTTGAACATTTCATACATGAGGGTTATCTATAATCGCGTGCGGCGTTTACAGAACATCATTTTTGCCCTGGCAGCCTTCCTCTGGCTGCCCGCCTCCGCACATTGTCAGTTAGAAACCGTCCCCGGCTTGGAGTTTCTCCGTTGCGCGGTGACCGCAGATGCACATCATCCAGCTTAAAATTTCTGCTATGGCTGTGCAAGCGAACAATCCCAATATCGGAGTGACCACACTCGACTGAATATTCCGACGCCCGAGTTGCTCACGATTTTCTCCGCACCCACGCTGCCGGCACTCACCGCTTTGCCGGCAGAAGTCAGCCTCGGTATTCTCACGGCGGCTCCGCCGTGGCTACCCAGCCGGCATTTTGTTTCCCGCACGGCGCTCCCTGCCCGTGCTCCCTCGATTGCTTCGTAAGTAGTCCCGTTCGGGACATCTCCCTGAATCCGGTGTGATTTAACACTGTAGATTTTTTGTTGTCCCGTTTCCCCCCTGTTTTGGCTGGTCCGTTTGAATCATTTATGAAGCAATTGAATTTTTATAGTTGGCCGCTTTTGTTGGCTGTGGCGCTTGGAAGCACCGTTGTGTTTTCGGCAAAAGGTCAGGATACCAACGCCGCAGCCGGCACGAAGGGATTGACGCTGGAGGCGGCTATCCGGCAAGCCCAAGCGGACAATCCAGAAATCCGGGTGCTGGCGGCGGATATCGCGGCAGCACGCGGCGAGGCCACGACGGTGAAGACGTGGCAGAATCCGGAACTCTCGGTCGCGCCGGGCTTCAAGTCGGTGCGCGATCCGTCGGACACACAATTTCACGGCAACTTCGGCTTGGAGCAAACCTTTGAGTGGCCAGGCAAGCGTTCGCTGCGCCGGGCGGTGGCGGAAAAGAATATCGCAGTGCGCCAGCTCGCTCTCGACGGGTTCCGCGCGCAACTGGCCATCCAGGTGCGCCGCGTTTACCAGACCCTGCAGGCCGCCCGCGAAGTGGCAACGCTGCGCGAGCAACGACTGACACTCGCCAAATCCTTTGTCGAAGCCGCGAAGAAAAAAGTCGAAGGCGGCTATGCGCCGGAATTCGAGGCAACGAAAGCGGAAGTCGAAGTGGTGTCAGCGCAAAAAGCATTGCGGGAAGCCGAAGCGCAGCAGGATGCGGCGCGAGTGACATTAAACGCGTTGATGGGCCGCAATCCGACTGAACCTTTGACGGTGGCCGGCGAACTGGATGCCAGCCTACGAGTGCCTGACCAGTCCCGGTTGATGGAACAAGCCTTGTTGCGTAATCCAGTGGTGAAAGTCCAGGAAGCGGAAGCAGAGCGCACCGGCCTCAGCCTGCAATCCATCCGCAAGTCGCGGCTGCCGGATTTCAAAGTTGGCCCGAATCTCGAATATACCCGCGACGAGCAGATTGTCGGCCTGGGCTTCACGCTGCCGCTGCCGCTGTGGGACAAGAAGAAGGGCGAGATCGCCACGGCCACCGCCGAGCAGGAAAAAGCGCTGGCGGAACTGGACAAACTGCGACGCGAGATCCTGCGGGACGTGACGACAGCGGCGCAGAACCTGACCGCGGCCAGCGATTCACTCGCATTTTACACACCCGCATTGCGCGACAAACTCAAGTTCGCGCTGGATGCCGCCACTCAGGGCTACGCGGAAGGCCGCACGCCGCTGCTGCTCTACCTTGAATCGCAACGCACGTATTTCGACACGCAGGCGGATTATTTTGCGACGCTGCAAAACCGGTTTACCGCGCAGGCGGAACTGGAATCCGCCCTCGGCATTCCGCTCAATCAACTTTCCCAATCTCCAACCGAAACCAAATAATTTTTCCCATGAAGAAACTGACTCCATTCCTCTTGCTCATCGTCGCCCTCGCCGGGTGCGGTAAAAAAGAAGCCGCCACAGAAACGAAACCGGAAGCCGCGCCCGAAACCAAACGCGACGAGAACATCGTCACGCTCACCAAGGCAAACTTGGAGAATGTCACGCTCAAGACCGAGCCGGCACAGTTGAGCAATCTCGGCATGACACTCAAGGCGGCGGGCCGCGTCAGCGCCAACTGGAATAAGACCGCCAAAGTCACCAGCACCTTGGAAGGCCGGTTGAGCAAACTCAATCTTGACCTGAACGACCCGGTGAAAGCGGGCGACGTCGTAGCCTTGGTGGATTCGCCGGAACTGCTGGGAAAGGCGCTGGAACTCAAGGCGGCCATTGATGGTGTAATCATCGAGCGCACCGCCACGGCGGGCGAACTAGTGGACAAAAGCAAGGTCATCTACACTATCAGCGACCCGACGCAGCTTTGGGCGATTGCGGAAGTGAAGGAGCGGGACATCGCGGCCGTGAAGCTCGGCCAGGACGCGACGTTCACGACGCTGGCGTTTCCCGACGAGAAATTCCGCGGCAAGGTGGTGCTCCTTGGCAATCAGGTAGAAACCGGTTCACGGACGTTGGAAGTCCGCATCGCGGTGGACAATGCTGACGGACGGTTGAAGCCGGGAATGTTCGCCGATGTCGAGATCGTCACGACCATCCTCGACAACGTGCTGATCATTCCTGACAACGCGCTGGAAACCGACGGTGCCAACCAGATTGTTTTTGTGGCGCTCGACGGCAACAAATTTGAGAAGCGCACGGTGAAACTGGGGTTGGAGCAATCAGGGCGCGTGCAAATCCTCGACGGCGTGAAGGCGGGCGAGAACATCGTCACCACCGGCGGCTTCATTTTGAAATCCGAAATGCTCAAAGGCCAACTAGGAGAAGAATAAATTTATGAACACCCTTTTACGTTTGCTCACGGTCAGCCTATTAACGGTTATCTCCAGCGGTTGTGCCACGCACCAACCGTCCGGGCTGGCTTACCACACTGAATCACACTCGGCCGGCGGAGTAAAAATCCTGAGCGTCGGTCTGTTGGCGGACGCTAACGGCTTGCTAGTGCACGGAACGGTGGAACGCCAAACCGGATATTATGGAACGCCGTTCCGCCATTTAGACCTAGAAGTGCGCGGACCCGCAGGGGAGCAACTGACTAAAGCACCCATCAAATTTTTCCCCAATCCGATAGCTCATGCCCGCACGGTTGCGGGACGGGCGACTTATACTTTTCGACTCGCAACACTCCCGCCGCCCAATAGCACGATCCGAGTGAGCGTGGATTTTTCTCTGCTTGAGGAATGTAAACAGGCGATCGCTGCCAAATAATTTTTGGACCATGATCAATCCCATCCTCCAGTTTTCCGTCCGCCAGCGATTACTCGTTCTGTTGGCCACGCTGATCCTCATCGGCTTCGGCTGGCTCTCGCTCCGGCAAATCCCGATTGACGCTTTCCCCGACGTGACCAACGTGCAGGTGCAGGTGCTCGCGACGGCCGGCGGCATGTCGCCGCCCGACATGGAAAAGCTTGTAACGCGGCCCATTGAAATTGAACTGGCCGGTTTGCCGAAACTCACGGAAGTGCGGTCGGTTTCCAAAATCGGCTTGTGCGTCATCACCGTGGTTTTTGAGGACAACGTGGACGATTACTTTGCCCGCCAACTGGTGTTCGAGCGGCTGGCTGGGGCGCGGGACAAACTGCCAGCGGGCGTGGACGTGCAGCTTGGCCCGATCAGCACCGGCTTGGGTGAAATCTACCAATACACCCTCGTCAGTAAGGATAAAAAATACGACGCGACGGAACTGCGCACCATCCAGCAATACATCGTGCGGCCCATTCTGCGCACCGTGCCGGGGGTCACGGACGTCAATTCCTTCGGCGGTTTGGTGAAGCAATATCAGGTGCTCATCAAACCAGACCGGCTTACTTCCTATGGCATCACGTTGCAGCAGGTCTTCGAGTCGCTGGAAAAGAACAACGCCAACGCGAGCGGCAATTTCATTGAACACGGCTCGGAACAATACGTCGTGCGCGGACTGGGGTTGGTCAAAGATACGAAGGACATTGAAAACATCATCGTGGCAACGCATGAACACGCGCCCGTGTATGTGCGGGATGTGGCGGACGTGGTCATCGGGGCGGAACTGCGGCAGGGTGCGGTGACGGCCAACGGCGAAGGCGAAGCGGTGGCGGGAATCGTCCTCATGCTCAAAGGTGCGAGCGGGCGTGAGGTGGTCAATGCGGTGAAGGAAAAACTACCCGCCATCCAGAAGGCCTTGCCGCCGGGCGTGGAGTTAGTGCCGTTTTATGACCGCACCGATCTCGTCACGAAAGCGATTTATACCGTTACGAAAGCCTTGGGCGAAGGGGCGGTTTTTGTCTTCATCATCCTGATCATCCTGCTCGCGGATATTCGCAGCGCCATCATCGTGACCCTGATTTTGCCACTGGCCGCACTGTTCGCTTTCATCATGATGAAGTGGTATGGCCTTTCGGCCAATCTCATGTCGCTGGGCGGACTGGCCATCGGCATCGGCATGATGGTGGACGGCGCGGTCGTGATGGTGGAAAACATCCATCGCCACCTGACGGAAAAAACGGATGAAGCCGAGAAGCATGCGCATGCGGGAAAAACGGAGGTCGTGCTTTACGCGGCCAAGGAAGTGGGCCGGCCGATTGTCTTCGGCATCTTCATCATCATCGTGGTGTTCCTGCCGTTGTTCACGCTGCAAGGGTTCGAGGGGAAAATGTTCGCCCCGCTGGCGTTCACCATTTCCTTTGCGTTGCTCGGTTCGTTGATTCTTTCGCTGACTCTCGTGCCGATGCTGTGCACAGTCTTCTTGAAACAAGTTCCCCACGAGCATGACCCATTTCATATCCGCTGGTTGAAAGACGCCTATCTCGCGCTGCTGAAACCGTGCGTGCGCCGCCCGTGGCTCGTGGTGCTGCCAGCGGTGCTGGCACTGGCAGGTGCATTGGCGCTGGTGCCGCGCATCGGCACGGAGTTTTTGCCGACACTGGACGAAGGCTGCGTGGGCCTGCAAACCTTCCGGATCCCCAGCATCTCGCTCCCGCAGTCGCTTGAACTGCAGGGTCGCGCCGAGCGCATCTTGAAGCGTTTTCCCGAAGTCGTGGACGTGGTGTCCAAGACGGGCCGGGCGGACATCGCCTCCGACCCGATGGGTTTGGAAATCAGCGACGTCATCGTCACGCTGAAGCCGCGTGAGGAATGGACAACCGCCAAGACCAAAGACGAACTGGTGGACAAGATGCGCGAGGCGATGGCGGAGCTGCCCGGCGTGGCGTCGAGTTTTTCACAACCGATCGCGCTGCGCGTGGACGAACTGGTCAGCGGCGTGAAGTCCGCCATTGGAATCAAGATTTTCGGCGATGATCTGGACGTGCTGAAGGACAAGGCCGAAGCGGTTGCCCGCGTGCTGGCGAAAGTGCGCGGCTCGGCGGACATCAACATTGAGAAAGTCAGCGGTCTGGCCTATTTGCAAATCGAAATCGACCGCGACAAGCTCGCGCGTTACGGCATCAACGTCGCCGACGTGCAGGAAGTCGTGGAGACCGCCATCGGCGGCAAGGAGGCGACGAAGGTTTATGAAGGGCAGAAAGTCTTTGGTCTGGCGGTGCGCTTTCCTGAATCGGCGCGGAGCGATGTTTCTCCTATCCGGCAAATCCTCATCGCTTCACCGCAAGGCGCGCTGATTCCGCTCGGCCAACTGGCGCACGTCTATGTGACGGAAGGCCCGGCGCAAATCAGCCGCGAGATGGCACAACGCCGCATTGTCGTGGAATGCAACGTGACCGACCGCGACATCGGCAGCTTCGTCAACGAAGCGCAGGCGAAGATTGACGCGGCTGTGAAACTGCCGCCGGGTTATTACCTGACCTGGGGCGGGCAATTCGAGAACCAGCAACGCGCAATGAAACGATTCAGCATCGTCGTGCCGATCACCATCGCGGCGATTTTCCTGTTGTTGTTCGGTTCATTCAACTCGGTGAAGCAGGCGTTGCTCATCATCCTGAACATTCCCTTTGCGCTGATCGGCGGTATCCTTGCGCTGCTCATCGGCGACTTCAACATGAGTGTGAGTGCCAGCGTGGGCTTCATCGCGCTGTTCGGCGTGGCGGTGCTGAACGGCGTGGTGATGGTGAGTTATTTCAACGAACTGCGACGCGAAGGAATGAAGATCGAGCTTGCCGTGATCAAAGGCGCGGTGCTGCGATTACGTCCCGTGCTCATCACCGCGAGTGTCGCGGCGCTGGGCTTGGTGCCGATGCTGTTTGCCACCGGGCCGGGCAGTGAAATTCAAAAACCGCTCGCCGCCGTCGTCATCGGCGGACTCATCAGCTCCACGCTGCTGACCTTGTTCTTGCTGCCGGCGCTCTACAAGGCGTTTGAACGTAAAGGGGTCACCCATTAGCATTTTAGCCGGCTTGCCGTTGGGAAGGCGGGAATAACTTGACCGGGCTTTTGGGATGCGGCAGGAAGGAGTGTCCGCATCGCGGCGGAAGTCAAGACCGGTTAGTCCTTGGTGCGGCTTCC
>CAIXXC010000064.1 GCA_903923205.1 uncultured Rhodospirillales bacterium | reverse complement strand
TTGATATAGCTGGTGACGCTGTTCGTGCCCTTGTTCTCGTAACCTGCTTTGCCGTCGCAAACCCCGCACACCACAAGCCCGGTCAGCAAGTTGTTCATTTTGCGCGCGTCACGGCCTCTTGGCTTGGCCTTACTCGTCAAAATCGCTTGAGCTTGGTTGAACTTGTCATGGGAAATTGCTTGCGGGAAGAAATCTCTAGATAGCGTTTCACCGCTCAGAGTGACGTATTCGCCGAGCAATGCCCGCTTGGTGAGTAGCCGATGGACGTAAGGGAGATGCCAGCCCTTGTTTTTGTCTTTGCGCTTACCAATCGCCCAAGATGGTTCTCCGCGTGCGTTAAGCTTCTGAATGATTTTGAAAATGCCTACTCCCGAGATGTAGAGGTCGAAAATCTCATTCAAGATTTTACCTCGGTGTTCGTCCACCACATACTTGCCATCGCGGACTACGAGCCAAGCTGGCGCATGTCCTGCCATCGTTCCCATCGTGCCATTTTCGATGTTCGCGTATCGCTTGACCCATAAGTCTTTGCCGCGCTTGCTTTTGGTGACGCTTTCTTCTTTGCCACGATAGCCAACGAAAATGCCTTCAAACAGATTAAGCATGGCCTCGTTGTCGTCGGTGCTGTCTTTGCTATTTTCAGCGGCGAAGATCTTCCTATTTTGGCATACCGCGACATCAACGCCGCTATCATTGAGCATGAAAATCAAGCGTGTAAGAGCCTTCGGTCCCTGTCGGGAAAGCCGGTCAAGATTTTCAACCACCAAGACCTTGCCTTGATGAAGGCCTTGTAATGCCTCCATTTCAAATTTGTGCAGCGCAGAACCGGGGGCGCGGTTGGCAGCATGGAATGCTGACCGGCCAGCATCGCTGATCGTTGCCTCTAGGTTCCAGCCCATTTCGGCAATATAGGATAGGGCGCCGTTGTGCTGTCGGTCGAGACCGCTGCCGTCGATCTGAGTTGCGGTTGAAACTCGGATATAGAGAATTGCCTGCTTGCTCATTTAGTTAGTTTAGTATTGTCCATACGGGGCTTTGTCTACAATGATTTCCAATTGGGACACCGTGAAAAAGGCGCGCGCGTGGCTTGAGGCGCACGGGAAGCCCCACGCGTTTCATGATTACAAGAAGGCCGGGGCCGATGCCGCGCAAGTGGCGCGGTGGGTGGATCAGGCGGGGCTGGGGGCGGTGCTGAACCGGGCCGGGATGACCTGGCGCAAGCTGGACGCGGCGGACAAGGCGCGGGCCGAGGGCGATGAACAGGCGGCGATCGCACTGATGGTGGCGCAGCCTTCGCTGATCAAGCGGCCGATCGTGGAATATCCCGGCGGGCTGCTGGTTGGTTTCAAACCGGATCAATGGGCCGCTGCGCTGGGCTGAACCGCATCCGGAAAAACCCTGCAAAATCAGCAATCAGGGTACGGCAGGCCGATGATCGTGGAGCAATCGCGCGCTGGCGGCGTCGGCGGGGGCATGGTATGGTCAAATCGTGACCACAGCCAGCCCCCACCAGTTCGCGATTCAGATCGATCCGGCCGACATCGACTTCATGGGTCATGTCAACAACGCATCGTACCTCAAATGGGTGCAGGATGCGGTGATCGACCACTGGCGCGCGCTGGCGCCGGCCGAGGCGGTGGCGCAGCACTTGTGGGTCGCGCTGAAGCACGAGATCACCTATCGCCGCCCGACTTTCCTGGGCGACACGCCGATCGCGCATGTGGTGCTGGAAAAGGTCCAGGGCGCGCGCGCGATGTACCAGACGGTGATCAAGCGCGGCGAAGAGGTGCTGGCCGAAGTGCAATCAAGCTGGTGCTGCATCGATGCCGCCACCTTGCGCCCGGCGCGGCTGGCACGCGATCTGATCGAGCTGTTCCTGCCGCCGGCCGACTGAGCCACACTATTGGGCAAGGCCGGAGCCGCGATCCAAAGGCAAGTTCTCCCACCAGTACCTTCCGCATGCGATTGGCGGGAGAAAATTCCATGGGTGAGAGCAATTCTGCGGGGCAAACTGTGCTTGGCGGCGCGAAAGTGTGGCCCAAAGGTGGCAATCCCAATCATGATCCAAAGACGGGGCGGTTCACGACCGGTTCCGTTCAGGCGGACCAGCCCATCCTGACCATCACCGCGCCACGCGGTTCCTCCAAACCGGGGCAGAATTGGACTGCCAAGAACCGCACGGTCAAGGTACCAGACCGCATTCGCGCCAATGTCGACAACGTTGCCAAGGCGTTCAACAAAGCCACTGGCAAAGATCTGGTTGTGACAGATGGGATGCGGACGCCAATGGATCAGGCAAAAAGGATGTATTACAAATACAGCCATGGCGATTTCAAGACTTACAAAGGTCATCTTGGGCATTTAATTGCCAACATTTATCGGGATGGCGTAAAGAATAAGGACAGCCCAGATTAAATCAAGAAGAACTTGGCTGATGAAATTGAACGAAATCTTAAGCTTGGACACCCAATATCTTACCATCTTGTCAATCGAGCAGTTGATTTTTCGGTGAAAAATTTGACGCCCGACGAAAAGGATGTTTTGAAAGATGCGATTAGAAAACATGGCGGGAGAATTTTGCGCGAAAATATTCCGCCACACATCCACGGTGAATTTTAGTCCAAAATTGGTAATATTTCT
>CAIXXC010000063.1 GCA_903923205.1 uncultured Rhodospirillales bacterium | reverse complement strand
CTGGCACGGGTGGTTTCTAGAAATTTGGCTTTAGTTTCCTCCCATTCATTGACGCGCACCGCCATGGTCTGGGTTTCCTGTCGCGCGAGTCGAACGAGAGTCTCGTGCTCCGAGAGGGCCGCGCGAAGCGTGGTGACCTCGGCACGAGCCTGATCGCGTTCATGGATCGTCGCCAGTCCAGTGGCCTGGACTTCGTCCAAGCGTGCCTGAACGCCAGCAAGTTCGAGCCTGGGGCCATTGGCGCGCGCCAGACCCGCCAGCAAGCCGATCAACAGGCCGGTAAAGAGGGCCAGAATTCCGATGATGATATGCATGCTTCCCCTCACTGCCTCTTATGGCCGCTGATGCAGCGCCAATCGCTTGACGCTGGGCGGGCGAGGCCATACCTCTGATCGAATAGTTCAGTTCTAACAGACGACGATAACGATCTGCACCTGCCATGGCCATTCTGTCCGTTCTTCTACCCCCCGCGCCGCCCCTGAAGGCGAAGGCAAAGCCCGTCGATAAAGTCGATGACGATATTCGTCGTCTGATTGATGACATGCTGGAAACCATGTATGCAGCGCCGGGGATTGGCCTTGCCGCCAATCAGGTGGGCGTCCTGAAGCGCGTGATTGTGCTCGACATCGCGCGCAGCGAGGAACCACCGACACCGCTCGCGCTCATCAATCCGGAAGTCGTCTGGGCGTCCGAAGAGACCGCTGTCTTCAACGAGGGCTGTCTGTCGGTGCCAGAACACTATGCTGACGTCGAGCGACCGGCAGAAGTCAAGGTTCGGTTCCTTGACCGCAAGGGCGTGCGCCAGGAAATCCACGCCAAAGGCCTGCTTTCGACCTGTATCCAGCATGAAATGGATCATCTGGAAGGTGTGCTGTTCGTGGACCATTTATCCGCGCTCAAGCGGAACATGATCCTGCGCAAACTGTCGAAGCAGCGTAAGCATCAAGCCGAATCGGCGCTGTGAGTTTGATCGATCCTGCCGCACCGCTCCGTCTCGGTTTCATGGGCACGCCGGAATTCGCCGCGACCGCACTGCGAGCCCTGTCGACGAGCACCCATAACATCGTGTGCGTCTATACCCAGCCGCCACGCCCAACGGGACGAGGCCACAAGACCCAACCGTCGCCCGTGCATCAGCTTGCCGACTCCCTCGGAGTCCTCGTCCGCCACCCGGAATCACTTAAAAGTGAAGCGATGCAGGCGGAGTTCGCTGATCTTCAACTCGATCTCGCGATTGTCGCTGCTTATGGGCTAATCCTGCCGCGCCCCATTCTGGCGGCGCCGCGGTTTGGTTGCTTGAATATTCATGCCTCATTACTGCCGCGCTGGCGGGGAGCCGCGCCGATCCAACGTGCCATTCTGGCGGGCGACACGCTGACAGGCGTGACCATCATGCAGATGGAAGCCGGACTGGACACGGGACCCATGCTCCTGCAAGAGACGATTCCGATAACCCGGAAAACCACGGCCTCGATGCTTCACGATGCCCTGGCGGTGATGGGTGGCCGTTTGATCCTGTCCACGATCGAAAAACTTATCGCAGACGAACTTCCATCGACGCCTCAACCTGCGCAAGGCGTTACCTACGCCACCAAGCTGATGCGCGAAGAAGGTCGGATCGACTGGAACCATTACGCCGACATGATCGATCGCCAGGTCCGGGCTCTTAATCCGGCTCCGGGGGTATGGTTCGCTTGGCATGACGAACGGATCAAGCTGCTGGAATTGGAAGAGATTATGGCCTGCGACAGCGCGGCTAAACCGGGCACGGTTCTTGACGACGATCTGTTAATCCGCTGCAGCGCGGGTGCGATCCGCCCCGCGCTGCTCCAGCGCGCCGGACGTCAGGCGGTCGATCGCAAAGCCTTCCTTCGCGGTGCAGCAATTCCTGCGGGAACGATCTTGCCGTGCCCCGGTACAAACTAACCATTGAGTATAATGGCACCGGCCTGGTCGGCTGGCAGCGCCAACCGAATGGTCCATCGGTACAATCAATCCTGGAAGAGGCTTTTGCCAATTTCACTGGCGCCGACGTGTATATCCAGGGCGCGGGTCGGACCGATGCGGGGGTTCATGCAACCGGACAAGTGGCGCACGTCGATCTGCCGCGACACTACCCTACACACGAGATTCGCGGGGCGGCCAACTTTTTTGTCCGACCGTGGCCGGTATCCGTTCTCGACGCAGAACTGGTTGACGACCGCTTCCACGCACGGTTTTCAGCGATTGGCCGGCGTTATCTGTATCGAATCCTGAACCGGAGAGCACCCCCGGCGCTCGATATGCGGCAGGTATGGCACGTGCCAATCCCGCTCGATACCGACGCCATGTCTGCGGCGGCAGCGCGTCTCGTTGGACATCACGATTTCACCAGCTTCCGGGCAACGGAATGTCAGGCGCGCTCTCCCGTCAAGACGCTGGAAAGGCTCGAGGTTCATCGCATCGATGATGAAATCAGGATAATCACTGCAGCCCGGTCGTTCCTGCATCATCAGGTTCGCAACATGGTGGGCACGCTGAAACTGGTCGGCCTTGGAAAATGGACCCCTGACGATGTCAGTCTCGCATTGGCAGCGCGCGATCGATCTGCAGCGGGACCAACGGCGATACCCGACGGCCTGTACCTCAGCGAGGTCATGTTCCCAGCACCATCAGATGATCGCGCTGGAAACCATCGACGCCACCTGCGTCAGCGACATGTCGATCAGGACCAGGGTTGCAGCGGTAAAGAATCCGCCACCCAGAACGATCTCGATGATGAAAGCTTCGACGACCATGCAGAATAGGTAAGCAATCAGCAGGAGTTCGACGGCGAACTGCGCGCCACCTGTCAGTCGGTGCACTATGACGATGGCCGTAATGAGAATGGTCTGTCCCAGGCTCCACCAATTATAGGCCGTGACCAAGCGACACCACTTGTCCTCGCGACCGTACCAGCGCAGTAGCGGCAATGCCACCACGGGGAAAACAAGCGCTTCGATCACGAACTCTATTGACTGCACCAGCAGCACCAAAAACCCTTGATCAATCGGGGGTGCCAGATTGAAAAAATTGCCCAGGCGGACCAGCAGGAAGAACGGAAAGGCTAAAACGCAGGCGCGAAAAGAGCGCACGGTCTGCGCCGGATCATCGCCAAAGGCCGAAGCAGCGCTGCGATCGAAGCGCGCCAGCGTAGCGATCGCCGATAGCGCGGCTCGCGCCTCGGGAAGCCACTTATCTGTTGTCACGTGACCTCAAAAAATCGCTCAAGCACTTGGCGATAGATCTCCGTCAGCGCCGCCAGATCCGCGACCGCGACAGTTTCGTCCAGCTTGTGCATGGTCTGGCCGACAAGCCCGAACTCGGCGACCGGACAGTGACGATGGATGAAACGGGCATCGGAGGTGCCCCCGCCCGTCGTGAAATCGGGCCGCCGTCCGGTAACGGCCTCTGCCGCGTCGGCGACCAAAACGGCCAGAGACGATGGCGGCGTCAGAAATGACTCGCCGCTGACCTGCATCGCAAGATCGTAACCATCACCAAAGGGTTCGATCTGATCCCTGATCCAGCGTTCCACCGTTGCGCTTGTCCACAGATCATTGAAGCGGACATTCATGCAGGCCTTCGCTCGCACCGGGATCACATTGGTCGCAGGGTTGCCAATGTCGATGCTTGAGATCTGGAGGGTAGAGGCTTGGAAATGCTCGTTTCCCTGATCCATCTGCGCCCCGGCCAGGGCGTGGAGCATCGCCACAATACGATGCGCCGCGTTGTCGGCCAGCTGGGGATAGGCCGTGTGCCCGCCTATGCCGTGAACCGTCAGCGTAAAGTTGACGCTGCCACGGCGGCCGACCTTTATCGTGTCGCCGAGGACTCGGGCATTGGTCGGCTCGCCAACCAGACAGGCATCAATTCGCTCGCCCCGTTTGTCCAGGACGTCGAGGACCTTGATTGTGCCATTGACGGAGGGTCCTTCCTCATCGCCAGTTATCAGCAAACTGATTGAACCGCCAAAATCGGGATAGGCTCGCAGGAACTGATCTGCGGCAGCGGTGAAGGCGGCAATCGCACCTTTCATATCAACCGCACCACGGCCGATCAAAAAGCCATCGCGAATTTCAGCGGCGAAGGGATCAGCCCGCCAGGAATCGATGTCGCCGGGCGGCACGACGTCGGTATGGCCGGCAAAGCAGAAGTGCTTGCCGCTCAGGCCATGGCGCGCCCAGAGGTTCAGGATATCCGGCGTCCCGGGCGTTGTCCCCAGGAGTTGCTCGCAGGCAAAGCCCAGCCCGTCTAGCGTCTCACCAAGAATGCCAATCGCCCCATCGTCCGCAGGCGTCACGCTGCGGCAACGAATAAGCCGCTGGCTCAGCACGACGGGGTCAATGGGCGGGCCGCTCATGCCCGCAGCAACTCGTTGATGGACGTCTTGGAACGGGTTTGGGCATCAACACGTTTAACAATGACCGCACAGGCAAGATGCGGGCCCGGCGAACCGTCTGGCAAGGGCTTACCAGGCAGGCTTCCCGGGACCACGACCGAATAGGATGGCACCCTGCCAACGAAGACTTCACCTGTATTCCGGTCGATGATCTTCGTCGTCGCAGATAGGAAGACACCCATGGCAAGGACAGCCCCGCGTTCAACACGAACGCCCTCGACGACCTCGCTGCGCGCGCCAATGAAGCAGTCGTCTTCGATAATTACCGGGTCCGCCTGCAAGGGCTCAAGCACACCGCCAAGGCCGACACCGCCGGAAATGTGGCAGTTGCGACCAACCTGGGCACAAGAGCCGACTGTCGAGAAGGTATCGATCATCGTGTCAGCGCCGACATTGGCCCCGACATTGATAAAGCAAGGCATGAGCACGACATTCGGCGCGATATAGGCGGAATGGCGCACGATCGCGCCCGGCACCGCGCGAAAACCAGCCTCACCAAAACGCTTCGCATCCCAGCCGGCAAATTTCGACGCGACCTTGTCCCACCAGGGCGCGGGGCCGCGCGCCGCGTCTTCCGGACCGCCGCCAATGACGGCGAGAGGATTGAGGCGGAACGACAACAGGACGGCCTTCTTGATCCATTGATTAACCTGCCAGCCGCCTTCAGCGGTGGGATGCGCCACCCGCAGCGCGCCGCTGTCGAGCGCGTTCATCACGTCAGCGACGGCTTCAGCGATGGCACCGCCGGTCGCGGTACTGATATCGCCACGCTGTTCCCAGGCGGCATCGATTGTGGTTTCAAGATCTAGGGTCATGGCTCGGCTTTGCTAACGCTGGAATTTATGGCGCAAACCATGGCGATCCACCCCCAGCCTGTCAATCGGCGGCTTGAAGGCGACGCAGGCTGCGGTTGACACTATGGGAGGCTTGGGCAGATCATCGCGGCCGATCTTGCCGTTTCACAGCGTTTTTTAAAAAAGAGAAGTGGTCCATGAAAGCCCTGCACAGCGTCCAAGCCGGTGGCCCCGAGACTCTTACCCTTGTCGACATTCCCTGGCCGACTCCGGCTGCCGGACAGGTTGTCATTACGGTTGAGGCCTGTTCCGTCAATTACCCCGACGCGCTGATTATCGAGGACCGATATCAGTTCAAGCCCAAGCGGCCCTTCGCTCCCGGCTCGGAAGTAGCCGGTACAATCAGCGCGATCGGGGAAGGCGTGACCGGGCTTGCGATTGGTGATCGGGTTCTGGCAGTGACCGTTCACGGCGGCATGGCCGAGGCAGCCTTGGCGCCAGCTCAGGACACATTCAAAATTCCGCCCTCGATGTCGTTTGAGGACGCCGCGTCACTCTTGCTGACCTACGGCACGGTTTATCACGCACTTGTCGACAGGGCGAAGATCAAGGCTGGGGAAACCTTGCTCGTGCTGGGTGCGGCGGGCGGTGTCGGGATTGCCTCCATCGATCTGGGGAAGGCCTTGGGGGCGCGCGTGATCGCCGCTGTTTCTTCAGATGAAAAGGCCGCGATCTGCCGCGAGCGCGGCGCCGACGTCACCGTCGTGTATCCGCGCGATCCAGGAAGCGATCCGGCAGCGCAGAAAGCGCTCGCCCAGCTATTTAAATCGGCCGTCGGTGAAGCGGGTGCCGACGTGATCTTTGACGCCATCGGCGGCGATTATGCCGAACCGGCGCTGCGCTCGATCGCCTGGGAGGGACGGTATCTTGTGGTGGGCTTCCCCTCCGGCATACCAAAGCCACCCTTGAATCTGGTGCTTTTGAAGGGGTGCGACATTGTCGGCGTGTTCTGGGGTGCGTTCACGGCAAAGGATCCGGCGCGGCATCGACGCAATGTCGAGGCCCTGATGGCTCTTTATGTCGAGGGCAAATTCAAACCCTTGATCTCGCAATATTTTCCGCTCGCGAAGGGCGGCGAGGCGATCACCCAACTGGCATCGCGTAACGCGATCGGAAAGATCGTCGTCCGCAATCGCCCCTAGGGAGAACGGCATCTCGTCCCGCCTTCATGAGTGAGGATTGGCAGCTCGCCGAGCGACCATCGAGGGCACGGCGCATTGCAATGCAGCATTACGGACCAAGCCGCTGACGCCATGAATGCCCCACGGGGCAGGGCAAACCAGCACCCGCCGCGCGTTTCGCACCGGACGCAATCTTGCCCCGGCTATGAGAAGTGTGACGTTTCGTATTATTGTGCGAGACGACTGCGTAGACAATCTTTTAGGATAATCAACATGCGGTGCCGGCATGGTAAAGGCCTTTGGCACCGGTTCCAAGCCATGAAAACACTACCGTTCTTTCGATAT
>CAIXXC010000062.1 GCA_903923205.1 uncultured Rhodospirillales bacterium | reverse complement strand
CCTCTTACGGGTTTGATTCATCACTGAGAAGGGGCGGACCTCACTGGATTCTTTCATTTGGGCTCCAATCATAATTTCAGAGCCCCAATGGTGCCAATCTTTTAAATCTAACTCAACATGTGTTCCCCGCGGGCTTACATTTGAACTACCAGTTTGTTCTTTCACCAACGCAGCGATTGCATGAAGTACGTCCAATGGTTCGGCACGCAGCCGATAGTCAGACTCAATATGCGCAAAATGAATGAGCCCATCGCGACCAATAACGTAGGTAGCCGGTAAGGGAAGAACCCAGCGCCCGTTTCCGTTCAGCACAGGAAGATCGTTCCCCACTTTGCTGTAAAGATCAATCAATGGCTGTGGCATTTCAAACGCAATGCCAAATCCATTCGCCGCTGTTAAGGCTGAATCGCTTAGCACTGAATAAACCAGTTCGTTTTTTTCGGCCGTCGAGAGCGAATTGTCTGGCGTCTGAGGTGACACGGCAACCAACTTTCCGCCCAGTTGGGCGAGGGCATCCAATTGATGCTGCCATGCCCGCAACTCCAGATTGCAATACGGGCACCAGCCACCTCGGTAAAAAATAACAACCGTCATGCTTTCCCGCCACAGGTCGGCAAGGCGAACTGGCCGGCCTGTCGCATCAGGTAGGGTGATGTCAGGGGCTTTATCACCCACTTGAAGGGCATGGGTTTCGATGCCTGTAGCCTTCAAGTCGGCTGTTGCACTTTCCATCATCACCAAGCGCTCAGCGGGCGCGCGCTGAATGAAGCCAGCTTTGTACTCGGCCAATTGTTGTGTAAGCGTAGAGGTGTCCATATTGCATTTCCTTGTTGTGATCAGCTATTTTTTAGCTTGAGTGGTTGAAGAGGTCACAGTTACCAGCAAACCCGCCATCACCAGCAAGAGGCCTAGGGTTTCAAAAGTTGCTGGCACATGACCCAAGACTGGCCAAGCCAACCGCGTAGGCGAAGAGAACGCGGGTTGGGACTGCGCAAGATATCTGCTCGAATTCGAACGCGGCGCCGGTATCTTCAGCCCACGCCTTCGCTCCCAACTCAAGCGGGTCGGCGACGTGATGCAGATCCAGCACGCGCAAGGAACGGCCTACGACGGCCACCTGTATCGGCGCTTTGGCAATGTGCTGGCCGACCTTGACACATTCGAAATGCTGGAACTCAAGACTTTTGCATTGCTGGAGCCCGGCCAGGCACCCGGGCCGCTGTCCTCGGTCCTTAAGCTACGGGCCAGCCGGATGCGCCAGGCAATCGCGGAGCTTGGCATTGAGGTACTCGGCCCTGAAAGCCTGCGCTGGCAAAGCGCTGGAGAAGAAGGTCTGGCCGAAGCGGCGCAGGACACATTGTTGCCTGACTTCCTGAACAGCCGCGCGGCCACCATTTTTGGCGGCGCGCAGGAAATCCAGCTTGGGATTATTGCCAAGACGCTTCTCGGAAATCCAGCGCAATAACGGGTCTCAGTGGTCGTGTGGGGGCGCCGCTACGACCCACCATTGCAGGCATTCGGTGGAATGATTTCATAATTGGAAATTGCGGGGACGCAATTTAACATGGATGGAGCAGCAGGCCCGGTCACCGGCTGCCGATTTCGCATTCTCCATGATCGAGTACCACGACGTTGCGTTCGGGCACTCTGCAACGGAAGCGCGCCTTGTTTCCGTCGACCCATATTTCTGTCTCGATGCGGTCTCCGGGATACACAATTGAAGTGAACCGCGTCCCGACTGTTCTCATACGCGCCGGCTCATAGTCGCACACACCCGCAAGTATCTCGCGGCAGGCTATGCCCAATGTTCCGGAACCATGCAGTATGGGGCCCGCGAAACCCATCTGACGCGCAATATCGGGATCGGCATGGATGACGTTCCGATCGCCCGTCAACCTGTATAGCAACGCGTGCCATGGAAGTGTGTGGGTCACACGTACCAAATCGGGCGCACGAGTAGGCATTGGCTGCGCAGTGTTCTCCAAAGTGGTGGGCGATCCGATCCCGCCGTCGCCGCGCGCTAAATACAGGTTGTACAGGTCGTACAGGGGTGTTCCATCTTTCAGCCGTACCCGCGTATCAGTTTCAATGAACAGGCCCTTGGCGGCACCCTTGTCGTAGACCCCGGCAACGCGGTGGTCAGCCAATACCTCCGCGGCCGGAGGAAGCTGTCGGTGAAGCGTGAGCCTCTGCTCGCCATGCAACATCTTCGGTACGTCCAATCCGATGTCGTAGATCAGGTTGTGGCGCGCCACCGTCACTGCCTGGCTGGGCACCGCGCGCAATTTGCCTCTGCGCTCGTAGACAAAATCCAGTTCCCGCGTATCGAAGGGATCTCGTCCCATGCCCACAGCCATCCCATAGAGCATGCTGTCGCGCTCGCCATATGCATGAGAGGCATCGCTGGCGCATTGCGCCATCAGGAAATCATAGGTAATGGTGGGCATGAGACGAGGCGCGTCCAACTTCTCAACACTCAATTTCCCGTGAATATCGCGGTTCGGCGTTCGCGGAAGGCAGCTACCGCCTCCCTGTGGTCACCCGTCATGTTCGAGAGCATCTCGTAGGCTACGCCGGCGTCGAAATAGCTATGCACCAACTGCTTCAGCGGCAGGTTCGCGGTGATCTTGGTCCAGCGAATTGCCTTGGTCGCGCCGCTCGCGAGCCGCTCGGCAAGACCATATGTGGCATCGTCAAGTTGCTCGGGCGGTACAACCTCACTGAGCAAACCAGCTTGCTCCGCTTCGGCAGCGGTCAACATGTCCCCGGTCAGCAGGTATCGTTTTGCTTTGGCATAACCCATTAGCTGAGGCCACAACAAGGCTCCGCCGTCGCCAGCAACCAGGCCTACTTTCACATGCGGGTCACCGATCTTGACGCCCGCATGCGCGACCACGATGTCGCAGCACACTGCCAAAGTGGCTCCCAGACCGGTCGCATGGCCATTGAGGCGGCATACCAGCGGTTTAGGCAAGTCGAGTTGCGAATAGATGATGGCCTTGGCTTCCGCTGCCACAGCTTCAAACTCTGCGGGCCGGTCGATCGACGATTGCATCCAATCAAGGTCGCCACCCGCGCAAAACGCTTTTCCATTGCCGGTGAGCACAACCACGTCAGATTCGGTATCGGTTGCCGCATCTGTAAACACGCGGGAAAGCTCCGTGTGAAGCTGCCCGTCGATGGCGTTGAGTTGCGCGGGACGATTGAGCTTGATCACAAGCACACGCTGGCGTCGCTCGAACTCGATGCATTGATAGTGGTCCCATTTCATGGCGCTGTGTCTCTTTCAAATGATCGGCCGATGAAAACGGCGTTTATTCAGCCTTGGCGAACGCTTCCAGGTGTGCATCGCGATCGCCCAACAACCGGTTGATAACCATGATGCGTTTGAAGTAATGGCCTACCGCGAGTTCGTCGGTGGTGCCGATACCGCCATGCATCTGTACCGCCTCGTGCGAGACAAGCCGGCCCGCCGTAATGGTGTGCGCCACCGCACCCATGACCGCGCGTTCGCGCTGCGGACCGGCAAGGTCGGCGGCGCGTTCCGCCGCGCCTATCACGGCGGCGGCTTCTTGTTCCAGCATGTACAACTCAACCATCCGGTGTTGCAGGGCCTGATTCATGCCGATGGGGCGTCCGAACTGCCGGCGCTCTTTCAGATAGGCAAGCGTCAGCCGGTTCAGCGCCCGGATGGCCCCATGGCTTTCGGCGCACAAACCAAGCCGCGCATCCAGCAGGGCCTGCGCAAGCAATGGGCGCCCTTTACCCAATGGCCCCAGCAGGGTCGCGGGCGCACCGTCGAAGTTGAAACTCGCCGCACCCCGGCCATCGAGTAGTCGGTACACGGTTCGGCGCACTGCCGGGTGGGTTGTGTCGACGACGTAAAGCGATAGGGCTGGCTGTCCGCCGTCTGTGCTTGATAGGCTGCCCGTCACCCGCGACTCACAGGCACTGACTATCAGATCATCGGCTACGTCACCATGCAACACAACCTGCTTGTCCCCGTACAGCCGGCCTTCACGGTAGCTGCTGCGCACCGGGCCATCGAACGCATCGCCGGCGGATTCAACATGCGCCAAGGCGAACAGTTTGCGACCACCCGCCATTTCACTGAGGCGAGATAAAGCAGCGCCATCGCCACACAGGGCCAGAAGTCTGCCTGCCAGGACGGCGCTTGCCAGCAGCGGCTCGAGCGCCAAGTGCTCGCCCGCGTATCGCATGAGGGCAACGATAGCGCGTCCATCACTCGCAAAGCCGCCCTCGTCGAGCGGCAATGCGGCCCCCAGCCAGCCCATGTCCGCATAGTCACGCCAGGCTTGAGCACTGAAATATGGTTTGGCACGGAGAGAGCTGCGGTAGGTGTCGAACCCGTATTTGTCCTGACCGTAACGTTGCACGCTGTCGGTGAACAAGCGCAGTGTGTCGGCATCAAGCGAAGCAAGTGTGGTATCGGTCATCTATAACCCCAGCGCGAGCTTGGCGATGATGTTGCGCTGGATTTCGTTGGAACCGCCATAGATGGTCGCAGCTCGGCCATGCAGATGGTCTTTGAGGATGCCCGGCGCCTCGAACGGACCCTCTGCGGGCGTGTGACCCATCTCGGCCAAGTCAGCGGCGTCGTAAACGATGCCTGCCAGCCCCAGGGCATCGACCATGGCTTCGGCAATGTCCTGCTGCAATTCGGAACCCCTGATTTTCATGAGTGACGCTTCAGCGCCCGGCTCGTTGCCCGCCATCGCCTCGGCGACCGCCTGATAACAGGTGGACTGCAGCACGAAGTGGCGCAATTTCAACTCGGCCAGCCTTCTCGCAAACGGCCCATAGTCGCGCAAAGGCTTGCCGTTACGCGAAGTCTCTGCCGCCAGCTTGTCAAGACGCCTTAGCTGCCGTGTCGAACGGCCGACTTCAGCCACCAATACCCTCTCATTGCTCAACAGGACCTTGGCATAGGTCCAGCCACCACCTTCTTCGCCGACCAGGTTCTCTACGGGAACCCGCACTTCGTCGAAAAAGACTTCATTGACGTCGTGGCACATGTCCATGGTGATGATCGGCCGGATCGTGATGCCCGGCGACTTCATGTCGATCAGCAGGAAGGAAATGCCCTTCTGCGGCCGGTCTTCCTGTCTGGTGCGCACCAGACAGAAGATCCAATCCGCCCACTGGACGTAGGTGGTCCAGATTTTCTGGCCTGTGACGACATAGTGATCGCCATCACGCACAGCCCGGGTGCGCAGACCCGCCAGGTCAGAGCCCGCCCCGGGCTCGGAATAACCCTGGGCCCACCAGTCCTCGCTGCTGCGGATGCGTGGCAGAAAACGGTCCTTCTGAGACTGCGAGCCGAATGTATAGAGAATAGGCCCGACATAGTTCACGCCGAACGGGATCAGCCACGGCGCACCGGCCTCGCTGGTTTCTTCCTCGAAAATGAAGCGCTGCAGCGGTGTCCAATCGCAGCCGCCATAAGCGGCGGGCCAATGCCCCACGATCCAGCCACGGGCTTCCAACACCTTGAGATAGGAGACATAGTCTGCCTTCTCCAGCTTGAGGTTGTTCATGACCTTGTGTCGCAGGTCGCCGGGTAGTGTCAATGCAAAGTCTCGCACTTCTTCACGGAATGCCTGTGGATCGACAGCGCGGCGGACGGAACTATCGGTCATGAGTCCTCCTTGTGCGATGCATAAGATTCCGGTCCTCAATTGGGCTCAATACCCGCTGCCTTGACCAAATCGGTATTGAGCTGAATGTCCTTCTTCAGGAAGGCATCGAACTCGGCAGGCGACATGGGCATCGGGTCCATCACCAGCGTGGCGAACTTTTCGCGCAGCTCAGGTGAGCGCAGCTCCTTGACGGTTTCTTCGTTCAGCCGGTTGACAATGGCTCGCGGTGTCTTGGCAGGCGCGAACATACCGATCCAGACCTCGTAGTCGGAGTTAGGCAGGCCGGCCTCGATGCTCGTGGGAACATCCGGCAACGCCGACGACCTTGTTTTGCTGCTCACCGCGAGCGCGACGAGTTTGTCGGTCTTGAGGTACTGGGCAGCCAAGCCAATAGGGCTGAAGTAGTAGTCAACACGGCCAGCAAGCACCTCGGTAAGCGCCTCGGCGGAACTCTTGTACGGTACATGCACACCTTTGATGCCGGCAGCCATGTTGAGTCGTGCCGCACCCAGATGTGTTGCACCGCCGGTGCCGGCAGAGGCGTAATTGAGAGAGCCCGGCTTGGCCTTTGCCATCTTCACAAAGTCCGGCAGGTTGCGCGCACCTTTGCCCGGCGAAGTCACCAGCACCATGGGCACAGACGTCAACGCAGTGACGCCCACCATGTCTTTCGTCAGGTCAAAATTGAGGCTCTTGTAAGTAGAGGGTATGACGGCATAGGAGTTGGACTGCACGAGGATCGTGTATCCGTCCGGATCCGAATGCGCTACCTGGTCGATGCCAATCGTGCCGCCGGCACCGGGCTTGTTCTCAATGATGATCGGTTGGCCCAACTGCTTTGAGACTTGCTCCAGCACGGCGCGCGCTACTATGTCGGTCGCCGCGCCGGCAGCAAATGGCACCACCGCCTTGATCGGTTTGGACGGCCATGGTGCGGCCTGCGAGAGGGCGAGCAAGGGTGCCGCGACAAGGCTAAAAGTCAGCATTCGGCGAGTAAGGTTTTTCATGTTGTCTCCTTCAAAATGTTTTGACTGGAAGTGGCAGACGCAAGCTCCGCCGCGGGTTTCCTGGGCGCTGGCGTCTTCGTGCCCGGGATATTGATGGCAGGCCACGCAACTGCTGACGGACCTGCGGCGCCGTAGGCCTTGAGCAGGCCGGAGATTGTCCACATCAAAAGTTGATCTAGCCGCGAGAAGCCGGCGGCGTGGCGCGTAAGCAGGCCGGTCTGGTACATGACACTGGAAATCTGCAATGTGATGCCTTCGACCGGTGCATTCACGATAAGTTCACGCCGCGCGATTGCGAGCTGAACTGATGTACGGATGTCATCTTCGAGCTTACGCAAGGTTGTTCGGATGGTCTGGCGCATTTCTGGGGTCAGTGCGTCGGCCTCCATGGAGAAACGCGACAATAGGCCCCATGGCCGGCCACCTTTGCCGTCGGGATTAAAGCGTAAGTAGGAATCGAAAGTCCAGTCCCGCATGAGCACGAATTTCTCGGTCAAACTGGTGCCGCCGTCAGTCCAGATACCCTCCGTGGCGCGCAGCGTTTCTTTGGCTACCCTCTTTAACGCAGCCTCCGCCAGCGCCGCCTTGGTGCGGTAGTAATAGTGCACGTTGGAATGCGTAATACCCAATTCCTTGCCAATGCCGAGATAACTCACTCCGTGGTACCCATTGCGGATGAAGAGTTCGGTGGCAACGGTTTCGATCCGTTCCGTGAGGTCGGCTGGGGGCGCTCCGCCCGCTGCTCGACGCGTACGTGGCACAGCGACGGCCGCGCGACGCGCAGCGGCCGTGACATTGGACCCACGTGTCAGAGCGCGCGTTCCCAAAGGACCTCCTGCATAGGTCGGGCCCTTCCGTCGGTCGCCGCCTCCGTGCGCAGCAACAAGCGGTTGGGCTCAGGAAAACTGGCCAGACGGATCAGGTCGCGCCCCTCCCAATTGGGAATCCAGCACACTTCGACGTGGTGCAGGACCCGGTTCTCGCTGACGCTGAAGCGGCCGGAATAGGCCACCATGCGATCCAGGCAAAGGGCTTTGTCGGCCGCAGGGATGGAGTCCCATTCACCTCGGAAGCGAGGGCGGTCGAGGGCACCGATAAGCACCTGCATGTGGCCCGTCGGCCAGTAGCTGATGCTGCCTTTGGCGTTAGCGCCCAGGGCATCGCTCCAGGGGGCACCGTTGTGTTGTTCGACAAAAGAAACCAGGCGCCAATGTCCAACCAGCTGTTGTGTCTGAAGCATAGAAGTAGCCTTCTCAAATAATCTGATTCCGCACCAGCTCCGCGACCGCTTCCGCCCCCAGCCCCAGCCATTCGCCATACACCGATGCGTTGTTGCGCCCGACCTCGCCGCTGGGCTCTATATCCGGCATGGGCACGTCACTGAAGCGCAGGGACGAGCGCGGCAATGGAATGCGGCCATACAGTGGGTGCTCCACCCATTCGAGCGCCTTTCGGCCCAACATATGTTCGTCGTTGACCACTTCCCCGATATCGCGTACCGGCGCGCAGGTCACCCCAGCACTGATGAGTTGCTGAAAGGCGTCCTCCTTGGTACGCGGCGTGGTGAATGCCGCCACGATCGCGTCCACCTCGTCGATGCGCTGAACGCGCGCTCCGAGGGTGGAGAAGCGTACGTCGCCAATCAGTTCGGAGCGGCCGATGACGGTCAGCAGGCGGCTCCACTGGTCATCACTCGATGCCACGATGGCAATGAAGCCGTCTGTCGTGGGATAGACGTTATACGGTGACTCGGCCATGCCACCATGCCGGTTGCCGGTTCGCGCCGAGACCTGACCTTTCTTGGCGTAATACAGGCCGAGGTTGGACGCCAGGGAAGGATAAACAGACTCCATCATCGAGACCTCCACCAGACGCCCTTCCCCTGTCGTCTGGCGCTCGTAGAGCGCCGTGACCACCGCCGCGTATAGGTGCACGCCACCGATGAAGTCCGCCACAGCCGGGCCCACCTTCACCGGCGGCCGGTCTTCGAAGCCGTTGATACTCATGAGGCCCGACATGGCCTGGACGGCGATGTCCATTGCGGGGTAATTTTTCATCGGCCCCGAGCGCCCGTAACCCGACCCGGAGGCGTAGACCAACGCAGGGTTAATTTGCTTGAGAACGTCATACCCCAGCCCGAGCCGGTCCATCGCACCCTGCGAGAAGTTCTCGATCAGTACGTCGGCTTTGCCGACCATTTCGCGCAGCAACTCCTTGCCACGCGCGGTCTTGAGGTCGAGCGAGATGAATTCCTTATTGGAATTGAGCATGGCAAACGGCACGGCTGCACCACCAACCTTGGCGCGGCGCCGCAAGTTCTCGCCGCCGCGCGGCTCGACCTTTATGACCCGTGCGCCCGCCATGGCCATGAGAAAGGTGCAATACGGCCCGTTGTAGATCTGGCCAAGGTCGATGACCGTGACACCCGTAAGCGGTCCGTGCAAACTGTTCGCCATCTCATTGTCCTTTGCTGCGGCCCGACAACATGTCGCGGGCGATGACCATGCGCTGCACCTCGGAGGGGCCTTCACCGACGCGGCGAATCCGCAACTCGCGATACCAGCGCTCCAGCGGCAGCTCGTGGGTCATTCCCATTGCTCCAAATATCTGCATGCATCTGTCTACTACCCGGCCAGCTGCTTCCGTCGCAAATACCTTGGCCAGCGATGCATCGGTCTTGATGTCCTTGCCCATGTCGCCATTCCATGCCGCCTGATAGGTCAGCAGCCGGGAGGCGCGCAGGTCCATCTCGGAATCCACCAGCATCCACTGGATGGCCTGCTTGTCAGCCAGCAAGCTACCAAACGTTTTGCGCTGTTTGGCCCATTCCATGGCCAAGTCGAGCGACGCCTGGGCCACGCCAATGCTGGCGGCGGCATACGGGACACGTGCGTGCACCAGCCACTCTTCGGCGATGGCAAAGCCCTCGCCTTCCTCGCCTAACCGGTCTTCGACGGGTATCTCATAGTTCTCGAAATGAATTTCGAAGGGCTGGTAAGAGCGCATCAGTCCGATCTTGCGCAGGCTCATGCCGGCGCGTTTGGGATCGATGATGAAAGCTGTAATGCCGGCGCGCTGGCCACCCTCACCCGTGCGCGCATACAACACCCCCCACTCGGCCTTGTCTACTCCGGAAATCCACAGCTTTGAGCCGTTCACTACATAACGGTCTCCGACCAACTCCGCCCGCGTGGCGATCGATCGCCCCGGGTCCGAACCCCCACCAGCTTCGCTTATCGCGACAAAAGTATTGGCGCCTCTGGTTATGGCGCCGACACCGTATTTTTCAATTTGCAGCGGCGTGCCGCGAAAAATCACCTTGGGTGGGTCCTGCCCCAACGCACCCGCAGCCGGAAAATACAGGCCCATCCGGCACTTGGCGGCCTCTTCCGCCACGACGCACTGGCCCAGCAGATTAAGGCCGGCGCCTCCGTATTGCGCAGGGGACTGCGCGCACCACACGCCCATGTCCCGCGCCTTCTTGCGAAGGTCCGCCAGAACCTCGGGCGGCAGACTTACGGCGTCGTGCGGGACTTTTTCCTCGGCAGCTCGAACATCGCGTCCCATGAAGCGGCGCACGGTGTCGCGCAACATGACGTATTCCTCAGGAAGCGCCCAGCTTCCTGTTGTGTCTGTCTCCATTTGTGCCTCTCAATTTCAGCCAATAGCCAAATATAGCCAAATTAGACATGTATGTCAAACACATGTGTCAGCAGCATTTTCAAACCAATAACACAACTGCAAATGCCGTCCCGTTTGCATCCCGCAGGCTACACCTCAAGTCAACCTAATCGCGAAAGGTGGAGTCCTGCCTGTCGAGCATTCGCAGCAGGCCCGGCCATGCAAGCGCCCCCGGGGGGCCTCCCATACCGAGCAGTTGCCTTTGGATAACCGCTTCAATTTCCGGTGGCGGAAACGTAAGGCCGTCTTGCCCGGCGGATAGTGCACCCACCTGAAATTCACACGACTTTTCCAGCATATGCATCAGCATGAAGGCCAGCGGAATCGACGACGCGGCGGCCAGCGTGCCATGATTGCGGAGGATCATCAAAGCGTTTGTCCCGAGGTCACGCACCAGGCGCTCGCGTTCGCCATGGTCCAGCGCGACGCCCTCGTAGTCGTGATAGGCCAGCATGGTATTTACCACCATTGTTTTTTGGCTGATTGGCAGCAATCCATTTTTCTGTGCAGCGACGGCGCAACCATTCGCAGTATGTAGATGAATGACGCAGCCTACGTCGTGCCGGAGCCGCCGCAGAGGATGACGGGGGTGACTTGGATCATGCTTTTTGTGTCTTGTCTTGACTGGGGACGTCGACTTCAGACTTTAGCGCCTCAATCTCTAACTTGAGGGCTTCGTACTCTTCCATCTTGCGGCTGAGGAATCGGGTGGTCAGGGCCACTTTTTCTGCAATGCCCATGGGCGTGAGCAGGTACACGTACTTGAACTTATTCTTGCTGTTAGAGAAGTTTTGCATCTTCACCAGGCCCTTGTCGATGAGGGCGTTGAGGCAGTAGTTCAGCCCGCCCACGCTCATGCCCAGCTTCTCAGCCAGCTCGCGCTGGGTCAGGTCGGGGTTGTCTTGCAAGATGAGCATGATCCGGAAATGGGTGTCTTCTTGGATCTTGGCTTGGCGGCTGGTCATTGGGGTAACTTTAAAGTTGTGCCAAAGAGAACGAAAATGTGCTTCTGGCAGGCTACCGCAGTGCCGTATCACGATCGGCAGTGCGGTTTTGGAGTCGGCTAAGGAGTTAAGCAGCGACTCTTGTTAGAAGCTGAACTGTACCGTATTTCAGCCGTCCGTTCGAAGTTTGAACAAAACTATTTATCGATTGCAGATTCTTTTTGGGTGGCCGCTTTGTCCCCAATGCCATGGACACGTTGCGCGATAGACAGAGAGCTTCCAGACCTTCGGGACATTCAGGCTGCGGTTGCCCTGCCCTGCTGTTGACACTAAATTAGTGCTTTAAATCGCCGCACTGTCCATGAATGTCAGAGCTTGTAGCTGCAGCCGCCCAAGATGAATTGCTGATCCTTCCCAGGGGGAAAGTCCGCCTCCACGGCATTGATTTTGACGAAGATTTCTTGTCAGAGCTGGTTGCCCGGCACTTCAGGCGGCAACAGTGGCAGACCACGCCCATGTTTTCGGATGCGTATGGCATTTACATGCGGGAGAACCCTTCCGCACACCGGCGCAAGTTCAAGACCGTGGCGCTGCAGGCTTACGCGCTGTTTGTGGCCCAGTTTGGCGACTTGCCCTTGGATGAATTGCGCCATGTTCACATCACCGAGTTCAGGGACAGCCAACTGACGCGTGGGCTTCACGCCAACAGCGTGAGGCGGCACATTAACATGCTCAATGCCATGGTGAACATGGCGTTCAAGCACCTGGACATGGATCGCCTCAGCCCTTTCAGGCGCTTGTACATACGTGGCGAGGGGGAGTTGACGCGCACCATGGCGCCCATTACCGTGGAGCACCTGCGCAAGGTCAAAGCGCACTTGCTCAGCCACCCGATTCCGTCGCGCTTGGCGGCGCTGATACAGCTCAACACCGGCATGCGCATTTCAGAGCCCGTGCTGGCGCGCCTGGATGACTTGGTGTTGGACCATGAGATTCCACACCTCTGGGTGCGCAAAAACAGCCTGACCGACCGCAAGACCCAAGCCAGCATCCGCTGCGTGCCCCTGCTGGGCGTGTCGCTGGAGGCCGCACAAGAACTTCACCGCCGAGCGGTCAGGCAAAAAAGCGACTGGCTGATGCCGCAATACGCAACAGAGATCGGCAACACCTCGTGCGCCGCCACGCTGAACAAGTACATGCGGCACCTGGACTTCAGGACCCACATGTTCAGACATGCCTTCATTGACCGGCTGAAGGCCTGCGGCGATGTGCCTGTACCCATTGCCGAAGCCATTACGGGCCACGGCCGCAACGCCTCAGAATTTGCCCGATATGGCTCGGTGGGCTACACGCTGGAGCAGAAAAAGGCGGTGATTGAGCGGATTTTGGTTTGAGCGGTGGGGTCGTCTCCTTGCGGCGGAGCCAAACGACTTTTATCGCATGTTGAATTCTGCAGAACACACTATCATAAACTACTTTTGTAGCAAGGGAGTAATGCCATGGGAATGCCTGTCAGAATTTACAACTTGCTTTACGAGCAAGCAAAAAATGAAGCCAAAGCAGAACACCGCACCATAGCTGGCCAGATAGAGTTTTGGGCCAGTGTGGGTCGGGCTGCCATCGACAACCCTGAGTTGCCCGTTGAGTTTGTTGTGCAGGTCTTGGGTTCGATGAAAGAATCCCTTAGCGATGCAACACCTTTTTTGCCTCGTAACCAGGCATGAGCTTCCAGGCGGTCCAGACGCTTATGCAGTATTGCAGTTCACTTTTAACCCCCCATAAAATCATAAGATTGGCTAGAAATAGGATTCTTACTGCCGATAATTTTGATCTACTTAACAGTAAAATGATGATCTCTGAGTTAATGGTCTTATCGCATGAATTACTTACCCGCTAATACACAGCAATTAGCCAAAGCAGTTTTTTTAGACCGCGACGGAGTTATCAATGTGGACCATGGATATGTGTCTTTACCCGAGAGGTTTGAATTTGCGGAAGGCGTGTTTGAGGCATGCAAGCTTTTGCAAGCGCAAGGCTTCAAACTATTGGTAATCACGAACCAATCCGGCATTGCCCGCGGTTACTACTCTCTCGAACAGTTCTCAAAACTCACTGAATGGATGTGCCAACAATTTGCGGCACATGGTGTGCATATCAACGAGGTATACCACTGCCCGCACCATCCGACCACGGGCATTCCCCAATATGTGCAAGACTGCAACTGCCGCAAGCCCGCACCGGGCATGCTTTTAAAAGCCATTGCTGAACATGGGATCGACCCGGAACAAAGCATTATGGTGGGGGACAAATTGTCCGACATGCAAGCCGCGACTGCAGCAAACTTGGGTTACAAGGTGCTGGTGAGGTCGTGCACCTCTTCTAGCAGCAAAGATGCAGCATGGGCAGATGCTGTTTGGCCGAGCCTATACGCATTTGCTTCATCAATAAGCTCAGCGACACCCTAAAAGTTAATTTTCCGAAAAGTTACATTATGTAACTCCTTGTCAATTACACGAAGTATTACACGCTCAATAAACTTACCCGTAAGTTATTGATTTATATAGGTATTTTACGAGCCCAGTTTTCTGTTAATCCGTAGGTCCCTGGTTCGAGCCCAGGTCGAGGAGCCAAAAAGCTAATAAAAACAACGACTTACCTCGTTGTTTTTATTTAAATTATCAATTACACGGTTATTACACGAATATTAAGTCTGCCGCTGGTTGCTTTTTCCAAAAAGTCGTTGTAAAGTGCTGATATGCGTGTACCAGCCTCACAAACCGTCGTAGTCAAGCCTGAGCTGAT
>CAIXXC010000061.1 GCA_903923205.1 uncultured Rhodospirillales bacterium | reverse complement strand
GGAGATTAATGTCGTGTCAGATGGGTCGATCCCAAAGGCAGCAGCGACAACCTGCGCCACGGCGGTTTCATGGCCCTGCCCAGACGGCGCGTCGCCACTGAAAACCTGAACCTTGCCGAGCGGATCGATCCGCATCGATGCAGCACCATATCCTGGCAGATTTTCCAAAGGCACGAGAACGCAGGAGGTGAGGCCGGAAATCTCGACCCCACAGGTCAGGCCGATCCCGATATAGCGCCCGCGCGCCCGAAGCGCTGCCTGCTCCAGGCGAAACGCGGGCAGGTCGACTTTCTCGAGCAAGGTTGCCCAAACCTTGTCGAAATCGCCGCTGTCGTAGCCTTCGCCGGTCACCGTGACGTAAGGCAACTGCCGGATCAGGTTATGGCGACGCAATGCTGACGGCTCCATCCCGCATTTCTTGGCGACGAGATCGATCGCGCGTTCCAGCGCAAACCGGGTTGGAAAATTGCCAAAGGCGCGGGATGGCGTCAGCGACGGCTTATTGGTGATGGCGCTGCGCAGCTCGATATCGGCCCGCTCCCAGGTATAGGCGTTGGGCATCACTACCCCGCCCAGCACTACCATCGCGAACCCCCAATAGACGCCGACCTCGCCGGTGCCATTATCGGTGACGATGCGGCTCCGAAATGCCAGGAGTTTGCCGCTCTTGGTCGCGGCGACTTCGAGGTCATTGATCTGACCCCGCTCGTGGCCAACATTCATCAAGCTCTCATAGCGCGATTCGACCCAACGCACCGGTCGCCGCAGCAGTCGGGAGGCGTGGGCGATCATCGGTACTTCGCGGTAGAAGGGCGCCTTGACTCCAAAGCCACCTCCAACATCGCGCGGCGCGATGACCCGGACCCGTTCTGCGGGAATATCGAGCACCTGGGCCAGAGCCATTCTTTCCGTGTGCGGGCGCTGTGTCGTCACCCAGGCGACCAGACCATCGGAGTCCGACCAATCGCACAGGCAGGCCCGTGGCTCCATCGGGGTAACACCCGTCCGGTGAACCCGAAAACGTTGCGAGACGACAACCTCCGCCTCACGAATGATACGGTCGACCTCTTCGGCGTTCTGCCGCTGAGACTCGGCTTCATAGCCGCCGCCCAGGCTCATATTCATGATTTCGTTGGTATCGAAACCCTCGTGAATCTGTGGGGCTCCGGGTTGCAGCGCGGCCTCTGGATCGGTGATGACAGGCAAGGGATCGTAATCGACCGTCACCAGTTCCGCCGCATCGACGGCGACATATTTGTCGTTCGCTACCACCAGCGCGACCGGTTCGCCGTGGAATTTGACCGTATCGATCGCGAGTGGCCAGTAATCATGATAATTGGCAACGATGTTCGGCGTGACCACCGGTTGCCGCATCGATTTCAGATGGCCTTTGATCTCGGGTCCGGTAAGGACGCAGAGCACCCCCGGCAGTGCCTTGGCTGCCGACGTGTCGATCGAAAGAATGCGCCCGTGGGCGACGTCGCTGCGGACGAACGCCGCATAGAGCATCCCCGGAAGGACCATGTCGCCGACAAAGCGGCCTTGGCCGGTGATCAGGCGGACATCTTCCTTGCGGGGCAGGCGGGCGCCCATCCATTCCCGCGAATCCTGGTTGGCGCCGATCCGGGTCGGCGCGTCCGGCTTGATCGCCATCTTATTGTCCCCCGGTCTGGGCGGCGGCAGCACGCGCGGCGGCGCGGACGGCCTTTACGATATTGATGTAGCCGGTACAGCGGCAGAGATTCCCGATCAGGCCATGACGGATTTCGGCGTCCGTCGGCCTCGGATTCTTCTTCAGAAAATCCGTCATATTCATGAGAATACCGGGCGTGCAGAAGCCGCATTGCAGCCCGTGCTCCTCCTTGAAGGCCTGCTGCAATGGCGTCAATTGACCATCCACGGCAAGCCCTTCGACGGTCGTGATGCTGTGGCCGTCGGCCTGGACCGCGAGCATCATGCAACTTTTGACCGCATCACCGTCGAGCAGAACGGTGCAGGCACCACAGGCACCTTCATACGTGCAGGAAACATGGGTCCCGGTCAGGGCAAGACGTTCGCGGATCAGATCAACGAGCAGCAGCCTCGGGGCGACGGTTTCCTGATAGGCCGTCCCGTTGACGGTAAGCGTAATCGTCTTCATGGCTTGGCTCCGGTGCTGCCCGCGCGGGCACGCTGAAGGGCCGTCTCGGCGACCTCGCGACCCAGGGTGCGAATAAGTTGACGGCGATAGGCGGAATCAGCCCATTTGTCGGCTTGGGCGTCGGCGGCCCCGGCAGCCTCGGCAAAGGCCGCCGTAATCGCAGCGTCTCCGCCGTCGGAGCCAGTGAGGATGAACTCGGCCGCTTGTGCGCGCTGGGCTCCGGCGGCAAGTCCCGAGAGCGAAACCCGCGCTGCAGCGATCTTCCCGTCCGACGCCAGGGTGATCAGCACGCAGACGCCAACGACGGGCAAGGCATCTGTGACCAGCCCCCACTTCCTGTAGGCGCTGCCAGAACCGGCACCCAACTTCGGCAGGTGCAGTGAAACCAGGAATTCGTCGGGCCTTCGCGCGGTCTCCAGCGGGCCGATCAGGAAATCATCGATCGCGATCTGCCGCGATTTTCCGTCGACCGCAAGCAGATCGACCGTTGCCCCCAAGCCAAGAACCACCGCAGGCAGGCAGGACGCGACATAGTTCCAGCACACGCTGCCACCGATCGTGCCGCGATTGCGGACCTGACGATCGCCGACATGCTGTGCCGCATCGCGGAGCGCCGCGTAGCCACCCGTCAGGCCCGTGTCCTCGGCGATCTCGACATATCGGGTCAAAGCCCCAATCGTGAGGCCATCGGCGCGGCTCATCCCTCTGAGTTCGGCCAGGTCCTGGAGATCGACAATGCAGCGCGGTCGTACCATGCGGGCCTTGATGGCCTGCATCACGCTCTGCCCGCCGGCTAAGAGGACGATGTCGTCGGGATCATACCCATCAAGGGCAAGACGCGCCTCGACCAGGGTTTTCGGGCGACGATATTCCTCGATTGCGACTGGAAACATAGGCACCTCTCCTGGGTGCCCTTTGGCGAGCCTCTGAACGGCGTTATCCGACCGATGAGCCCTCTCGCGGCACCTTCTTTTGGCGCAATAGTATGTTGTGCCGGGCTTGCGTCAATCGAAACTCGACATCGACCGACTTCAATGTGGAGAGGCTTTTGGCAAAGCTCAGCGGAGCCCGTATTTGCGTAACCGATAAGCCATGGTCGGTCGGCTGATCCCGAGCAGACGTGCGGCAAGAGCAAGATTGCCCTTGGCCTCTGCCACTGCACGCCGCAGGCTCTCGACTTCGGTATCGGCGAGCGACGAGAGCGTGGCTTGGGTGGATGCGACGGCGTCTTCCTCCTCGTCGCTTTCGGAATTACTGTCGATATTGCCATTGGGCCGCAGCACGAAAGAGGACGCGTCGAGTTCTTCGCCGGCGGTGAAAAGGTGGCACAGATCCAAAGCGCCACCGTCATCGGCGAGGATCACCGCGCGCTCAATCATGTTTTCCATCTCGCGTATGTTTCCCGGCCAGCGATAGTTTCGCAGGGCATCGACACCGCGCTCGCGGAACCCTGTGATCACCTTGTCGTATTTCTTGCAGAAGCGCTGCAGGAACCAATCCATCATCAACGGGATGTCGTCCCGGCGTTCACGCAGCGGTGGAACCTTGATAGGAAATACATTGATTCGGTAAAATAGATCCTGCCGGAATTCGCCTCTCTTGACCGCCTCGCCAAGGTCGACATTGGTCGCGGCGATAACCCGGACATCGACTTTCCGGACTACGGTGTCACCGACGCGCTCGATCTCACCCTCCTGTAGCGCCCGCAGCAGCTTGCCCTGCGATGCCCAACTCAGGGTGCCAATCTCATCCAGGAAAAGTGTGCCGCCATTGGCACGCTCGAACCTACCGGGACGCGAGGCGGTCGCACCGGTAAATCCTCCCTTCGTGACACCGAAGAGTTCGGACTCCATCAAGGCTTCAGGGATTGCGGCACAATTGACCGCGACGAACGGCCCTTCGCTGCGCTTGCTCACCCGGTGCACGGTCTTGGAGAAGATTTCCTTGCCGACTCCGCTTTCACCCAGAAACAGTACCGTCGCGTCGGTCGGGGCTGCTTTCTGAATCTTGTGGCAAACGGCATTGAATCCGGTCGAAATACCTACAAGACCAAGGCTATTGGCAGGCGTATCTGGGCGCCTTTCGCGAATTTTCGGCCCGACCATGCGATGGGACGGATCGCTCCCGGACCAATTGAGAAGCTCGCCGATCTGAAGAAATCGCAGATCGTCGCGCGCGGCGTCATCCCAGTCTTCGACCGGCTGACCGACAACACGGCACTTCTCGTGCCCGGTCGCCCGACATTCGAACTCCCGCCACAGAATGGGCCGGCCCATGAACGTACTGGTATAGCCGCAAGCGTAGCCGGTCAGCATCCAGCACACGCCCTCGGTTGCGATGCCATAGGTCTTCACGTGCACCTCGGCCTCCGCGCAATCGACCAGATGGAAGGCCCCAAAATACCGTCCCGCGCTGACATCGATATCGAGCGCGATCGGTTCGCAGCGCACCAGTCCCTCAAGCGAGACCAGCTGTGGCCCGCCGAGAAAATGGCTGTAGCTGTCTGAGCCAGCGCGGACTTTCTTGGTCACTTCCGCGTCGTGGGCGCCCGCTTGGTAACCGATCCGGGAGATCAGACCATGCGCGCGTTCCTGGCCGAGGCTGTCGATCAACTCCTGTCGCAGAGCCTGCAGTGAACTCGCATGCATCAGCAACATGCGTTGATCGTCAAGCCAGATGCGGCCCTCTTGCGGGGTAAAACGCAAACGCTTTGCCAGATCATTGATATTCGGCTCAAGGATCGGGGCGGTGACGGAGGTCGCCGGCTTCCTGATTGTCATGCGTTCCCCCGACCTTTGCCGATGGATCATCGGCCTCGCGCCGGTTTGATCTGCCCGGCGCTCGTGTTCTTCTGCACCGACCCTATACCTTTTTGGCCGTCCCGTGCACGTCTGCGCTTATACGAAACGGTCGAAATGGACCTGGCTATGGGGAACCTGATTTTGTACGGCGAGCAGAGTCTGCACAGCCTCGATCATCGGCGGGGGGCCAGCGAAATAATACTCGTAACGATCGAGCGGCAAAGGCAATGACGGCGTTATCAGCTCGTGCACGAAGCCTCGCGCACCAGACCAGAACTCATGCGTCGCCGCGGAAAGGACAGGGGTATAACGCAGGCGCGACGTCGCCTGCGGGATCAAAGACGCCAGCACCTTGCCGCCGCAAAGATCGGGATGGGTGCGTGCACCTTCGAAGAAATGGACTACCGGGCCCGATCCTTGGCCGAGTGCGCCCTTGGCGATGGAGAGCATGGGGCCCACGCCCGAGCCGCCCGCGATACAGACGATCTCGCGATCGACATCCTCGCGCAGATAGGCATGGCCATAGGGGCCATCGACCATGATTTCGGCACCGACGGCCACCCCTTCGGTGAGGATATTGCTGCCCTGCCCTCCAGGAACCCGACGGATAATGAAGCGCCAATCCCCTTCGGAATTGGCGAGGTTCGACATTGAATAGGCACGCGCGCCAATAATCCCCGGTGCATGAAGCAAGGCATATTGGCCGGGAAGAAACCGGGCGTCACCATCTGTCGTCAATACGAGTTCCGCCATCTCAGGGGTGACCCAGTGCCGTGATGTCAGCACCGCCTTGCGACGCGCCGTCGGCACCGCCGGTCGGTATTCCTCAGATAACCGCACACGGACGGTGCAATCGCCAAGCGCGCGGGTCTGACAGGCGAGGCGTTTGCCGCGGCGGCGTTCGCGCTCCGACAGGCCCGGCGCGTCCTCCCACAGGGTCTCTACCTCGCCTTCGACGAGGTCGAAGCGACAGGCGCCACAGCCGCCGACACTGCATTCATGAGGAAAGCCAAGCCCCGCACGCAGCGCCGCGCGGAGAATCGTGTCTTCGTCGGCGGCGAACGCGAACGCGTCGCCGCCCTCGATCAAGATACGCTGGGTCATCGTCCCTGCGTCAGTCGCTCAGAGGCCGAGGATGCTGCGCAGCGCCCGCACGGCGCTACGCGCCTGGCTTCCTGCGTCGGGCGCATCAGGCAGGGCCGCGCAATAGGCGTCGATCGCGGCATCGGCGAGCGGCTCCCACTTGGCGATCCAGCCTTTCAAGACCTCCTGATTGCCTTCCTGCGTCAGCGCCATCTGCACCAGTGCTGCGGTCCACCGGCGATGGCGTTGGGTATCGGCAAGTTGCGCGTCGCACAGCATGCCAAGGAGGGTATCGCCATTGTGGCGACCGGACTGCCCAAGCCCGCGCAGGATAGCTTCTTCAACCGCTGGCCGCACGACCAGATTGAACGCGGTGAAGTTCTCCGCCCAGTCATAGGCAACCAGCGCCTTTTCGACCAGTTCGCGGAAGCCCTGCCAGGCCGCGTCTTCTTCCCACGCCTGACGCTCAGCCGTGGCAAAGCCAAGCTCGGGGAAACTCTGGGCCAATTCGCGGGTCCGATAGGCAGTATGGGTCAACCAACGCAGGGAGTCGGCGGACTGGTAGACCGCGCAGTTCGAGATTGTCGAGGACGGTGCGATCTGAACCAGATAGGCCGAGCCCATCTGCAGGGTGTGGAACAGGTAACGAAGCGGCGTGTAGAGCCGCGCCAGGGTCGTCGCCCACGACGTTTCGAGCATGGCGTCATGGCCACGCGCGGAGAACTGGCCAAGCAGGCCGTTGACGTAGGTCTCGGCGCCGTCCTGCAGCATGTTGTAGGTGCGGTAGACCATCTCGTCCGGATCGCGGAAGGCGTTCCAATCGGGGTGATGCACCGGCGAGGCGTTGCGATTTTGCAGAAACCATTGCGAGATCGGCAGATCGCGGCTGAGCTCGAACGGCGCGTCGGGATTATCGGTCGTGTAGTGCAGATTGGTCGAAACAATCTCGTACTCGCTCGGCTTGCGTCGGCGTGTCGCGAGATGGCTCCAGGTCTTCAACGGCTTCAGAATCGGGGTGTCGGTCATGGCTCGTCTCCGGCGCCTTTACAGCGTCTTGTCGTAGTAGAAGCGGACATAATCTGCCGTGGTCTCGATCCGGCCCGCGAAGGAGCCGAGATTGACCTCGAGTTCGGACATCTTGAAGGGCCGACCCAGGGTCTCCTCGAGGGTCGTGCGCCGCAGGATCAACTCGCCCTCTGCCTCGATCCGGACATAGGCGACCTTATCCTCGACGCGGATCTCCTTGCCGGGATTGTCTTCCTGTGCGGCCTCGATGACACCCTCGGTGATGGCGGAAGCGCGCAGGATCGGGCCGACGCGATTATTGCGGTACCCGTCGCCGGGCTTTGGATTGCTCACCTTGGTTTCCTCCGGGTTGTCACGTGTGCGCGAAAAAGGGTTCGATCCCGTTGAGCGCCACGTAGACATTATCGCCGTCGATCTTCACCGGGTATTCGGCCAGTCGACAGTCCTTGGGGTTGACACCTTCGCCGGTCGTGCCGTCGAAGGTCCACTGATGGGCCCGGCACATCAGGGTCTTGCCGTCGAACTTGCCTTCGACAAGGGGGATGTCCTGATGCGGGCAGATACCCTGGAACGCATGGATCTCGCCATCGCGTGGCCAGACAAGAAGGATCGATTGGCCATCGAGTTCGAATTCGGCCATGTCGCCTTCCCAGACATCGTCGAGGGTGCAGACAAGTTCAAAATCCATCGCCGAACTCACGCCTCGCAGAAAATGAACTCGAGGGTTTCCATCGGCTTGATGTCGGTCTCGCCTAGACGCATAGCGCGAGGAAAGAAGTCCGCTCCACCCTGACGGCGGACACGAACAATCTTGCCGGGTTGCGCTGCTACGCGCCGGCCGACGGAATGATGGGCCGCCGCTGCAGCGACCTCATCCATCGTGTTGTCGGTATCAACGGGGACCAGCTGCAGCACAAAATCGTACTGGAAGTTGGAAATGACGGGGAACAAGGCCATGTCGTGACTCCGGATCGCGGGCGCTTTTAGGCGGCGCTCTTGGCGAGGGGATCGGGGCGGAACGCATCCGCCCAGGCGTATTTGTGAGCGTCGTCGCCCATTTCGGCCGGCGAGAGCCCCATATAGGCAAGGGCGCCGGCAAGGGTCGGCGGCTGGATCTCACCTGCCAGGAACCGATCGACCAGGCTCATGTGATCGCGATAGCGGACCGGATCCTGCTCGAACACCCAGCGGTCGATCTCGGAATTGAAGTGATAGGTCCGGCCCTCATAATCGAGCGGATAGTCCTTCACGTTCCAGCCATTACCGGGGATCGCGCAGATCGGAATCTGGCTCATGTTGCAAAGCACGGGGAGGGTTTCGGGATGGGTCAGATCCTCGCGGCCCGCCAGCAGGTTGTCGGTGATGACATCCCAGCACTTGCCGAATGTATCGTTCCAGCCGGGATATTTCTCCTCAAGCCATGCGCGGCATTCAGGGGTCACCGCGGCCGCCGGGTTCCACCACAAGGTCTTGCGCCAGAACCACAGGCCAAGGTGATAGGCATGATGCTGGAACTCGAACTCGGCGATCATCTTATCCCAGTACCAGGGCAGATCGAGACCGAGTTCGATCAGGCTGCGCTCGAACTGGCCGACGATCCACTCCTGCATGAACTCCTTGAAGGACTGCTTCCGGTGTTCAATCGGCGTGTAGTAATCCATCGACGGCCCGGTCAGGATGGCGAAAAGCCGCCAGGTCCGGGCGATGGCCACATCAACCAGCTTCTGTGCCTCAGCCTTGCGACCGTTCGCGATCAGGACCTCGAGTGCCGGACCACCGATCTGGGCGTGACGGGACTCATCCGTCTGGATGCTGGAGACGAGGCTGGCGAAAGTGTAGTCGCCGGTCTCGGCCGCGTCGGCTGCCAGACCCAGGAACTGCATATTGGTGAACCCGGTCTCAAAGGCGAAGGTCAGCATGATCGCGGTTTCGGTCGCGCTGCGCGCCATGAACAGATCGTCGAGCGTGTGACGAACCGCGATCGCGGCCCATTCATTGGTGTGATAGGCCTTTTGCGCCCAGTCGAACTGGCGATCCTTTGACACCAGATCATGCGGATAATAAAGCTGCAGCTGGGCATGACGGTTTTCGTCGAGCATCCCGAAAGTCGCCATGTTGCGCATGCCGGGCGCCTGACCAAAACGAACCATCCGCGCCTCCCCGCTCATCGCGGCGTATTCGCCTACAGCGAGGGAACCGTAATGAGCCTTCAGGATCGAATGCCAGCCAGGATCGGCGCTGGCGAAAATATTGCTGCGCTCAAGAGCCGCCTTCACCGAATAGGCGCCGGCATCCTTCTCGCGCTGAACGCGGACATATTCCGGATACGACGTCTTGTAGGGCTCGTCATAGGATTGCCACTGCGCCATCGGCACGCCCTGTGCGCCGGTCATGACGTCGGGGAACAAAGCCTCCTGGCTGACGTATTTCGGTGTCCAGTTGGTATCGCGGGCAATATCGTACCAATCGGCGCGCTCAAGCATCGGCATTGTCGATCCTCCTGACCTGGTTCTTCATTTTTCTTGCCGGGGCGATGACCTCACCCCTTGCGTTGCCCCTAGCTTAGCAAGGTCGGTGCCAGCGTGATATTTGTTATTTTTACCCCGGAACTTCTTCTGTAACTTATTGAAAAATATGATCGTCACGGATTTTCGTTCGATCAAGCATCCTTGCCCGGGCAAACTTTCCGGCGTTGAATTGATTATTTGATCATGCGTTCCGTCGTCGATTTTGCGAGAAATTGATCATATCATAATTTTCTCAAGGGCGATTTTTGCGACAGTGCCGCCGATTGACCAGGTCACCATTCGCCGTCTACGTTGACACATCAAAACGCCCAGCGCCGAGGCTCTCACGGCTTTCGGTGACAGAATCTTCTTGATCGGGCCGCAGGAGGACTAAATGCCGCCACAGCTGGAAATGAGCCCGCAGGAAGCCGATAACGCGGTCGCGATCGCACGCAGTGTCGCCCGGGAATTCGACAAGGTCGGGGCACGCCATGACCGCGACAATACATTTCCGGAAGAACTAGTACCGATCTTCAAGCGCAGTGGACTCGCCGGCCTCAACGTGCCCAAGCGTTTTGGCGGCATGGGGGCCGATCTGTGGACGACGGCGCGCTGTGTCCAGGAATTGGCCAAGGGCGATCCCGCCTGCACTCTCGGCTTCAACATGCATCTTGGCGTCGTCGGGTTCTTTCGCGGGATGTGGAGCGAGGCTGACCAAGAGCGCTTCTTTTCCCGGGTGGCCAAGGATCAAGCCCTGCTTGACGGTGTTTACAGCGAAGCCCGCGCCGGTGTGATCGGACTTCCCGATACGCTCGCCGTCCCCGTCGGCGGAGGCTGGCGTATTCGCGGCCGCAAGACGTGGGGTACGCTCTCGCTCGCTGCCGATTTCCACACGTTCAATGTCACAATAACAAATCCCGATGGCTCTGTTCCCGACGACCCGGGTGAACGGCTTGAGCGCGAAGTCATGATGATCTGCCCGGCGGACGCGCCTGGCGTCCGGATCGAGCACACCTGGAATGCACTCGGCATGCGGGCGAGCGGAACACATACCGTTGTGTTCGACGACCTGTTCGTGCCAACCGGGGATCTCGTCGCGCGAGAGTTCCGGGCTGGGCTTTTTGCCAACCTCGAATGGCAGGCGTTAAGTTTCGCCTCGGTCTATTATGGGCTCGCCTGCCGGGCCTATGATGAAACGGTGGCGATCCTTCGCAAGAAATCGAGCGGCCCGATTCAGGGCGCCCGCAACGTTGAAGCCAAATCCATCGGCTATGTTCAACGTGACCTGGGCCAACTGCGCGTACTCAACGAAACAACGTCGGCCGTGATCGAAAATACCGCCCGAGCACTGCTGGAGGGGCGCGACGCGG
Source organism: uncultured Rhodospirillales bacterium (assembly GCA_903923205.1). Lineage (GTDB taxonomy): Bacteria > Pseudomonadota > Alphaproteobacteria > ATCC43930 > CGMCC-115725 > CAIXXC01. Next base: position 3,106 of record CAIXXC010000061.1, on the reverse strand, counting down.
CCTGGGGACCGGTTGAGCGTCTCGGCAGGCTCGAGGTGCCCAAGGTGGTCGCAACCGAAAACGCCTGCCGTGTCGTCGATGGCGCGATGCGACTGGTAGGCGGCGGATCATTCCTTCACGGCCATATCCTTGAGCGTCTTTACCGAGACGCCCGCAGCGGCCCCTTCCATCCGCTGACATCGGACCAGACATACGAGTATTTCGGTAAGGCCGAGTTGGGACTCCTGGACGGGTAATTAAGGACTACAAATTGCCGTTACAGAAGAGTTGCAGCAAATCGAGCGCCACACCGGGGCGCGCGGTGATCGCGGAACGGTCGAAGCCATAGCGGAAATAGGGCGCGAAGGCGGGTAATTTCTCCGCATCGGCGTCGGTCAATGAATAGAAGCCCATGCTCCAGCGCTCGAACTGACGGCTATCGACCTCATCTTCGATCAGGAGATTCAAGTTCTTATGACGCGGGTCTTCGCTGATGCGCTTATAGGTCTCGTGCACCGCGTCTTCCTCACCTTCGATGACCTGAAGGAAGTTACCACCGGCATAGAGCAGCATTCCGGTAATTCCCGAGGCAGTGTTGTGGCGGACGGCCGATGCAAGAATATCGGCGAGCACGGATTCGTCACGGCCCGCAAGGTCACTCAAATAGATCAATTGGATCATGTGATCGCTCCAACAGACGGCCCTTCACGTTCACATAACTCGTCGGGGCATGACAACCCGTCTTGCGGGCGACAGATTGACCAGATCAATTGGTTATAGAGCAAAACCACACGCCTGCCGGTTCCGTTACCGCACGATCTGCTCTAGTTTAAGCAACGCCACAATCGTCGCCAGGAGTTGACCGCATGCACGCACCCGAGCCCGTTACCGCGAATTGGGGGTTCCCCACCAAGGTCTGGTTCGGCGCCGGACGATTGCGTGATCTGCCTGTGGCAGTCAAGCAGTGTAGGGCGTCGCGCCCGCTCCTGGTGACGGATCGCGGCCTCGCCGCGTTACCGATGGTGGCGGATGCCGTCGCATTGCTGGCAGAAGCCGGCCTACATTGCAGGATCTTTGGCGAGGTCAAGCCGAACCCGACAGGTGCCAATATTGACGCCGGCGTCGCCGCCTTCCGCGACGGCGATCATGACCTTGTCATAGCACTTGGCGGCGGCAGCGGGCTCGATGCCGGCAAGGCGATTGCCTTGATGGCCCGGCAAATGCGCCCGATCTGGGATTTCGAGGATATCGGTGATCATTGGCAGCGCGTCGATACCAGCGCCCCCGTCCCCGTTATCGCCGTGCCGACGACGGCTGGTACGGGCTCGGAGCTGGGACGATCGTCGATCGTGACGGACGAGGCGCGACGCAGGAAGATTGTCATCTTCCATCCGATCATGCTGCCTGATCTGGTGATCATGGACCCGGAGCTCACGACCAGTTTGCCGCGCGTGTTGACCGCCGCGACCGGAATGGATGCGCTAGCCCATGGGCTTGAAGCCTATTGCTCTCCTGTCTTTCATCCGATGGCCGATGGCCTTGCGGTACAGGCGCTGCGGATGATCCGGGAATGGCTGCCGCGCGCGGCAGAGGATGGCAATGACCTCGTCGCCCGATCGCAGATGCTGGTCGCCTCGGGCATGGCCTGCGTTGCACTCCAGAAGGGACTTGGTGGGATGCATGCGTTAGCCCACCCGCTCGGCGCGCAATACGACCTCCATCACGGCATGCTCAACGCCGTCCTGATGCCCTATGTGTTGTCCCACAACATGCCGGTGCTGACGGGCCGTCTTGCCGATCTTGCCCGCTGCCTTGACCTGCCACACCACACCGACGCGGCCGTGCTCGACTGGGTCCTGGCCTTGCGAGAACAACTCGATATCCCGCGCTCGCTCATGTTTATGGGCATCGATCATAGCCATGCGGAGCAGATTGTCGCCGCAGCCGTCGTCGATCCATGCGGCTTTACCAACCCGATAGCGCTCGACCGCGAGAACGTTGCGGGTATCTTTACAGCGGCAGTCGCGGGTAGGCTCTAGCACTTCGTCAAAGCGTTCAAGCCACCGCCAGACGCAGGAAATGCTGCGCCCAGAAAAGCACAAAGCCTACGAGGCCACCAACGAACGTGCCATTCAGCCGGATGAACTGCAGATCGCTGCCAACATAGTCTTCGATCGTGTCTGCCATCTGCTTCGGGTCCCATCCCCGCACGACGTCCGCGGCATGGTCAGCAATCTCCCGACGGTACTTCGCGATCAGGTCACGCGCGCCGGAAACGAGACGACCCGTGAGACTGTCACGCATCGGCTTTGGCACCATGGCCGCCAATGGCCCGGCTAGTTCCTCGAACCGCCCCTCGCCGCTCAGCCAGCCGCCGAACTTGGCCGAGATATCGTCGGGGTCGATGAAGTTGGTTTCTACGAATTTGCCCAGGTTCGATGCGATCCTCGCCTGATTATTGGGCACCAGCGCGGTATGGGGAATCGGAATGCCGCACGGATAGCGGAACAGCGCCACCACCGCGAACCAGTCGGCGAAGCCGCCAACTGTCGCGGCCTCCAGCGCGCTGCGCAGCGCGCCAATCGCCAAGCTGTCGCCGGGCACCAGGCTAATCCCGAGAAATCCCACCGCCGCGACCGCCAATACCCCGGTTGCGACCAGTTTCATGCGCTGAAGCCGTGTCGAATTTGCCATGCGTTCAATCACCGAAGTTTGTCAGTCACTGGAGCGAAGCCCGAAGCGGGGCGTCTTCCTGATTCCATATAACCATTGAAGGCCGTGATTCCAGCATCGCGGAGATGCGGAAATCTGAGAAGTTTCCTCGGCAAGACGCTGCCAGATGCACAAGGAGGCATTCACCTGAAACAGACCGCGCGAGTAATCCTGCAGAAACGAAACCCGATCCAGGATATATAAACACCAGTTAGCGCAAATCAGGATGATGTCTAAACCGCCAAAACAAGGAAATTGTTATTGCAAAAAGCAGAGATTCGGAAACATAGAAATTAAATCCATAGTTTTTAACCAGTTTTGAAATCAAAATATTGGCAAAAAATACATAAAATACGAAAATAATTATATTAGATATTGATTTTAATAAATTAGATTCTTTTGAATTTTTATTCAT
>CAIXXC010000060.1 GCA_903923205.1 uncultured Rhodospirillales bacterium | reverse complement strand
AGCTCATAACGTTCCGGATGCACCGCGCTGGCATCCAGCGGATGCTGGCCGTCGCGGATGCGCAGGAACCCGGCGGCCTGTTCAAAGGCCTTGGGACCGAGGCGCGCCACTGTCTTTAAATCAGCGCGCGATTTGAAGGGCCCATGCTCATTGCGGTGGGTTACGATGCTGGCGGCCAGTGACGGTCCCAGACCGGACACATAGGCGAGCAACTGTTTGCTGGCGGTGTTGAGTTCCACGCCCACGCCGTTCACGCAACTTATTACCACGTCATCGAGGCTGCGCTTGAGGGCACCCTGCTCCACGTCGTGCTGATACTGGCCGACGCCGATGGATTTGGGGTCCAGCTTCACGAGTTCCGCCAGCGGATCCATCAGCCGGCGACCGATGGAGACGGAGCCGCGCACGGTGACATCATGCGTTGGAAATTCTTCACGGGCCACTTCGGAGGCTGAGTAAATGGAAGCGCCGCTTTCATTCACCATCACCACCGGAATCGAAGCCGGCAGCTTGAGCTGTTTGACGAACGCTTCCGTTTCGCGACCGGCCGTGCCATTTCCGATGGCGATGGCTTCGATCTCATATTTGCGGATCATGCTGAGCAGTGCATCGGCGGCTTCGCGCATTTGGCCGGCGGAAGCCGCGGTCGGATATACGACATCGTGATGCAGCAATTTGCCCTGACGGTCGAGGCACACCACTTTGCAGCCAGTACGGAAACCAGGGTCAATCGCGAGCACGTTCTTCCGGCCCAAAGCCGAGGCCAGCAGCAGTTCGCGCAAGTTTTCAGCGAACACGCGAATGGCTTCCACATCGGCGCGTTTCTTGGTTTCCATCCGCAACTCCACTTCGATCGCGGAACCGAGCAAGCGTTTGTAACTATCCTGCACCGCCAGCCGCACCTGTTCGGCGGCGGGCCCACGACCGGTCACAAACATGGGTTCAAGCACCAGCAGGGCCGAATCTTCGGGTGGATTGATCCGCAGCATCAGAAAGCCTTCCGTTTCGCCGCGCCGGATGGCCAGCAAACGATGACTCGGAATTTTCGCCACCGGCTCGCTCCAGTCGAAATAATCTTTGAACTTCGCACCCGCCTCCTGTTTGTCGGTTAAAACCTTGGACTTCACCACACCTTCGGCCCAGAACAGGTCGCGCAATTTGGCACGGGCGTTGGCATCGTCGCTGATGCGTTCGGCGATAATATCGCGGGCACCACCGAGCGCGGCCGTCACATCGGCCACGCCCTTTTCGGTGCTGACATAAGCCACGGCTTCCTTCAGGGGATCGGCAGTGGATTGCTGGGCAAACAGGAGGTCGGCGAGCGGTTCCAAACCTTGCTCCTTGGCGATGATGGCGCGCGTACGGCGCTTGGGGCGGTACGGCAGATAAATATCTTCCAGTCGCGTCACCGTATCGGCGGCGGCAATGGACGCCTTCAATTCATCGGTGAGCAGATTGCGTTCAGCGAGGGATTTGAGGATCGTCTCGCGGCGGGAGTCCAGGTCCGCGAGGCTCAGGAGCCGTTCGCGAATACTGGTCACGGCGACTTCATCGAGCAGGCCGGTGGCTTCCTTGCGGTAGCGGGCGATAAAGGGCACCGTGGCCCCTTCCGCCAGCAGTCGCGCGGTGGCGACCACCTGGCGGCTTTGGATTTTCAGTTCACCGGCGATTTTCTGGATATGCGCTTCGTTCATTGCAAATGGGCTCTTGAAATACCCAACCTGAGGCGGGGTGTAAAAATTAAAAACTGCTGCGGAGAAGAATTATTGTTTGACGGGGGCGGCCGATTACCATCGGCCGCCACTCCTAGGCGGCGACGCCTCCGTCGCCGCCCCACCCTGCCAGTCCAACGCCCGTCGCCGCAACGCGCACCTCTTCCACATTGGAGGTTGGGCGTTCGATGTTGGTTGTTGTTTGTCAACTCTTTTTGATCGCACCTACCTGCCCGGCGCGCAACACTTTCAGCGCTTCGGGCAGCTTGTAATGCCGCTTCAAGCCGACGTCGCCCAGCATGCCGGCCGGTACGCGCGCAATGAATTCCGCAAACGTACGGTCCACCCGATCCTTGAGCAGCTTTTGCCCCGGCTTTGAGGCCCAGAAATCCTCCTGCACCTTGGTTATAGCAATCCCAGCTTCGTCATGGTTCATATTCTCGCGCTTGGCGAGCGCCCAGATCAGCTCCGGATCACCGGGCAGGCTGACGGGGAAGGAAATAAATTTGAGGACGACATCCTGGTCACCGCCATCATCCGGTCCCAGCGGACGAACCGGAATGCTGGTGTTCAATTGCGTGCCGTCCGGCAGGGAAACTTCGACCGCGATGGCCTTTTTTTCCTCGTCGGGAATCACCGTCACGTCGCCGTCACCAAACGCTGCAGTCAATTGCTGCTGCACTTCCGCGATGGTCTTGTCATCCAGATTGGGCAATTCGACCCGCTGGCAAAACTGTTCAAAGGCATTCACGCGGGAACTGGCCTTGAGTTCCTCTTCGACGGCATAATAGATGCGCTCGGCCATAGCCGGATCCGGCGCGGCCTTCGGCAGCACCCGCTTCAGCAATTCCAGCAGCAGGGCCGCCTCGTTGCGTTTGGACTTCGACTTCGACGACTTTTTTTTCTCACTCATATATCAATGGGGCATGAATTTTCTCCCAGCCACGCCAGAATGCAAACATGTTCTGCAACTAAAAATGGCCGATTCTTGATCGTCAACCCATAGCGGCACACCTGTCGTCCCCATCCCCTGCCCCGCCCGATATTCAAGCACGTGAAAACGGCTGGATCCGTTTCTGGCCCAAGCCACAAGCCGGGCGGGCCGAACGGACTGGATGCGTAAACACGATATCATGCGCGAACAGGGACACCCATTCGCTCGCGGCGATCAGATCGGAAAAACTGCCGCCCACCAGCTCATGTCGGCCGTTTTGATGCTGCACCAGCAAAGCATTGCCAAATTGTTGAATCACCCGACTGTCAGGTGATATGGAACCGAATTGATTTAATTTCATGCCCACAGCTTAGTCGGGGCTATTGGACAACGGCTGTCCAAGTCGAATTAATGCAAACGGACGGATAGCTCCGCAAAACGCCTTTTTTTGCCTGAAGCAAAATCTCCACTTGCAGCCCACCGGATTTTTGGTAGTCTTTCCGTCCGGTTTTTGCCTCGGTAGCTCAATGGTAGAGCAGTTGACTCTTAATCAATTGGTTTACGGTTCAAGTCCGTACCGGGGCACCATTTCAAAACCCGCTGCATTGGCAGCGGGTTTTGTCGTTTGTGCGTTTGGCCTGATGCCACCCCGGCGTCTGGCTTTTGGCTGCCCAAGCGCCTTGTCCGGCCAATAAAATTGCTTGCGAGCGGCTTGGGCCAAAGCATAATAACCACCCTGCATTTCAAGCCGCCCGGCCTGAAATCACGGCATTGCCAGTTTAGCTCAGTGGTAGAGCAACGGTTTTGTAAACCGTCGGTCGTCGGTTCAAATCCGACAACTGGCTCCAGTTTTTCCTGCTGTTTATCTGGTTTTAACACATTTAAAACCAGTTGCTTGCGTGCCTTCTGCTTTTAAAAGTTTTCTCCACACGCGCTCGCGGGCGTAACGGGTCTGGGGCCGATTTGCCCAAGATTTGCCCAAGCTTTTCGGCTCATAACCAAAAAAAGTCAGTTCTTGTCGGTATGAGTCAGATCATTGATCGATATAGCATCGCGGAGTTCACCAACCCCAGCGGCAAAGCCGTCTGGCGTATACAGGGGCGCAAACCGGACGGCGTGCGGGTGCGTATTAACTTCAAAACGCTCGCCGAGGCTCGCGCCCGCAAGCAGCAGTTCGACGTCGAATGTCTGAACTTGCAGGCTGGCTCCAGTTTCCGGCACACGCGGCTCACTGACCAGCAACTGGCCGAAGCCGAAGCGGCCTTCTTCCAGCTTGGTGGCAAGCCGCTGCTGGAGGCGGTTCAGGTCTATCTCAGCGGCGGGGGGCAGGCGCTGAAGTCGATCACCGTGGCCGAGGCTGTCGACGCCTTTTACGCCGAGAAACAGACGCGGACGCGCCTCCGCGACCGGTCGCTCAAAGATTACAAGAGTCGGCTCAACCCGATCAAAAATACCTACGGGCCGCGCCAGCTTCAGAGCATTACGCGAGCTGAACTGGAAGCGATGATCTTTCTGCCCGGTCAATCGGCTGACACCAGTAATGGCAACCGGCGGGTTCTACATGGGCTGTTCGAGTGGTGCCGGAACCATGACTATATCCGCGAGAATGTCGTTGCCCGAATTGCCACTGCCAGCCGCGATCAAATTGAACCGGTGATTCTGCCCCAGACCGAGGTGCAACAACTGTTGCGCGCGGCCATGGTTCATAAAGATGGTGCGCTATTACCCTACATCGCACTGGGGCTCTTTGCTGGGCTACGACCGGCGGAGGTCAGTCGTTTGAGTTGGGCGCAATTTGACTGGCAACAGAAGCACATCACTGTGCGCGGAGATGGCGCGAAGCTCCGGCAGCGGCGGGTTATTGAATTGGTTGATTCGACAGTCGCATGGCTTAAATCCTGTACCGATCAACCCATCATGCCGCAGAACTTCATGCGTGAATTCGATGCGGTACGGCGGTTGGCCGGTTACCGGGGAAACCGCCCCAAGCGCGGCGATGAGCAGCTTAAGCCGTGGCCCCAGGACGTCATCCGGCATACCGCAATTTCCAACCACTTTGCGTATACCAAGGCCGAGGCCGCCACGGCAGCATGGGCTGGCAACAGTCCGGAAACCGTACATCGCTATTACAAGGGACTGGTGACGCCGGAGCAGGCTACAGCTTACTGGGCGCTGACGCCGGAGCAGATGTGTAAACGGCGGCTGAAAAGTGCGGCGGGGGTCATGAGTGTGACGCGGCGGTTCAAAAGTGCGGCATCTTCAATAACCATGAAGCATGTATCGCAATATGAACGACTGGGCCGAGATTCGCAGAAGAGTGTTAGTGGAGGGGGTTAGCCGGCGGCAGATTCTCCGGGAGACGGGGATGCACCGGCAGACCTTGCAGAAGATATTGGAACACAGTGAGCCGCCCGGCTACCGGCAGCAGCAGCCGCGACCGCGGAAGAAGCTGGGGGCGTTTCTGGAACGGATCAAACAAATTTT
>CAIXXC010000059.1 GCA_903923205.1 uncultured Rhodospirillales bacterium | reverse complement strand
CGACCAGGACATCACCGGTGTCGCCGCGCGCGAAATCCAAGGCTGACTTCAGTTCTGGCCGGTCCCTTTGTGCGCCTGATGCCTTCTCAACAAAGATCCGCTCGCAGCCCGCCGCTTTGAGTGCATCGAGCTGGAGGGCAGGGGACTGGTCCTGGGTGGAGACCCGGGCGTATCCGATCAGCATTCAAGATCCTGATACCCGCGGCGGCGCTTCGCGGCGACCAGGCGCTGCACTGTCGAGGATGCCGAGGCGGCCTCTGGATACCAAACTTCCAGCTCGCGACCGACAGAGCCGATCCGTCCCCATCGGCGAACGACGGCCCACTCACCGAAGAGGGTTGGGGACACATTGACCTCATAAAACCTGGCCATGTTCTTGTCCGGATCGATCCGGCGCAGCGCTACGGGTTCCATGTTGATCTCCGAAAACTCAACCAGAGTCTCAGCTATTCGGAGATATGTTTCAAGAGTTAGTTTTAGGAGATTTAGGTGCGGAGTTTGGAGGCCGACTAAGGGCGAAGCTTCAGTCTCCTAAAAACGAACGAATATGCGACGCCTGCCCGATCGCTAGAAAAGGGCTTAGCGCGAGTCTATCGGGATTTCGATCACGCCGGCGTTTGGAGCGACTTTCGAACTGGCTTCGATCCGCACAAATCCTCGCTTAGTCCGGATTTGAAGTGTTGGGGATGCAAACTGACTGGGCCGCCCATCATAGACAAGCGGCGCTTGAGCTATGACCCGGCCACCTTCAAGAACTGTGGCTTTCACGACATAGTTGTCGGCGTCCCAGGTTCCGGAGGGCGTTATCGGACACCCGCACATCATGGTGATCTTGGCTTTGATCTTGACCTCATTATTTCCGAAGCTCTCGACCGTCGGTTCAATGATCAGGCCCGGAAACGAAAGGATCAATCCGTCGCCAACGACGTCGCGTCCAGGCAGCATCCAGATATTCGATGAGACGGTGATCGCGGCGGCCGGCGCGCCCAGCGGGCCGCGCGCCTCGACGTGAACCAGCGTCGGCGCCTTGAGATCCATCACCGCCTCGTAACCGGCCGTTTCAGGATCGGTCAGCGGTTGCCCGCGCAGTCTTGGGGTCTGCATGATCTTCGCAGTATCGCCCGTGTCGCCGGTAATGCGTCCCTTGGACAGCACCTCGCCCGTGCGGGCGTTCGTCAGGGTGACGTCGACACCGCCTGTATGGGTTCCGATGAATTTCGCATCGAGACTCTGAGCCCGCACCATCAGACGGGTCGGCTCCGCGACCGCCAAAGGACCAAAAGCGGCGACCGCCGTGGTCAGGAAAAGGGCGAAGATCGTGTTGCGGCTCATGTGCCTGTCTCCATCGGTCCAACGTCGCAAAGCCTCATCGTGGCGCGACATCGGATCCCTTTGCTTCTGAAGCGTGAAAGTGAAACTGCGCGGCGATCATGAGTGATTTGAAGGGCCGGATCGCACCAAGCGACAAAGCGATCGTTGCGGGAATCCAGATCGAGAGTTCGACCCAGGCCGGGGGATGAAACGTCAGTTCCGTGTAAAGCAGTCCGCCACAGCCAATCGCTCCGACAATCAGAAGGATGAAGACGACCGGACCGTCTCCGGATTCGGCTTTTGACAGATCAGCGCTGCAGGATTTGCACTGCTTGCGAACTTTCAGGACCCCTTCGAATAATGGCCCTTTGCCGCAGACGGGACACCGGCACGTAATACCGGACAGAATTGGGTTGGGCCTGTTCACGAGAGATTGTCCTTTTCGTTTTGAGGCCCAGCTGCTGTGCGAACATGCGTTCGCGCGAGTCTCAGCACCGGTTGGCGTGGGGCCTGTAAATGTCGCAAAGTGTGTGGAGGACGCGGCGCGCCGCTTCATCGTCCAGCTTATAATATATGGTCTGCGCATCCCGGCGCGTCGACACGATCCGCTCCGCCCTCAACTTGGCCAGGTGCTGCGACGCCGTCGTTTGCGACAGTCCAGAGTTTCTGGCGAGCTCTCCGACCGAGTGTTCGTCTTCGAGCAAAGAGCAGAGGATCGCCAATCGCTGTTCACTCGCGAGGAGCTTCATCAGCCTGGATGCCTGAACGGCGCTCGACTGCAGTTCGGCGACCTCTTCAGGTGTCGGGATGTATTGAGCTGTCGCCGTCTCACTCATGGATGCACCATCCCTGCCTTTGTTCACGCAGATACCTTAGGCTGATTTTGCGAATTGGTCGAAAGCCTCGAGCGCCTGAGCGGCGTACATCACGCTTGGGCCGGCGCCCATGTAGATCGCCATGCCCATGGTTTCCATCACCTCTTCGCGTGTGGCGCCGTGTTTGACCGCAGCCTGGCTGTGAAAGGCGATGCAGCCGTCACACCGCGTCGCTACAGAAATCGCGAGCGCGATGAGCTCCTTGGTCTTGGTGTCCAGCGCCTTGGGCTCAAGCGCCGCCTTCGCGAGCGAGGAGAATGCGGCCATCGTGTCCGGCGCGCCGCTGCGCAAGGGCTTGAGCGCCGTCGTCAGCGAAGCGGCGACATCGTTCCAGTCATGTGTGGCGGTCATGGGTGTCTATCCTTTGTGAGCCATTTTAGTGGCCGGCTGATCGTCATCTCGAAGCACGACATAGATCGCGGGGATCACGAGCACGGTCAGCAGGGTTGAGGAGGCGAGGCCGAAGAGCAGCGAAATGGCCAGGCCTTGGAAAATCGGATCGGTCAGGATGACGGCTGCGCCGATCATCGCTGCGAGAGCTGTGAGCAGGATCGGCTTGAAGCGAATGGCCCCCGCTTCCAGAAGGACGTCGCGGAGGGGGCGACCTGCGGTCTTTGAATGCCGTATGAAGTCCACCAACAGGATCGAGTTTCTGACGATGATCCCAGCGAGGGCGATGAACCCGATCATGGACGTCGCCGTGAAGGGTGCGTGAAACAGGATGTGGCCGATCACGATGCCCACCAGGGTGAGAGGGATCGGGGTCAGGATGACGAGCGGCAGCTTGAAGCTGCCAAATTGCGCCACGACCAGAATATAGATCCCGAGGATCGCGACCCCGAAGGCTGCGCCCATGTCGCGGAACGT
>CAIXXC010000058.1 GCA_903923205.1 uncultured Rhodospirillales bacterium | reverse complement strand
TGGTCTTGCCGGCACCATTGGCACCGATCAAGGTCACAATCTCTCCGGGATAGACCTCGAGATCGACGCCGCGAATGGCCTCGATCCTGCCATAGCGGGTCTGCAAACCCGAGATCTTAAGCAGCGGCGTCATGGCGGCGCACCTGGCAAGGTCTCGTCGTCATCGGCGCCGAGATAGGCTCGAATCACCTCCGGATTTTCACGGATCGCCGACGGCGCTCCCTCCGCGATCTTGCGGCCGTAATCAAGAACGACGATGTGGTCCGAAATCGCCATCACGACACTCATGTCATGCTCGATCAGCAGGATGCTGGTGTCGTGATCGCGCCGCAGGGATACCAGGAAGTCATTCAACCTTGCCGATTCCATCGGATTGAGCCCGGCAGCGGGCTCGTCAAGGCAGAGCAATCGCGGTTTCGTGCACATTGCCCGCGCGATTTCAAGGCGGCGCTGATCGCCGTAAGGCAGGCTCGCGGCGGTATTGTCGGCGGCGGCAAGGAGCCCAATCCGGTCAAGCCAATAGCGCGCGGCGTCAATCGCCTCCCGCTCGGCTTTGCGATACCTGGGCAGTCCCAGCAACCCCGAAATCGAGAAGAAGGAAGCCGCCATCAATTGGTTATGCTGCGCCACCAGCAGGTTTTCGAGCAGGGTCATTCCCGCGAACAAACGGATATTCTGGAATGTGCGCGCAATTCCAGCGACGCGGGCAATGCGGAAGCCCTCCATGCGTTCAAGCAGATGGTCTTTATCGCGGCCATGCAGGGTAAGCCGGCCAACGCTGGGTTTGTAGAAACCCGTCAGACAATTGAAGACGGTCGTCTTGCCTGCACCATTGGGGCCGATGATCGCTGTGATCTCATGTGCAGCGCAAGAGAAGCTGACATCATCAATGGCAACCAAACCGCCAAAGCGCATCGTCAGGTGTTCGACCTCGAGAAGGGGTGTCCGGGTCAAGGCGCGACCGACCCGAGAAGAACGGAGGGATGACGCTGGGACAGCAACCCACGCGGTCGCGTCACCATGATCGCGACCATCGCCGCGCCAAACAGAAGCATGCGGTAATCCCCGAAATTCGCAGGGATGAGGCCACCCAACCCGCCGCCAAGATCGGCGAGGCTGCGCGCGATCTCCGAGAACGAGACAAGTCCGATGGCCGCGAGCACGATGCCAAGCTGACTGCCCAGGCCACCGAGCACGACGATTGCGAGGATCAGTGCGGACTCACCGAAATTGAAGCTTTCAGGGCTGATGAAGCCCATGCGCGCAGCAAAGAACGCACCCGCAAAGCCGCCGAACATCGCCCCGATGCCAAAGGCGGAGAGCTTGACATTGGTTGCGTTTATGCCAAGGGCACGACAGGCGATCTCATCCTCGCGCAGCGCTTCCCAGGCGCGCCCGATCGGCAGGCGACGGATGCGAAGGGTGAAGAAATTGGTCATCAGCGCCATCGCAAGGATGACAAAATAGAGGTAGATCTGGCGCTGCGAAGGGTTGAACGTCAGATGGAAGAAATCGGCAAAAGTGGTACCGCCGTCCGGCGCATAGCGTGAGAACGGCAGGCCGAAGAAGCTGGGCTTGGGAATGCCGTTGATACCGTTCGGGCCATTTGTGACTACACCCCAGTTCAGCAGCACCTCGCGGATGATTTCGCCGAAACCGAGCGTCACGATCGCGAGATAATCGCCGCGTAGACGCAGGACGGGGAAGCCCAATGTAACGCCAAAGCCGGCCGCGAAAAGCCCACACAAGGGCAGTGCTTCCCAAAAGCTCCAGCCGAAATCGCTCGATAGCAGGCCAAATGTGTAGGCCCCGACACCGTAGAAGGCAACGTAGCCGAGGTCGAGCAGTCCGGCCAGCCCCACCACGATATTGAGCCCCCAGCCGAGCATCACGTAGATCAGGATATTGATGCCGAGATCGGTCACGTAACCCGATCCGACAAACGGCAACACGATCGCCGCGAGGAGGCCGAGACCGCCAACCCAACGCCCGATTGCCGCATTCCCTTTGCCGGGCGGGCGCGACGCTCTCGGGCGGGAAGCCCAAAGACCAATTCCGAACCGCGCCGCTGCGGCGAGGAGGACGATAGTGACAACCGAGCGGATTTGCGGAACGACGTGAAGCCCCTCGGGCGCCGCCACCGTTCGAAGCCCAACGATCGGTAGGGTCAGGACCAATGTCACGAGTCCGGCCAATCCACCGTCGCGAAGCGCGCGCACCAGGTCGCTCCTCATTCCCGGCTAGACCTTTTCGATCTCGGGCCGGCCGAGCAATCCGCTTGGCCTGAAGATCAGGACGAGGACGAGGATCACAAAGACGGCGACATCCTTGTATTCCACCGAAAAATAAGCCGACCAGAACGACTGGATGAGGCCGATCAGGAGCCCGCCGAGGATCGCGCCCGGTAGAGAACCGATGCCGCCCAGCACCGCTGCGGTGAAGGCCTGGATCCCGGCGAGAAAGCCGATGAAGAAGTCAATCACGCCATAATACAAATCGAACATCAGCCCGGCGACTGCCGCCAACATCGCCCCGATCACGAAAGTGAGCGAGATGGTGCGATCGACATTAACGCCCAGGAGCGCGGCCATCCCGCGATCCTGTTCGCAGGCGCGCTGCGCCCGACCGAGCGAAGTCTTCTGGATCAGCAGCGTAAAGGCCACCATCAGCACAGCCGTCAGGATCATGATCACGACTTGAAGATAGCTAAGACGAACATCGAAGCCATCGGCCCGGTAGAGAATAAAGCCGCCATGAAACAGCGGCAGCACCGACTTTGGCCGCGCACCCTGGGCAAGCTGGACGAAGTTTTGCAAAAAGATCGAGACCCCAATGGCGCTGATCAAGGGCGCCAAACGGAAGGAGCCGCGCAAAGGCCGGTATGCGATACGCTCGATCGTCCAGCCGTAAACCGCGGCGAAACCCATGCTGAACAGAAGTGCGACCACGATCGCCAGAACCGCTGAATTCAGGCCCAACTGCGACAACACGACAAAACTGATCAACGACAGAAAGGCGCCCACCATGAAAACGTCGCCATGCGCAAAATTGATCATGCCGATGATGCCGTAGACCATCGTGTACCCAAGGGCGATCAGGCCATAGATGGCGCCGAGCGTAAGGCCGTTGATCAATTGTTGCAGAAAATACGCCATCCGCCCTCTTTTACCGTATCCGCCGCAAACCATACCGGAGCCCCCGCACGCGATGCAAAGCGCGTACCGAGGTTGCGACCCTACGAGATTGCCGGCGGCACGAGCAAGATCCGTTACGACGTTCTGTGGAACAACCTGTCAAATGATCGAAAAAAGCCTCCCGCCTCGGAAACTGGGGCGCACTGGCCGATAGACAATCTTGGGAGGATTCGACCAGACTGTCGCGATCGTGCCTGTATTGAAGTGTCCTCAAGAGGAAAAGCTTTGGGGTGATCGCGGAACGGATATTCCATTGGGCTGGATCGACGCCGGATAAGGTGGCGGTGACCTATAACGGCACATCAGTCACCTATGGCGCATTCGCACAGGCCATCGCACAGGCGCGCGGCTTCTTCATTGCGCAGGGGCAGACAAGCTCCGGATATGCGGTCCTGGCGATCCGAAACCTGTTCGATTTTTGGGTTTCCAGCCTCGCATTGCGGAGCCTCGGCGTATCGACCATCGCGATCGCATCGCCAGATTCCCTTAAGGCGCTGGACCTGCCGGACATCCGTTGCGTCGTGACAAGTGAACAAGAAAACTGGGAAAATCTGGAAGCACTCTGTCGGGGCCAGGGCGTCCAACTGCTGCGCGTTTCTCCTCGTGGCCAGTCGCCAATCGGGATTGACGCGGCAACACGGCGCCTCCCCGCCGGCGGGCATGTGCTTGCGACTTCTGGTACAACCGGAAGACAGAAAAGAGTGCTGATCGATGGCTCCCTCGACACCCTCTTTTTGAACCGGCAACTGGCTCTGCTCAAGTTCGATCAGAATGTCGTCATTTGTGTCTTCGATTTTCCGCCCTGGACTGCGGTCGGCTACCGCTGGGCGGTCGCACCCTGGATGGTTGGCGGTACAACGGTCATCGAGCAGGGCCATGAGGCTTATAAGGCGCTGGGGTACCCTGGCCTGACCCACGCCATCGTTGTCCCTAACGTCCTTGCCATCGCGCTTGCGGCCTCACCGGCGGTCGTCCCGAGAAACGAT
Organism: uncultured Rhodospirillales bacterium; assembly: GCA_903923205.1. GTDB lineage: Bacteria > Pseudomonadota > Alphaproteobacteria > ATCC43930 > CGMCC-115725 > CAIXXC01. The sequence goes on along the minus strand of CAIXXC010000058.1, from coordinate 16,620 downwards.
AGACTTCAGATCATCGTTACGGGCGGCGCGTTGTCACGACTTCAACTCGTCGAAGCACGAACCCGGCTGACGCCACGAATATTCAATTGGCTTGCCTCCACCGAAGCTGGCGGTATCGGCTATACCCTGCTCGAGAATGAAACTGATCTTCGCTGGCATCGGTTAGTCACGGACCGTGTCGTGGAAATTGTCGACGACAATGACCGAAAGCTCCCACCCGGCAATGCCGGACGGCTCCGCGTCGCGATTGGCAACGGTCCCGCCGGATACATGAACGATACTGATGCGACGCAGAGATTTTTCCGTAACGGTTTCTTCTATCCCGGCGATTTGGCCATGATCCGGGAAGACGGTCGGATGGTATTGCAAGGGCGCATTACGGACGTCATCAACATCGCAGGCAACAAAATTTTACCGTTCCTGCTTGAGGGGCGGTTGGCCGAACGGCTGGGCGTCAGCGCCGTTTGCCTGTTTTCAGCCCAGAATGATTTCGGCGAGGAAGAACTCCACATCGTGATCGAAACGTCGCGAACAATGGACGCGCGCCATGTCCAGGAAATCGTTGCGCAGGAAATCCGTGGCTTTGCCCGAACCAGCGTTCATTTTATGGCACACCTGCCTCGCTCCAGCCTGGGCAAGGTATTGCGGCTGAAGGTGATCGCGGGCTGTGGCGAGGCGTCCCAGTAAGTTATTTTCACGCCCGCCCTGCCCCTTCGACGGTATGATCGGGACGGACCACTGCAACATAGTTTCGAGCCTGTGGCCGCCTTGCGGAGAATCCGGTGCCCGCCGACCAAAGCGACGTTATCGACTTCCTCCAGAATCCCGGCAGCTATGGCATCCCGGGCGGGTCGGTCACGCGCATCGATACCCATTGCGCCGTCGTTTTCCTGATCGGCGAGCGTGCCTTTAAGCTGAAAAAATCGGTCCGCTATCCTTATCTGGACTTCTCGACCCTGGCCAAGCGCAGGGCGGCCTGCGAGGCAGAACTGTCACTCAATCGACCGGCCGCACCGTCACTCTATGTCGGTTTGCGGTCCCTGGGACGAGATCGGCGGGGCGAAATCTGCTGGGATGCGCCTGAGGCCATCGAATGGGTCGTCGAAATGCGCCGCTTTCCTGCCGGCGCGCTTCTCAGCGTCGTGGCCTCGCGCGGCGGGCTCGACCACCGGCTGTGCTCGGCTCTCGCAGACCGGATCGCCGCCTATCACGACCAAGCCGCAATCAGCATCAAGAAAACCGGAGCCGGAACGATCCTTAGCTTGATCCAGGGCATTCGAGACGCGCTCGATCACGCTGGAGGAGCTTTCCTGAACGCCCAAAAGCTCGACACACTGATCGCCGGCCTGCGGCAGGAAGCCGAGCGCCATGCTGCGCTGGTCGACCGTCGCGCTGCCCAGGGCCATGTCCGCCACTGTCACGGCGATCTGCACCTCGCCAACATCTGCCTGCTGGACGGCATTCCTGTGCCGTTCGACGCGCTCGAATTCGACGCCGATCTCGCGACGATCGACGTGCTTTATGATCTGGCCTTCCTGATCATGGACCTGGAACATCGCGGCTTGCGCGATTTGGCGGCGATCATCCTCAACCGCTATCTTGACCGGCGGGATGAGCAGGACGGCCTCGCGCTAATGCCGCTGTTCGCCGCGATGAGGGCGGGGATTCGAGCCTATGCATCAGCCGCCGCCGGTACGCCCGAGATTGCTGAGGGCTATCTCGGTCATGCTCTGAAATGCCTTCAGACAGCGCCTGCGATGTTGATTGCAATCGGGGGCTTAAGCGGCAGCGGCAAAAGCCGTCTCGGTCGTGCCCTTGCCGGTCGCATTGGTGGTCCAGGCGGTGCCCGGCATCTTCGCAGCGATGTTCTGCGCAAACGCCTTGCCGGACTGCCGTCACCGGAGGAAAGGCTGCCGCCATCGGCCTACACCGAAGGGGCGTCCGACCGGGTTTACGCTGCCCTGCGTGAGCAGACGACGTCTCTGCTGGCTGATGGCATATCGGTCATTTGCGATGCCGTTTTCGCCAAGCCTGTTGAGCGCCGGGACATCGAGACAATTGCCGCAGCAAAATCCGTCCCCTTTCTCGGCATCTGGCTGGAGGCGCCGCACGCCACTCTGGCAGCGAGGATCCAGAGCCGTCGGGGCGACGCATCCGACGCGACAACGGCGGTGTTGGAGAGCCAGCTCAGCTACGAACTCGGCGAGATTGGCTGGACCCGAATCGCCTCGGATCGCGATGGTGATCTCGTCGCGACGGAGGCGTTCTCGCTTATGTCGGAAAGATTGCGGCGATCACTTAAAAAAGAGCGGCGGTAGAAAGATGATCCAGGGACGCAAGAGATCGCCGTCAGCCTGGATCACACGATTCAGGATATCGCTTTTTCCGCCGCCCCGGAACTACTCCTCGTCCGGACGCATGCCGAGCGCGCGGAGGTAGACTTCTAGCATTGTCTCCTCCTCATCGAGTTCTTCCTGGTCGCGCTTGCGGATCGCGATGATCTTGCGCAGGATCTTGACATCAAAACCGTTGCCCTTGGCCTCGGCATAAATGTCCTTGATGTCTTCGGCTAGGGCCTTCTTTTCTTCCTCAAGACGCTCGATGCGCTCGATAATGGCCTTCAGCTGAGCCGCCGGCACGCCGGCCACATCGCCTTGCCGCGCATTGCTGCGCTTGGCCGAAGTTTCGCCGAACTCGTTCTCGATATCGTCCATCGTCTCCATCCCCCGGATGTCCCGCGGGCATCGCCGCCGCGCAGTCAGTGAAAGGCGGCGACCATAGGGCTCAACCCCGGGGTTATGCAAGCGGTGGCGGGAGACCGGGCTCGACTATCTCCCTCGCCGGGAGTAAGCAGCCTTCATGTCCGTGATCGATCTCCACAGCCACGTTGTCCCGGCGGATTTCCCGATGGAGCCTGGTCCCTGCTCCTGCGGCAAATGGCCGAGCCTGATCCATGGCACCGAAAATCGCGCCGTGCTTGAAATCGGTGGCAGGGAATTCCGCAAACTCGACAGTCGCAGCTGGGATGGCAACCGCCGTCGCGCCGACATGGATCGCGAGAATGTGGCGCTGCAGGTGTTGTCGCCGATGCCGGAATTGCTGTCCTACTGGCTCGACAAGGCACTTACCCTGACGCTGGCCCGCCATGTCAACCACGCGATCGGCCAAATCATACGCACGGCACCGGACCGCTTCGCCGGTCTCGGCATGGTACCGCTGCAGGACCCGGAACTAGCGGCGCGGGAATTGGCGACCCTGAAACACGAACTTGGACTGACTGGCGTCGAGATTGGCAGCAATATTCTCGGTCGCGCGCCGGGCGATCCGTTCTTCGATCCGTTCTTCGCCGAAGCGGAACGGCTCGACCTCTGCATCTTCGTCCACGCGCTGCACCCCGTTGGCACCGAGCGAATCGTCGGCCCGGCGGTGCTGTCGGCATTCCTGAACTTCCCCATCGATACCGGACTGGCCGCCGCATCCTTCATCACCGCCGGCACCTTGGAGAAATTCCCCAAGCTCCGCATTGCCTTCAGCCATGGCGGCGGTGTGCTCGCAGCCATTCTGCCCCGCCTGCAACGCGGCTGGGAGATCATGCTGGAGCTGCAGAAAACATTCGCGGAGCCGACCAAGACGGCGCGTCAGTTCTATTACGACAATCTCGTCTTCGACACGGCGACCCTGAAGCATCTGATCGGGTGTTTTGGCGTGACGCAGTTGGTCGCGGGCTCCGACTATCCCTATGTCGCGGGCCAGAGCTTCCCGGGACAGCCCTTCGACGAACTGGGCCTCGACGCGAAAGAGCTCGAGTTTGTTTACCGTGGCAACGCTTTGCGATTCCTGAACATCACGCGATAACGGCGAGCGGCTCTTCGCCGCCCTGCGAGCGAGGCAGGAACAGCCGTCGATTGGCACGAATTTCCTGGGCGATGAAATCCGATGTCACCCGCACGCGGGCCAGATCGCGAATATCCGAATGGACGATCAGCCAGAAGGATCGGATCAGCGAAAATTCGGCGCGCATGACCCGCACCAGCCTGGGATCGCCCTCGGCCATAAAGCACGGAAGCACACAAACGCCATGCCCCGAGGCCGTCATCCGTAATTGCGCCATGAGGTTCGAACTCGTCAGCGACGGCTCCAGTTCCTTGTCGATGAGCGGCACGTAATCAAGCTCAGGTGCATAGATCAACTCGCCAACGTAGCCGATCAGGCGATGCTGGCGAAGTTGCAGGCGCTCCGTCGGCATCCCATAGCGGTCGAGATAGTCGGTCGAGGCAAATATTCCCAACTCATAATCGGTGAGCTTGCGGGCGTGCAGTCGGCCTTCGTTCGGCGGGGCGAGGCCGATGGCGATATCGGCCTCGCGTTTGGTGAGATTGAAGATGCGCGGCATAGTCACAAGCTGGATAGAGAGTTCCGGATGAAGCTCACCGAGCCTGCCCAGCCGTGGCGCGAGAAAGTTCGCGCCAAGCCCGTCGGGCGCGCCGATCCGTACGGTACCGGCAATCCGAAGGCTCGCACCGGCAACGTCCTTCAGGATCGAAAACGCAACCGTTTCGACTGCCTGGGCCGATTCCAAAAGACGCTCACCCTGGGGCGTCAAGACATACCCCTGCACACTGCGCTCAAACAACCGGGTTTCGAGGGCGGCTTCCAGATCCTTAAGGCGACGGCTCAAGGTCGAATGATCGATCCCAAGCCGTCGCGCGGCCAAGGTCAACCGCCCCGCCCGCGCGACGGCGAGAAAGGATTGCAGCGCGTTCCAGTCGAATGATTCGGCCAATATGCGATTCCATGCACAGCGATAGATCAGAAAGTGCCATAGACATGGGAAAATCAAAATGATCTATTGCCGCGAAATCGAGGCTAGAGCAGATCGCGGCTTGACCGAACTGTCATGCGCGCGAATTTGTCCTGGGATCAGATAATTCTAGAACCAGTTCCGAGGAGACCATACGTGACACGCCAGCTCACCCATTTCATCGACGGCAAGCACGTCAGCGGGACGTCCGGCCGATATGCCGACGTGTTCGATCCCAACACGGGCGAGGTCCAGGCCCACGTTCCCCTCGCGTCCAAATCGGAGACCGAAGCCGCGATCGCCAATGCCGAGGCGGCGCAGCCCGCATGGGCTGCGACCAATCCGCAGCGCCGCGCCCGCGTCCTGATGAAGTTCGTCGAGCTCATCAACCGCGACATGGATAGCCTGGCGAAGCTGCTTTCCTCCGAACACGGCAAGACCGTCCCGGACGCCAAGGGCGACATCCAGCGCGGCCTTGAAGTCGTGGAATTCGCGATCGGCGTGCCGCATCTGCTCAAGGGCGAATTCACGGACAATGCCGGCACCGGCATCGATGTCTATTCGATGCGCCAGCCGCTCGGCGTCGTTGCCGGCATTACGCCGTTCAACTTCCCCGCGATGATCCCGCTCTGGAAAGCCGCACCGGCCATCGCCTGCGGCAACGCTTTCATCCTGAAGCCGTCCGAGCGTGATCCCTCCGTGCCGCTTCGCCTTGCAGAACTGCTGCTCGAAGCCGGCCTGCCAAAGGGTATCTTCAACGTTGTCAACGGCGACAAGGAATCGGTGGACACACTCCTCACCGACCCACGTGTGAAGGCTGTGGGCTTTGTCGGCTCCAGCTCGATCGCCAACTACATTTACGAAACCGCCGCACGTCACGGTAAAAGGGCGCAGTGCTTCGGCGGTGCTAAGAACCACATGTTGATCCTCCCGGATGCCGACATGGATCAGGTCGTGGATGCACTTGTCGGTGCCGGTTACGGCTCGGCCGGTGAGCGCTGCATGGCGATTTCTGTTGCGGTGCCGGTTGGTCAGGCAACGGCTGACGCGCTCGTGAAGAAGCTGGTCCCCAGGGTCGAATCCCTTAAAGTCGGCTTGTCTTCCGATGCCAGCGCCGATTACGGCCCGCTCGTCACGCGTGAGGCGATGCAGCGGGTTCGTGGTTATATCGATCAGGGCGTCCAGGAAGGCGCGAAGCTGCTGGTCGATGGCCGCAACTTCAAGCTCCAGGGCTATGAGAACGGGTTCTTCCTCGGCGGCACGCTGTTCGACAACGTGACCCCCGATATGAAGATCTACAAGGAAGAGATCTTCGGCCCCGTGCTCAGCATCGTCCGTGCCGACAATTACGAGGATGCCCTGCGCTTGCCGAACGAGCACGAATATGGCAACGGCGTCTCGATCTTCACCCGCGACGGCGATGCGGCACGCGATTTCGCCGCCCGCGTCCAGGTCGGCATGGTCGGCGTCAATGTGCCGATCCCGGTGCCGATTGCCTACCACACCTTTGGTGGTTGGAAGCGTTCGGGCTTCGGTGACCTGAACCAGCATGGTCCCGATTCCATTCGCTTCTACACCAAAACCAAGACAGTGACCTCGCGGTGGCTGAGCGGCGGCGTCAAGGAAGGCGCCAGCTTCGTCATCCCGACGATGAGCTAAGATACGCGTCGCAAAAATCCGGACGCCTCAACCGGTCCGGCCACGGCCGGGGTGGTTGGGGCGTCGATACGACCACCCGACTTGAAAACGAACTCTGAGGCGATCCAAGGATGACGGACGGGACCGGCGCGCTGTTCGCGCTTAACGAAGACCAGATCGCGATCCGCGATATGGCCCGGGCTTTCGCTGCCGAGAAACTCGCACCGCACGCGGTCGAATGGGATGCCAAGAAACACTTCCCCGTCGAAGAGATGCGCGAAGCGGCCGAGCTTGGCATGGGCGGGATATATTGCGGGGAAGAATTCGGAGGCTCCGGCCTCACCCGCTTTGACGCCGCCTTGATCTTCGAGGCTCTGGCCCAGGGGTGCCCCACCGTTAGCGCCTTTATCTCCATCCACAATATGGCAACATGGATGGTCGATAAATACGGCACGCCCGAGCAGCGCGCACGCTGGGTCCCGGGCCTGTGCCGGATGGACAAATTCGCAAGCTACTGCCTGACGGAACCGAATGCAGGCTCGGACGCAGCCGCCTTGAAAACCCGTGCCCGCCTTGACGGCGATTACTATATTCTCGACGGCCAGAAGCAGTTCATCTCCGGTGCTGGCCACCCGGATGATTTCTACGTCGTGATGGCGCGATCGGGCGGCGATGGACCTCGCGGTATTTCGACCTTCGTGGTTGAAGGCGGCACGCCCGGCCTCTCCTTCGGGGCCAACGAATACAAGATGGGCTGGAACGCCCAGCCGACGCGCGCTGTCATCTTTGAGGAGTGCCGCATCCCCGTCGCTAACCGCATCGGCGAGGAAGGCATGGGCTTCAAGATCGCGATGTCCGGCCTTGACGGCGGCAGGCTCAACATCACCGCCTGCTCGATCGGCGGCGCGCAGACCACGATCGACAAGTCAATCGCCTACATGCGTGAGCGCAAGGCTTTCGGAAAGCGGCTCGACGAGTTCCAGGCGCTGCAGTTCCGCCTTGCCGATATGGCGATCGAACTGGAAGCCGCCCGTACCTTTTTGTGGCGCGCCGCTGCCGCGCTCGACCGCAAGGACCCGGACGCCACGCAACTCTGCGCGATGGCCAAGCGGTTCGGCACCGATACCGGGTTCAAGGTTGCGAACGAAGCGCTGCAGCTGCACGGCGGATACGGCTATCTGTCGGAATACGGTATCGAGAAGATCGTGCGTGATCTGCGCGTCCATCAAATCCTTGAAGGCACTAATGAAATCATGCGGCTGATTGTTGCCCGCGGCCTCATCGGAGACGGGAAATGAGCGACATCATCAGGCGGGTCGAAGGTCGCCTCGGTCACCTTACCCTCAACCGTCCCGCCGCGATCAACGCGCTGACATATCAGATGGTTGTCGATATCGACGTCGCGCTGACAAATTGGGAAAAGAATGACAACGTCGAGATCATCCTGTTCGATGGCGCGGGCGAGCGTGGCTTCTGCGCGGGCGGTGATATTCGGGCGCTCTATGATGCCTCCAAGGCAGGGACGTTTGAGCTCAATGAGAAATTCTTCGCCGATGAATACCGCCTGAACTGCCGGATCGCCCGGTTTCCCAAGCCGGTAGTCGCGCTGATGGATGGCACGGTGATGGGCGGCGGGATCGGCCTTGGTGGCCATGCCGCCAATCGTATCGTCACCGAGCGCTCCGTTCTAGCGATGCCGGAAACACGGATCGGCTTCGTGCCCGATGTTGGCGGAACCTATCTGCTCGGCACGGCGCCCGGCGAGCTTGGCACCCACGCGGGCCTGACGGCAGGACGTCTCTCTGGTGCCGACGCAATCGCGATCGGCATGGCGGACCTGTTCATGCCGTCGTCCCGTCTGGATGAACTTCGCGCTGCCCTGGCTGCCCTGCCATCTGCGGCCGGGGTGCAGGAAACACTTGCCGCCTTCAAGGCCGATGCCGGTGAGAGCAAGCTTTTGGCCAATGCCGGATGGATCAACCGCTGCTACGCCGGCAATCGTGCGGAAGATATTCTCGCAGCCCTGCGCGCAGCGCCGGAGCCTGAAGCACAAAAGGCCGCGAGCGAGATCGCGATGAACTCGCCGACGTCGATCAAGGTTACGCTCGAAGCCCTGCGCCGCGCTCGTGCGTTGGGCCGTCTGGAAGAGTGCCTCGATCAAGAATACCGCATGGTTTCCGCCAGCATCCGCACCCCGGATTTCGTCGAGGGCGTGCGGGCCGCTGTGGTCGATAAGGATCGCAATCCGAAATGGTCGCCGGATCGGCTGGAAGACGTGGCAGCTGCCGCGATCGAAGCGCATTTCAAAGCACGGGGCAGCGCCGAACTCGGCCTCGCTCAATCATAAAAATCGGAGGAGAAACGATGGCGACGATCGGGTTCATCGGCTTGGGAAATATGGGTGGGCCGATGGCGGCCAACCTTGTCCGGGCCGGCCATACCGTCAAGGGCTGCGATCTGCAGGCGGCCCTCCTGGAGGCAGCAGCGAAGAACGGTGTCACCGTCGTTGCGACGGCGGCCGACGCCGCGAGGGATTCCGATATCGTCATTACGATGCTGCCCGCCGGCAAATTCGTAACCTCGGTCTATCGCGAGCAGATCGTCGGCGCGGCACGCAAGGGCGCCTTGCTGATCGACAGTTCCACCATCGACATGGATTCGGCGCGAGAAGCCCATCGCCTGGCTGGCGAAAAAGGGCTGCTGAGCCTTGATGCGCCCGTCTCCGGCGGGGTCGGTGGCGCTGCCGCCGGTACGCTCACCTTCATGGTTGGCGGTACCGAGGCGGCTTTCGCACTCGGCAAACCCATTCTCGAAGCCATGGGCAAGCGCATTCTCCATTGCGGCGGCGACGGCGCGGGCCAGGCGGCAAAAATCTGCAATAACATGGTGCTCGGCATCTCGATGATTGGTGCCAGCGAGGCGTTCGTCCTCGGCGAAAAGCTCGGCCTGACCCATCAAGCCCTGTTCGACGTGGTTTCGACCTCGTCGGGGAGCTGCTGGTCGGTCAACACCTATTGCCCGGTGCCGGGACCGGTGCCGACCAGCCCCGCCAATAACGAATACAAGCCCGGCTTTGCTGCGGCCCTGATGCTAAAGGATCTGCGGCTTGCCAAGGAAGCCGCCGAGATCGTTGGCGCCGATACCGCACTCGGCAAACATGCCGAGGAGATATACGCAGCGCTGGAAAAATCCGGCATGGGCGGCACAGATTTTTCCGGCGTCATCAACGCCATTCGCGCGCGCTCTGGAGCCTGAGACATGAGCACTGAACACACCTATGAGACCATCCTTCTGGAACGGCACGGCCGCGTCGCGCTGATCACCCTGAACCGGCCGAAGGCGCTCAACGCGCTCAACGCACAGGTGATGGGAGAGGTCACCGCCGCACTGGCCGTCCTCGATGCCGACGAGGATGTCGGCTGCATCGTGCTGACCGGTTCGGAGAAGGCCTTTGCCGCAGGCGCCGATATCAAGGAGATGCAGCCGCAATCCTATATGGATATGTACAAGGCAGATTTCTTTGCCGGCTGGGATGCCCTGACCCGGACCCGCAAGCCGATTATCGCCGCGGTTTCCGGCTTCGCGCTCGGCGGTGGCTGCGAGCTTGCGATGATGTGCGATATGATTATTGCCGCCGATACGGCGAAGTTCGGGCAGCCTGAGATCAAGCTCGGCGTCATGCCGGGCATGGGCGGATCGCAGCGCTTGATCCGTGTGGTCGGCAAGTCAAAGGCCATGGAAATGTGCCTGACGGGTCGGATGATGGGCGCCGAAGAGGCGGAACGTTCGGGCCTTGTCACGCGGGTGGTGCCTGCAGCCGATTTGCTGAAGGATGCGCTTGCGACCGCCACGACGATCGCCGAAATGTCGCTCCCTGCGGTCATGATGATCAAGGAAAGCCTCAACGTTTCCTATGAAACGACGCTTCATGAGGGCGTCCGCTTCGAGCGTCGCGTCTTCCACTCGCTGTTCGCGACGGAAGACCAAAAGGAAGGCATGACGGCCTTCGTCGAAAAGCGCCCGGCGAAGTTCCTGCACCGATAGGACCAGGGGGGTAGCGCGGCAGGCTACCCCTCCTTTCCGGCAGACCATCGGCATATTTTCTCGACCCCAGGGCGATGTTTTTTGTTTACAGGCGCAACGCTCAAAGCTAAACAAAACATACAAGCAGTACGTACTGTAAGTTTTTTGATCACATTAACACGATCGGCAAAAGCCGACGACCCGGGGGAGCGGACGATTTGGAACACGTCTCAATCGTCATCGCAGGTGCCGGACAGGCTGGCGCAAGGGCTGCCGAAGCCATGCGTGCCGCTGGCTTTACCGGCAGCATCACCCTTGTCGGCAGCGAGCGACACCTGCCGTACGAACGGCCTCAACTGTCCAAGGAATTGCTCCTCGGGACGCAGGAGACGGCAGGTTTGATCAAATCGGCAGAGGCCTGGGCCGAACGCCGCATCGATCTTATCCTCGACGCCACTGTTATCGATTTTGACGGCAATGCAAGGCAGGCAACGCTGAACGATGGCCGAAAACTGCCGTGCAATCGTCTCCTGATCGCAACAGGAACAAGGCCGCGCAGACTGTCCGATATAGAGACCGCTCCGCTGCCCGTGCATTACCTGCGCACGATAGAGGATGCCAGGGCGATCAAGCGGGCGATTGACGTCAAGGCTCGTATCGCGATCATCGGCGGCGGCGTTATCGGCCTTGAGGCGGCCGCGGCTGCCATCACATCGGGTTGCAGCGTTACGGTGATCGAAGCGGCTCCGGGGCTATTGACTCGTGCCCTGCCGAAACAGGCGGGCGATTTCCTGCGCGACCGACACGAAGCGAGGGGCGTCGTCTTCCGTATTGGCGTGACCCCGAGTGGTGTCGACGCCGAGGGCGTGATCCTTGCCGACGGCAGCAAGGTGGCGGCGGACATCATCATCGTCGGCATCGGCGTCGAGCCGGAAATTTCCCTGGCATCCCAGCTTGGCCTTGACGCAAAGGATGGCATCAAAGTCGATTGCCATGGCCAAACCGAGATCCCAGAAGTCTATGCCGCCGGCGATGTCGCGCTGCAGTTCAGCGCCCTGCATGATCGCTGGATGCGGATCGAGACCTGGGCCAACGCACAAGACCAGGCCGTGAATACCGCGCGCAACATGGTGGGTCAGGAGCGGGCCTACGTGGCACCTCCCTGGTTCTGGACGGATCAATACGACATCAACCTTCAGGTCGTGGGCGATCCGATCGTCGCGGAGCCGATCCTGCGCGGTGATCCCGCGACCGGTCGCTTCACCCTGATATCCCATCGGGGCGACCAGATCGTCGGCGCCGTCGTCATCAACACACCACGCGACATGGCGGCGCTGCGGCGGCTTGTGGCGTCCGGTGCTCACGTTTCCCGCGCCGACCTCGAAAACCCCGCACTCGATTTGAGACGCTTGGTCAGCGCAAAGTCATGAATGGAGGATCTGCCCGTGCAGGCGTATCGCAAGTTTGAACCGTTGGTCGTGGTCGATAAGACCCGCCAGACCTACAATGTGTCCAGACGCGTCTTCGTCGATCCCGAGGTGCTCGCGGCAGAGCAGGAGGAAATCTTCGAACGCTGCTGGCTTTATCTGGGCCATGAGTCGGAATTGCCGAAAATGGGCGACTTCGTCACCCGGAGAGTCGCGGGCCGCCAGATCATCTTTTCCCGCGACGCCCAGGGCAAGCTCAATGCCCTGCTCAACGCCTGCCCGCATCGCGGCGCGATGGTCTGTCGCGAACGTCAGGGCAACGCCAAGTCGTTTCAGTGTTTCTATCACGGCTGGATCTTTGCTCTCGACGGTGCCTGTCGCGACATTCCGGGTGCTGATTCCTACCCCGAGGGCTTCAAGGATAAACCGGAGGCACGCCTGCAATCCGTCGCCCGGTTCGAGAGCTATCGCGGCTTCGCGTTCCTCTGTTTCGACCCTGATGCCGTCAGCCTCGAGACCTATCTCGGCGGTGCCAAGGAGTATATCGACCTCGTCGCCGACCATTCCGAAGTCGGCATGACGATTGTCGGTGGTACCCAGGAATACTCGATCAAGGCCAATTGGAAGCTGCTCTGCGAGAATAGCTTCGATGGCTACCATGCCGCGACCAATCACGCGACCTACCTCGATTACCTCAAGGATCGCGCCGACAATCTCGTCCCCATCGCCCTGAACGGGATCGCCCGCGATCTTGGCAATGGCCATGCCGTGGCGGAGTATCGGGCACCCTGGGGTCGCCCCGTGGCGCAGTGGATCCCGGCATGGGGGGAGGAAGGCAAGCAGGACCTGGAAGCCATCTATCAGCGCCTGGTTGAACGTTTCGGCGTGGAGCGGGCTGACCGGATTGCCCGCACCAACCGCAACCTGCTGATCTTCCCCAATCTTGTCATTAACGACATCATGGCAATCACGGTTCGCTCGTTTTACCCGGTCGCACCCGATCACATGCTGATCAACGCCTGGGCACTGGCCCCGGTCGACGAGAACGCCCATCGCCGCCATGACCGCCTCACTAATTTTCTCGAATTCCTGGGGCCGGGCGGTTTCGCTACACCCGATGATATCGAAGCGCTTGAGCAGTGCCAGCGCGGCTACGCCAACAACAAGGAGACTTGTTGGAACAACCTGTCCAAGGGCATGGCCAAAGAGGTTCCGTCCTACGACGACGAGGCGCAGATGCGTGCCTACTGGAACGAGTGGAATCGCCGCGTCGTCGGCGCCTGAGCAGGAGAGAGCGAGATGACCCGCGTAACCCGCCAAGAGGTTGAGGATTTCCTGTTCATGGAGGCCGATCTACTTGATGAATGGCGCCTGCCGGAATGGCTCACCCTGTTCACCGAGGATGCTCATTATTATGTGCCGTCAACCGACGTTGCCCACGACGCACCGCCGGATAACAACCTGTTCTACGTCGCCGATGACCGCTATCGCCTCGAGCAGCGGGTGAAACGCCTGATGAAACGCACGGCCCATGTTGAATTCCCGCATTCCAAGACCCGGCATCTGGTCAGCAATGTTCGGATCCGCGCTGAAAGCGGCGATGATCTCGACGTCAGCACGGCGTTCATCACCTATCGGACCAACCACGGCACAACGAATGTCTATTTCGGCACGGGCTATTACAAGCTGGTCGTGACTTCGGGCGGCTTCAAGATCCGCGAAAAACGGGCGGTGCTTGCGTCAGAAGGTCTTCGCGATCAGGGTCGCGTCAGCATTATCCTCTAAGGCCGAGACAGATCGTGAGCAAACCACTGGACGGCAAAATTGCCATCGTCACCGGCGCCGCAAAAGGGATCGGCTATGCCATCGCCGATCGGCTGGCGCGCGACGGCGCCCACCTCGTCATTGCCGATCTTGACGGCGCCACCCTGGAACAGGCGGCCGAGCGGTTGCGTATCGACCATGGTGGACGAGTGGAAATCGCCATTGGCGATCTTTCGCTTGAAGAAGTCGCGAGGATGACGGTGAACACGGCGGTCACTCAATTCGGCACGGTCGATATTCTCGTCAATAATGCGGGCGGTGGCATCATCCGGTCTTTCCTGGAACACACCCCCGATACCTTGCGAACGACGATCGATCGAAACCTGTGGACGGCCTTGTGGTGCTGCTGGCTGGCACTGCCGATCATGAAGCGCCAGGGTTATGGCCGGATCATCAATCTCGGCGCCGACTCCGTGCGCAATGGTCTCTGGGATCACGCGGCCTACAACGCAGCAAAAGGCGGTGTCCACGCGCTGACCACCGGCCTTGCCCGCGAATTTGCGCAAGACGGGATCACGATCAACACTGTGGCGCCTTGTGCGGTCAACACCGAACAACTCGCCACGATCGCCGAGAAGTTCCCGGCGCTGGCGGCCAAGTTCCTGAGCGTCATCCCCATGGGCCGCGCCGCCGAAATGACGGAAGTCGCCTCCATGGTCGCTTACCTTGCCACCGCTGAAGCCGCTTTCGTGACCGGCCAGGTCATCAGCGTCAATGGCGGCAGCACCATGCTTTAGGTTGGAGCAACCGATGACGACATCTATCGCGCTTTGTCCCGCCACGGATATTCCAGAGGGTGAAATGGCCACGTCCGCCCTGCCGGACGGAACGCCGCTCGCCCTCTACAATGTCGAAGGGACGATCTACGCGACCGACGACAAATGCACCCATGGCGAAGTCTCTCTGAGCGAAGAAGGCACCCTGATCGGCAAGACAATCGAGTGCAGCTGGCATTTCGGCGCCTTTGACGTCACCACCGGAAAAGCGACGGCGATGCCCTGCGAGCGCGACCTGAAAACCTATCGGGTGACGATTATCGACGGGATTGTCCATGTCGACGCCTGACCTGATCCCGTCAGCGCCGCTCCGACGGCAAAGACGAACCCAGAGCGAACGCCGGGAAGAAACTCGTGGGCGTATTCTTGCCGCAGCGGCGCAGTTGATCCTACAACGGGGCTATGCTGGGCTTCGCACGGCCGAGGTTGCGACCGTCGCCGGTGTTTCGCGTGGCGCCCAACTCCACCATTTCCCGACCAAACAGGAACTCGTGGTCGCTACCTTGCGCCATGTCTTCGATGAGGTCCGCGAGGTCAGCCGTCGCCGTGCCCAGTCGGTTTCCGGCGATGTCTTCGAGCGCATCATCGAGGACGCCCGCGAGTTCTTCTTCAGTAATCATTTCCTGATTGCCGTCGATATCGTGCTGTCGGCCTCGACCGATCCCGCGATCCGCAACCAGGTTCTAGACCTGTCGCGAGAAGCGCGGCTTCCGGTTGAGGAAGCCTGGCGAGGGGCACTTGTCGAGGCTGGACTGCCCGCCAATATCGCCGCTCAGTTGCTGGCCTTGACCCTGCATATTGTGCGTGGTGCGGTAATCCGTCGGCTCTGGGACGACAATCCCCGCCAGTTGGAGGCCCTGTTCGAGATGTGGCGAGAGATGATTCGGCTCTACATCGCCGCGCATGTTCCATGCTCGAAATTACCGCCTTCGCATTGAGCGCCGGATGACAATCCCCTATCTCGCCCTTGCCTATGTTCGCATCCCGGTCGATCAACCCGCCGCAAGCGCCGCGTTTGCCGAGACCCGACTGGGGCTGCGGCGATTGCGTGAGCAGGACGGGACCATCCTTCTGCGGGCAGATCAACAGTCTCACCGTCTGGCCTTCATTCCGCGCCATGGTGGCGATGAGGCAATCGGCATCGAACTCGCCGACGCGCAGGCGTTGCAGGGCGCCGCAGCCCGCCTGTCCGCTGCCGGCTTCGCCGCCCGCCCGGCGCGTGAGGCAGAATGCCACCAACGCGAGGTGCGTGCGGCCATTCTGACCCGCGATGCCTCGGGCAATGCCATCGACCTCGTCGTCGGCCCCAGTCAAAGCGCACAACGTTTCTTTCCCGCAATCGACTCCGGCGTCAGTGGCCTCGCCGATATCGGGCTGCGGAGCGCCGAGATCGACCGTGACACTGATTTCTGGACCCAGGTTCTGGGCGCCTGGGTGAATGATCGCGTGGGCGATATAACGTATATCGGGCTCGATCGGGTCCATCACCGGATCGTTCTTCATCCGAGCAATCGCGCCGGGGTTCTCTATGTCGGTCTGGCTGTCGAGAGTATCGACCACCTGATGCAAAACCATCATTTTCTGACGGCGCATCAGGTGAAAATCCTTCAGGGACCCGGCCGCCAGCCGGCCTCCGGACAGATATTCCTCCATATCGAAAGCCCTGAGGGCATGCTCTTTTCGTTAGCGCACGGCATGGCCGAAATCGATCACCTCTCGCATCGACCGCGCCAGTTCGCCCAGGAAAATGCCTCGCTCTGCTGCTGGGGGAGCGTTTGTGACGCCGTGCCAGAGTTTCATTTCGGGGAAACGCAGAACGCCCTAGCCCGTCCCATCGCCGGAAGGACCCAACCGTGATCAACCTCAGAAACCTGACCTATGTCCGGCTTGGCACTCAAGATCTCGACCAGGCCCAGCAATTTGCCACGCGCATCCTCGGCCTGCAGGTCGCCAAGCGTGACGCCAAGTCTCTCTACCTGCGCTCCAATCAGCGCGCCTACACGCTGTGTTATGTCCTGGGGGATCCCTCTGAACAGGTTCTGGGGATTGAGGTCGACGACTCGGCAAGCCTTGTCTACGCGGCCGGCATCCTTGAAGGTCTGAAGATCAAGGTGGTTCACGGCAGCCCAGA
>CAIXXC010000057.1 GCA_903923205.1 uncultured Rhodospirillales bacterium | reverse complement strand
GCGGGGAATCTCGAAGATTTCGTCCGACGTTGGGGCGGCGCCTACGCCCATATGATCGTGCTCGATGCGGATAGCGTCATGTCTGGCGACACGATCGTCTCGCTCGCCAAGTTGATGGAGCAGAACCCCCAGGCTGGGATCATCCAGACGATCCCGATCCCGGCCAATCGCGAAACACCGTTTGCCCGTATTCTTCAATTCGCCGCTCGGCTTTATTGTCCGGTCATGGCCTCGGGCCTCGCGTTTTGGGCAGGTGGTGATGCCAATTACTATGGTCATAACGGCATCATTCGGCTTTCGGCATTCGCCAGGCATTGCGGGTTGCCCTTGCTTCCGGGCGCGGCCCCGCTTGGGGGCGAGATTCTGAGCCATGATTTCGTCGAGGCGGCTTTGATCCAGCGCGGCGGATTCAAGGTCTGGTTGGTGCCGGAACTCGCCGGCTCGTACGAGGAGATGCCGGCAAACCTCATCGATTACGCGAAGCGCGATCGCCGCTGGTGCCAGGGCAATCTGCAACATGGCAAGGTTATCGGGGCCATGGGCCTGCGCGCGCTCAGCCGTGTCCATCTCGGCATGGGTATCGCGAGCTACCTTGCCTCGCCGATCTGGTTCTTACTGCTATTGTTCGCGTCAGCGGATATTCTGGAACGAGCCATTGTGGGTCCCGTCTATTTCAAGCCAGGCTTCAATCTTTACCCCGATTGGCCGGTGGTAAAGACCCAGCAGATCGACACGTTGATCGGGTTGACATTGGCCGCCCTGTTCCTGCCAAAGGTAATGGGCCTGCTTCTCGTCATTTTTAATGATGAGAAGCGCCGCAGCTACGGCGGCCTGGTTCCCCTGCTCGCGAGCGTGATCGGCGAGATACTGTTCTCGGCCCTGCTCGCTCCGGTCATGATGCTGTTCCAGACATTGTTCGTCGTGACCACGTTTTCCGGCCATGTCGTGTCCTGGGATGCCCAAGCGCGGGATGATCGCGGCCTTAGCTGGATCGAAGGCGTGAGGCGCCACATCAGTCACACGATCCTGGGCGTGGTTTGGTCGGGCGTGATGCTGGCGTTCGCGCCGGATTTCTTCTGGTGGCTGACCCCGGTTCTGTTCGGGTTGATCCTGTCGATCCCATTGTCCGTCCTTTCGAGCCGCGTCGATTTTGGCGTCGCATCGAAGCATTGGGGCCTGTTCCTGACGCCAGACGAAACCCGTCCCTCGGCTGAACTGCGGCGCCTGCGCCGTGCCATCGCCCGAGGCCCTGGTGCTATCGTCGAAACGCCATCAAGCCTCGGGGCGAGTGATCCGCTGACCCCGCCTGAAAGTGGCTTGCCGATGCCCCATATGGAATGGCCCAAGGAAGCACGATCCTCCCTCCGCGATCGTTTGACCGCACCCGGTTGAGGCCCGCTTACCAGGGCAAGGGCTGACCGCGGTAATCTAAAAACCCGCCGGTATCGGCTGGCGTGAGCCCCTCCAGCACCGCCAACAGCAGAGCCGCGGCTGCAGCCGGCGCCCGCACCTCAAGTCCGGTCTTGGCGTGGGGCGCGGATAGTCCGGTATCGACAGTTCCCGGATGAAGCGCGACGCAGATAGCATCGGGGAGCTGGCGTGCGAGTTCGACGGCAGCGGTGCGCACAAACTGGTTCAGCGCCGCCTTGGAGGCACGATAGCCGTACCAGCCGCCAAGTTGGTTATCCGCGATACTGCCGACCTTGGCGGAGAGAGTGGCAAAGACCGTCTTGCCCTTGCGATCGAGCAGCGGAAGCAAATGCTTCATCAACAGCGCCGGGCCAATCGCGTTGACGGCAAACGCTCGAGCGAGTTGAGCCGGATCAAGCTGGCGCCACGATTTCTCCGGCGCGGTACCGTCCCCTTGCAGGACGCCGGTTGCGTCGAAAACCAGCCGCAGCGGTAGCCCAAGGCTTCCGACATCGCCGGCGATCACGGCGATGCTCGCTTCATCCGTCAGTTCCAACGGCGGGATACTGCGACGATGATAGCCGACGACCCTCGAAAACCGGCCACTTCCGCGCAAAGCCTCAAGAATAGCTGCGCCAATGCCACCGCTGACGCCGAGGACGATCGCGACACCGCCTTCGGGAAAGCTTTTGAGGGTCTGCCCGTTCACCGTGGTGGCAGAAGCTTCTCGTCCTGGAACAGCTTGAACCATTTGCGGAACATGGCCTCGGTATCCATCACCTCGGTGAAGCCCGCCTGCTTGATCTTGATCGTCGAAACAATGGCGGCACTGCCCCAGGACGCGGTCTCCGGTTCATGGCCATAGGCGAAACAAAAATCAGCGTACTGAAAGGATTCCCCGACATACTGGGTGATCTGAGGCGCCGTCAGCTTGTATTTGGCGCGGATCGCATCCCAGGCTGCCACTTCCTTGGCCGTGGTTGCTTCAAGCGACTGTGGCACACGCGGACCCGGCTTCATGCCCAGGCTATCGGCGATGGCCGGCCAGACATGTTCCCAGACAAACTGATCGCCATTGGTCAGATTGAAGGCCTGATTGCGGGCATTGGCCGATTCGCCGGCCCAGGCAATCGCGCGAGCCTGTAGGTCGGCATCGACAGCCTCGAGGATCAAGGGCGCGCCACCGGGGAAAACCAAATCCTGGCCTTGTTCCTTGAGCAGCGCAGCGTAAACCCCGATCGCCGGGATCAAGTTCATCGCGCTGCCGGTCGACTCGCCAAAGATGATTTGCGGCCGAAATATCGTGTAGGACCAGTTCTTCCCCTTCTGTTCGCCTTCGAGGTAGTCCTGCTGGCGCCAGTAGAAATTGGGAAGATCGCGCGCCTCGGAACGGTCCTCGCGCGCCGGAAGTTGGAAGGGTCGGACATGGACGCCGTAAGCCTTCGTGCCCTGCAGCAGAGAGACGTGGCGTAGGCCCTTTGCCGCCTTCTGCAAAGGGTCGAAGAGGTTGCGCAGCATCTGATCATTGGTATCGATATGGATCGGATCGACCCAGCCCGCAACCAACTCGGGGCGCTCGTACAACGCGGCGAAGACGAGATGGGTCACATCGCCCAACGCCCCGAAAATTTCGGCGCAGCGTGCCTTGTCCGTCAGGTCGGCGGAAATAAAATCGGCGCCGAAGGTGTTGAGCGGCCTCCGCCGGGATACAGCCGTGACCTTGACACTCGGGTCTTGAGCAAAGTGCTTGAGCGCCGCATAGCCGACGAGTCCCGATGCACCGGCGACGAGAACATGTTTCTGCGTCATGTTTCTTCCCTTGTAGACATTGGCGGACCGGGTCCACCTGTTCGATTGAGACCTGGCGAATCGGGAGGGACGATCAGATCAGTGATCCGCCCTCGCGTCGCTGGGCGCTAACTCCTTCCGTCCAGTCGCGATCAAAACGGAATTTCGTCGTCGAGATCCTGCACCGGAGGGCGTCCCCCGCCACCGCTGCGAGCGGGTGACGGTGCGCGACTCGGGGCCGGGGAATAGCCACCACCGGCGTCATAGCCGGGATCTCCCATGTCGTCGCCGCCGCGTCCGCTACCGCCATCGAGCATCGTCAACTCGCCACGGAACTTCTGCAGCACAACCTCAGTCGTATAGCGCTCCTGACCGCCATTATCAGTCCATTTCCGGGTCTGCAGCGCCCCCTCGACATAGACCTTCGAGCCCTTCTTCAGGAAGCGCTCGACCACTTCGACGAGGCGATCGTTGAAGATCACCACGCGATGCCACTCGGTCTTTTCCTTGCGCTCGCCACTGTTGCGATCTTTCCAGGTTTCGGATGTCGCAACAGAGAGGCTGGCAACCTTGGTACCGTCGCCGGTACTGCGAATTTCCGGATCACGCCCAAGATTGCCGACCAGAATTACCTTGTTGACGCTTCCCGCCATGACCGTCGATCCATATAGAAGAGTGAGTGAAGAACTATTCTATGCGAGAGAGTGGCCGAAGCCACCTATTTATAACGTCGGTGCCTTCGGTGGAGAAACTCTGAGCCTATGCAGACCATCAGCGTTCGCGGCGCACGCGAGCACAATCTCAAGAATGTCGATGTCGATATCCCCCGCGACAAGCTGGTCGTTATCACCGGCCTCAGCGGCTCCGGGAAATCCTCCCTTGCCTTCGACACGATCTATGCAGAGGGACAGCGTCGCTACGTCGAGAGCCTGTCCGCGTACGCGCGGCAATTCCTGGAATTGATGCAGAAACCCGACGTCGATTCGATAGAAGGCCTTTCGCCCGCGATTTCGATCGAGCAGAAAACCACGTCGCGCAATCCACGCTCCACGGTCGGCACTGTCACCGAGATCTACGATTATCTGCGCCTGCTCTACGCGCGGATAGGTACCCCCTACTCGCCCGCCACGGGGCTGCCGATCGAGAGCCAGACCGTCACGCAGATGGTGGACCGGATCATGGCTCTTCCGGCGGGCACGCGTCTGCTGCTCTTGGCGCCCATGGTGCGTGGCCGCAAGGGGGAGTATCGCAAAGAGCTTCAGGAGCTGCAAAAGCGCGGCTTCCAGCGCGTCAAGATCGACGGAACGCTCTATCCGATCGACGAGGCTCCGGCGCTGAACAAGAAGCTGAAGCATGACATAGATGCTGTCGTCGATCGCATCGTCGTCTCCGACACGCTGGGCAACCGTCTTGCCGATTCGCTGGAGACGGCGCTTGAACTCAGTGATGGTCTCGTCTTCGCCGACAACGCCGACACCGAAGAACGGATCACGTTCTCAGCCAAATTCGCCTGCCCGGTCTCTGGCTTTACCATCGACGAAATAGAGCCGCGTCTATTCTCGTTCAACAACCCCTTCGGCGCCTGCCCTGCCTGCGACGGGCTCGGCGTGAAGCTCTATTTTGATCCACTCCTCGTCATTCCCGACGGCAGCAAATCGCTGAACGATGGCGCGATCGCCGCCTGGACCCAAACCAGTTCACCCTTCTACGCGATGACGCTTGAGAGCCTTGCCCGGCACTACCAATTCAACCTTAAGACTCCCTGGGACGAACTGCCGGACGCCGTGCGCGAGATTATTCTGCATGGGTCCGGGCGCGAGCAGGTCCAGATCACCTATGCTGATGGCGTGCGCCATTTCTCGACGACCAAACCCTTTGAAGGCGTGCTGCCGAACCTCGCACGACGGTGGAAAGAGACCGATTCGGCCTGGATCCGGGAGGAGCTGGCAAAGTTCCAGAACCAGACCACCTGCGAGACTTGCAATGGCGACCGCCTGCGCCCGGAGGCATTGGCCGTCAAGATCGCTGGGCTGACCATTTCCGATGTGACCCGATTCTCGATCGCTGAGGCCGGCGCCTGGTTCATCAAGCTCGGCGAGAAGATTACATCGAAGCAGGCCGAGATCGCCTACCGAATTTTGAAGGAGATCAATGAACGTCTCGGCTTCCTCAACAATGTCGGGCTCGACTATCTGTCGCTGTCGCGCAATTCCGGCACATTGTCCGGGGGTGAGAGCCAGCGTATCCGTCTCGCATCACAGATCGGATCAGGCCTCACCGGAGTTCTGTATGTGCTTGACGAGCCTTCAATAGGGCTGCACCAACGTGACAATGATCGGTTGCTGATAACGCTTAAACGGCTTCGCGATCTTGGCAACACGGTCCTGGTCGTGGAGCACGATGAAGATGCGATTCGCGCGGCCGATTATCTGATCGACATGGGTCCTGCTGCGGGCCGACACGGCGGCGAGATCGTTGCTCAAGGCACACCGCAGGAGGTCATGGACAATCCGAAGAGCCTGACCGGTCAATACCTGACGGGAAAGCTCTGCATTCCCGTACCATCGCCACGGCGCAAGGTGAACGGCAAGAAAACACTGTCCATTATCGGAGCGCGCGGCAACAACCTGCAAAACGTGACAGCTGAGATCCCCCTTGGCACCTTCACCTGCGTTACTG
Source organism: uncultured Rhodospirillales bacterium (assembly GCA_903923205.1). GTDB lineage: Bacteria > Pseudomonadota > Alphaproteobacteria > ATCC43930 > CGMCC-115725 > CAIXXC01. Next base: position 5,012 of record CAIXXC010000057.1, on the reverse strand, counting down.
GCGTTTCCGGCGGCGGCAAATCGACCCTGATTATCGAAACGCTCTACAAGGCCCTGGCCCGCCGACTGAACGGTGCCCGCGATATCCCTCTTGATCATGACCGGATCGAGGGTATCGAGCATCTCGATAAGATTGTGGATATCGACCAGTCACCAATCGGTCGCACGCCGCGCTCCAACCCCGCGACCTATACCGGTTGCTTCACGCCGATTCGCGACTGGTTCGCCGGACTTCCCGAGGCCAAGGCCCGAGGCTATGCCGCCGGGCGGTTCTCGTTCAACGTCAAGGGTGGGCGCTGTGAGTCCTGTCAGGGTGACGGTGTCATCAAGATCGAGATGCACTTCCTGCCCGATGTCTACGTCCAGTGCGATTCATGCAAGGGGCGACGCTATAATCGTGAGACGCTGGAAATCCATTTCAAGGGCAAGTCGATCGCCGATGTCCTCGATATGACCGTCGAGCAGGGGGTGGAGTTCTTCAAGGCTGTTCCCCCAATTCGGGACAAGCTGGAAACCCTGCAACGCGTCGGCCTTGGCTATGTTCATATTGGCCAATCAGCCACAACGCTGTCCGGCGGCGAGGCGCAGCGCGTCAAGCTGGCGAAGGAGTTGTCACGTCGGGCGACAGGTCAAACTTTATACATCCTCGATGAGCCAACGACCGGGCTGCACTTCGAAGATGTCCGACGATTGCTCGAGGTTCTGCAGGCGCTTGCCGATCAGGGCAACACGGTTCTGGTGATCGAACATAATCTTGAAGTTATCAAGACAGCGGACTGGGTCATCGACCTCGGCCCAGAGGGGGGAACCGGCGGCGGCCAGATCGTGGCGGTAGGTACGCCAGAGACGGTCGCCGCGACACCCGCGAGTTACACCGGACATTACCTGAAGCAATGCCTTGGCCGTTGAGGCTACCGAATGGCGATCTCCTGCACGAGAAAATCGATAAACAGGCGGGCGCGGCGGGAGAGAAACCGAGTCTGGGGATATGTCACGAAAACCGGGATCGTCGGCAACGAGTAGTCGGACAGAAGGACCATGATCTGGGACGGGGCGGCGCGCTCGAGCAACCAGCCAGGCACGATTGCGATGCCATGGCCTGCAGCAGCGGCATCATACGCGGCTTGATCGCTATTGGTGTGCAGACGTCCCACGAGGTCGATCACCTGTCGTCCATTCTCGGAATCGAACACTGCCCGCCCAGTACCGGCACCCGCGGTAACGATGACATCGTGGTCATCAAGATCACTCGGCATGTGCGGCACGCCCCGGCGCGAAAGGTAGCTCGGCGCAGCGATCACGATACGATCGAAAACACGCAGAGCCCGCGACACCAGTGAGGGTGTGGTCGGGTCACCGACGGCAATCGCCAATTCGAACCCCTCCCGCACAAGGTCGGGATCGCTATCCGTAAGGATGGCCTCGACCGTTATCTGGGGGTAGCGATCCAGGAACATGGGCAATATTGGCATGATCCGGGAACGCCCAAGCGATTCCGGCATGGCGACCCGCAACATACCGCGCGCTTCGGGTCGCTGGCCGAGCGCCACCGCGCGCACAGCCTCGACCTGCTCCAGCAGACGTTGGACATGTTCCTGTAGCTCAACGGCCTCAATGGTGGGGCTGATCTTACGGGTCGTGCGGACGAATAGCTGGACCCTGAATTCCGCTTCGAGCGCGGCGATGTGCTTGCTTACGGTCGATTGAGAGATACCAAGCTGCCGTCCGACAGCGGTGAAGTTACCCAGTTCCATCATCCGCAAAAAGGCGGTGTAAGCCTCGATCGAATCCATCATTCATTCCAAATGGAATAAGTCATAAATTATTATATCGATTTACGCTTTAATGACGAGCCGATAAACAGAATTAACGAACAGAACACCGCATGAGGAGGAATACGTGACAAAGAAGATTGCCATCATCGGCGCCGGGACAGCCGGGTTGCATCTCGGCCTGCGTCTGCGCGCGTCGGACGTCGATGTCACGATCTTCACGGATAAGCGGCCTGAGGAATATGCGGGTCTCCGTCTCCTCAACACGGTAGCCCACCACCATGTCACCGTCGAGCGCGAGACAGCGCTCGGGGCCAATCACTGGCCGTCGGAGACCCATGGTTACTTCGGCCATAATTATTATATCGGCGGGCCCCAACCCCTGCGCTTTTATGGTCGCCTGGAACGGCCGAGCCGGGCCGTCGATTATCGAATTTACCAACCCCGCCTGATGGAGGATTTTCTCGATCGCGGTGGCAAGATCGAATATCGCGAAATCACCCATGACGACGTCGACGCGATCTCGGCTGGCTATGACCTGCTGGTGGTATGCACCGGCAAGGGGCCGTTCGGCCATATGTTCAAGCACCAGCCGGGGCATTCGCCCTTCGACCGTCCGCAACGAGCACTCTGCGTCGGATTGTTCAAGGGCATCAAGGAAACATCGCCCCGCGCCGTGACGATGTATTTCTCACCGGCTGCCGGTGAGATGATCGAGATCCCGACCCTGACCTTCGGCGGCATGGCTGCGGCGCTGGTGATCGAAAACCATATCGGCAGCGATCTAGAGGTCCTGGCAAAGGTCAAATACGAAGAAGATCCCAAGGCGTTCATCGCCCTGCTTCTCAGCAAGCTCCGCCAGCACTACCCGACCTGCGCGGAACGTATCGACGAGAAGGAATTCGATCTCGCCAACAGCCCCCGCGACCTCCTCCAGGGTGGGGTCACGCCGACCGTGCGCGGGGGTCACGTGGTATTGGACAATGGCAAGCTCGCAATTGCCCTTGGCGATGTCCATGCCGTAGTCGATCCGGTCCTTGGCCAAGGCGCCAATATGGCTTCTTACGCGGCCGTAATCCTGGGCGAAGAGATTATCGCGCAAAACGTCTACGACCAGCGTTTCGTCGAACGTTTCGAGGAACGCCGGACCGATCGCGTGATCTGTGGAACGCGCTGGACGAATTTCATGCTCGAGCATCTCGGCGCGCTCTCACCCGATCTGTTGCAGTATATTGGCGCTTTGAGCCAAAATCCTGCCCTGGCCGATGAATTCACAGAGAACTTTAATTATCCGGAGCGCCAGTGGGACTGCTTCGCCAGCCCGGAACGGATGCGCGCCTGGGTCGCCACGCGGATCGCCCGCACCCCTGAACCGATCCGGCTCCGCGCCTGACACGCCGGAAGGGAAGGACACCATGCCGGTATCCGCTGACCATTTTAGGACCGCCCTCTCCCGACTCGCTGCGGGGGTCAGCGTGATCTCGACCGCGTGCGGGTCGGAACGCCGTGGCATCACGGCGACCGCCGTCTGTTCGCTCTCGGCATCACCGCCTCGTCTGCTCGTTTGTGTGAATACCACGACGGGAACCTGCAAGATGATAGAAGAAGCCGGTTGGTTTGCGGTCAATCTGCTCGGGGAGGATCAATTATCGCTTGCCGAAGTCTTCGCCGGGCGCGGGGGTATCCAGGGCAATGATCGCTTCTTGCACGGCGCGTGGTCGGTTGGCGATTATGGCGGACAGCCCGTGTTGGCGGGTGCGCTTGCCGCCCTCGAATGTCGGGTCGATCAAATCGTTCAATCGGGTACTCACGCGATTTTCATCGGAGTGGTTGAGTCGACGACTTTTGCCGAAGCAAGACCACTGATCTATCAAGCCGGGCAGTTCCACAAATTGCCGATTGAGGTCGCGGCGGCAGCGCAATAGGCTGCGAAGAGGGGCAATACAAACAATCAATCCAGGCCTTACCTTTAAAAGGTGGCCCCGAACGCGAAACAAGAAACCGAGGGAAGCCATGACAGCAGTGTACGGAAGCAAGGGTGGGGAATTGAGCCGGACCGAGACCGATGTGTCGTCGCAGGGGCGTGTGCTGCAGAGAGTCATGATCGGCCACGGCGCGCTGATGATCGCAACTGCCCTGCTTGGTGGCGTTGGCCTCTGGATGTTCCTGCTCGGTGGGTTCGAGATCATCCCTGGCTACATCGTTCATTTCCAGCTGCCCGGTTCGGCGGAAGGCTGGCGCAAAGCCCATTCCGGCCCGGTCCTGAACGGCCTGATGGTGATCGGGATTGCGTTCGCCCTGCCGTTGCTCGATTTTAAAGTGGCGACGGCCAAAATCCTTGGTTGGATCATCGTCCTGGATGGCTGGTCAAACGTCGGCTTCTATGTCTTTGGCAATCTTTCGCCGAATCGCGGACTGGCTTTCGGTTCGAGCAGCCTGGGGCCGTCGAACGTCTTCAGTTGGCTCGCGCTTGGTCCAGCCTACTTCTTCGGTGCGCTTGCGACGGGAGCCTTGTTCGTCATCGGCTGGCACGCGATTGCCGGAATGGGACGCGCGCGCGACGACTAATGGCCGTCCATACAGCGAGATGGCCGTTTGGGCCGTCTCGCTTCGACCCCGCTCTTGCGTAAATAATTTTACAATACTGCAGGGTGTCTTATTCTGTTGATCACAGGAATGAGAGACGCCAATGAGTGACGTGATCCAGGATGCGGGAACGCCGCATCCGCAAGAATACAATCTCCTGGAATTTGTTGAACGCCTTGGCAAGTTCCGCGAGGGTCGCCGAGCTGTTCATATTCACATCTCTCGCCTTAAAATTTACAACAAGCAAGATTACCAACTCCGAATTGCCGCAAATACATTCGAGTCTTCGATCAGCATGAGCGATGGACAATTGTTCAAGCTCGCCAATCACGACCTTTTTTTCGTCTACGGCAATACCAAGGCTGATGACCTCGACGACGCGATTATGCGCCTTCGCTACCTCTTCACGGACGACCCGCTCGTTCATACGATCGAGGAAGGCGGGTCAGAGGGCTTCTGCACCTGGTACGACATCGACCGCCAGTATGATCAAGTTCTGGTGCTGGCGCGCGAACTTGAGGACGAGTTCCGAAAGAAGCGGAAGCGCCTGGCACTGATCACGGGATCGTCGGAGAAAGCGCCAAGGTCACGGGTGACGGCGCAAGGTGGCAGCCATATGGCCAATGCCCCAACCGGACCAGCGCCCAAGGTACCG
>CAIXXC010000056.1 GCA_903923205.1 uncultured Rhodospirillales bacterium | reverse complement strand
GAAATCTCGTCCATCCGAGCCACAGCTTCGGCGCTGGGTTCGGCGCGCCGGGGCCAGTAAGCGTTGAGCTCCTTGGTGTCGTCGTAGGTGACATGGGTGGCGAGCGTCGGCTTGACCCAGGCCAGCTTGCTGCCAAGTTCGGCAACCTCTGCTTCGAAAGCGAGCTTCTTGGTCGCCAATTCCATGGCCAGATCGCCATCAAGCCACTGGCCTTCCCCTTCGGCCGCGAACAGGTCGCGCTCGATACGGCCGCCGCAGGCCACATATTCCGCCTCGCCGACGAAGCGGGCGATCGGATGGCCCGCCGACAGCGCCTCTTCCGCGATTGCGCGGCGGATCGCCTGCGAATTGTCGCCCTGCCAACTCGTGGAGAGGCGCTCCCATGCGGCCAGTTGGCGTTCGCGGTCACCAGTCGAGCCATAGGCCATGGCGACGTCGAGCGTGATCTCGCCTTCTGCAAGTGCGGCAAAGATCGGCTCGGCAAGGTCAGCGAGACGCAGTCGGCCTTGGACATGGCGGACGGTCACACCGAACCGGCGAGCTACGGCCTCTGCGTCAGTGCCACCTGCGATGATATCCTTGTAGGCCCGCGCCTCGTCTGCCGGGGTCATCGCTTCGCGGATAAGGTTTTCAGCCAGGCTGATCTCGCGCGCTGCTGCGTCCTCATTTTCGCACAGGCGCACATCGATGGCGTAATCCTTGGGCAAGACGCCACGCTCGATCAACAGGCCAATGGCGCGCCGGCGCCGGCCGCCTGCGTGGACATCGAAGAGGGTCTTTTTGCCTGCGGCCGGGCTGACGATGAGCGGCTGCAACAGCCCATGTTCGGCGATGCTGGCAGCCAGCGCCTCAAGGCCAGCGTTGCCATTGGCCTTGCGCACATTGCTTGTCGAGACGCGCAGCTTGGCATGCGCAATCGTGGTGGTCTGCATGAAGGGTCTCCGGACCAGTTCCAAGGCCCGGATCATGGGACGCTTTAATCTCCCAGGGGGCCTCGCCCCCAATGCTTCCCCTTTCCTCTCAGTAGCCCGGCGGACTCGCAAAAAGACCGGCCTTAGCGTACCCTCGCCCCATGCCAGACTTGGATCCCCACACCTTGCGAGTCGTAGCTGGGCTGATCCGCTCGCGCATGTCGCGGCTCGACATGGATACGCGGATGGATGGCTTACAAAGGCTGGGCGCTGCCCGTGCTCTCAAAGAGCTGGCCGTCGATTTCGAGGTTGCTGCCGACCATGTGCGCAAGCCTTCCAGGGTGAAGAAAATCGCCTCTTAGGACTGGATTTTTGCCGGTCCCCGCCAGGGAGGGTGAGCGCGTTGCATCGGGTCAAAGCGCGTAGCTTTACTTTTTTGCCCGCCTAATATATATTCTCTCCAAGGAGAATGTTTATGCAAGCCGCCCGCTTTTACTCGCCCGCAGAGGCTGCCGCTGTCACCGATATCGCGGTCAAGGCGGTCAACAACGCGATTGACAAGCAGATCGTGGTGGCCGTGCGCCGCACCGCGCGATCCGGGCTGCAATCCCGTCAGCGCTCTGTGTCAGCCGATGGCCTGCTGCAACTCAAGCTCTGGTCGCAGGTCGGCAGCATTCTCTCCCAGGAGCGCCGTGAGCGATTGTTCGAGGCCATCAGGCTGCAACCCGAAGCATCTCAGGTGCGCGCCGACGACCTGCTCATCATCGACGTGGCCGAAGCGCGCAAACAAATCGCTTCGCGCACTCAGGATCTGGAACAGGCCGAGGCCATTGTCGTGCAGCAAAAGGCCGTGATGGGCGGGGAACCGGTCTTCAAGGGTACGCGCATTCCGGTCCGCCTCATCGCCTCGATGCTCGACGAAGGGGTGAGCGCAGAGGAAGTTCTGGCTGGTTATCCCAAGCTGGATTCACGGCAATTGACGCTGGCGTCGATCTGGGCAGCGGCACATCCGCGGCGGGGTCGCCCCAAGCCCTTGAAAGACGACACGCTCGTCCTCAAGCAGACTCAGCGGGTGTCACTCAAGCAAGGCTCTTCCGAGGTTAGCTCGGCGCGTCTCCGGTGAAATTTCTCATCGATGAGTGCCTTCACACTTCGCTGGCCGAGGTAGCGACAGATCGCGGGCATGAGGGTCATCACGTCGTCTGGCTTGGCCTGAGTGGCGAGGCCGACTGGGATCTCATGCCCCGCGTCGTCGAGAACAACTTCATTTTCGTGACGAACAATGCAGCGGATTTTCGCAAGCTGTATGCTCGCGAGGAGGTCCATGCCGGCCTTGTCATCATTGTGCCGCAGGTGCGGCCGGCCTTGCAACGCGAGCTTTTCGAGGCGGTGCTCAATATGCTGGCGGGTGGCCACGACCCTATCAACGAGGTGTTCGAGGTATGGATTGAGAACGATGAGATCGTGATCGATCGATACGCGATGCCGACTTAGGTACGGGTATCAGGCGGCCAGCTTCGTCACGATCTCGCGCGCATTGCTCACCGGCATAAATAGCCGGGTCTGATACTGGATAATCTCGGTGAAGCAGCCCTTGGCCTTCCACGAAGCCAGCGCACGGGGATCAAAACCCAGCACTTCGAGGCGCTGCTCGCCGTTGACCCGCGAGCGCTTGAGGCTGGTGCCTGACAGCGCATCGATTGGCACGACCTTGCCGCCCAGCGCTGCCTCGACTACTTGTTCCGGCGACAGCACAATGCGATCGCCGAGCCCGAGTTTGTCCAGCAACGTGTTGACCCCTTCGGCGGGCACAATACGCCCCAGCAGCGAACGCCCGCCCTGTGTCACAAGACGACGGACCTGTGCCTCGTCGCCCAGCAGGTTCCAGATCGGCAGAAGGCGACCTGTCGCGAGGTAGAACCGCTCTGTATATGGGCGCGCTGCAAGATCGCTGGCCTCGCCCTGCCAGGTCTCCTCGAATACACTGCGCTCGCAGTCATCCCAATGGCTCTCGGCCAATTCGTCGGCCGTGATCCAGCTTCGGCCGCCTGGTCGGTGCAGTGTAAAACTGGCGACCGGCGTACCGTCATCCATCAGGCGAGTGCGGTCAGGCATGAGTGCGGCCACGCGCGAGGATCGACCGTTGCGCAAGAGGCGGGTCTTGGCTCCGATGCGCTTGACGATGTCTGCCAGCGGCGTGATCTTCGGCGCCCATTGCGCCTCGATCGTGAGCAACTGGGTCGAGGCGCCATTGAGGTCCTCGCGCAGCACGCGCTCCTCGACGGTGGTCAGCTTGTCGGCCATCAGTGTTTCGACGCCGGCGTCGAACGTGCCCGCCTTGCGGGCGGCGTCGATCCGGGCCTCGACCAGCCCCAAGAATTCATCGAAGACCGCGTTTTGCAGCGCGATGGGCAGCGCCAGAATCCGGTTCAACCAGCGCGGGATCGGCGGCAAATTGTCAGTGAGCGCGCCGTCCTGCTCAAGCTTCAGCCCCGTCCGTTCGCAGAAGTCGGCAAAGCCGACGCTGGTGAGCTTGCCCTGGTAGAGCAAGTGATACCAGCGGGTCAGAGCCTCGCGGGCGTATTCACTCTCAAGGTTGTCGGCCGGATCGAACAGGTTCTGCCCGCCGGTCTGCCGCTGGCCGCGCGTCAGCGCGCCAAGGGCATCGAGGCGGCGGGCGATGGTCGAGATGAAGCGGCGTTCGCCGCGACAATCAGTGGTGACCGGGCGGAACACCGGCGCCGACGCCTGATGGGTGCGGTTGGTCCGGCCGAGGCCCTGAATGGCCCGGTCGGCCCGCCAGCCCGGCTCAAGCAGGAAGTGCATCCGGCGCTGCTGGTTCCTGGCATCAAGGCTGGCATGATAGGATCGGCCCGTGCCACCGGCATCCGAGAAGACGAGAATGCGCTTGGCCCCGCCCATGAAGGCATTGGCATCGGCAAGCGATTGGTTGGGCGTGCGCGATTCCAGGCGCTGGCTGCCATCCGGCAAGGTCACGAGGCGGCGACTGCGCCCTGTAATCTCGGCGACGGCATCCGTGCCGAAGCGCGAAATGATGGCATCGAGCGCGGGGACGATTGGCGGCAAGGCACCGAGCAGTTCCAGAGTCTCGGACTTGATGCGTAACGCTTCTTGCGAATGAACGGGATTTCCCGCCACATCAACCATTGGGCGCGAACGCTCATTGCCATCCTCGTCCCAATAGCTTTCCATGGCACGCGTTGGGAAAGCGTTGTCGAGGTAGTCGGCAACGATCTCGCGGGGTGAAAGATCAAGCTGGATCTCTGCGCGACCTTCGGCGGACAGGTCGGCCAAGCGCCGGTCCAGCAAAGCCTCGGCGGTCGAAACGAGTTGGATGACGATGCTATGGTCCGTGGCGAGCCCTTCCTCGATCGCCGGGAGCAGCGAGGGCAGTTTCATCGACAGGAGAAGCTGGCCGAAGAATCGCTGCTTCGAACTCTCGAAGCGTGAGCGGGCGGCAGATAGGGCCTGCCCATTGAGCGTTTTGCCCTCCAGCGGATCGGTTACGCCTGACGCGCCCAGCGCCTCTTCAAGGTTGCGGTGGATGATCGCCCAGGCATCGGCATAGG
>CAIXXC010000055.1 GCA_903923205.1 uncultured Rhodospirillales bacterium | reverse complement strand
TACGCCGTAAACGTCGCACCACCCGTCTCAGCCAATACCTTCGTGATCGCCGCCGTCAAAGACGTCTTGCCATGATCAACATGGCCAATCGTCCCAATATTGCAGTGCGGCTTGTTCCGCTCAAACTTTGCCTTCGCCATCTCGCCAGCGCCCCATTAGCCCGATCAAGAAACAAAAATTGGAAGCCCCGGTACTGCCGGTGCATCCGATGAATCGTGGTCCCGTCAGAGAGCCGGCCTGTGGAGCGGGTGATGGGAATCGAACCCACATAGCCAGCTTGGAAGGCTGGAGCTTTACCACTAAGCTACACCCGCGAAGGCTAACACCCAGACCGCCCCCAAACGTTGAGGACCCTGCGCCGCGTTTCAGACACCAGGCCGCCGCATGGTGGAGGGGGTAGGATTTGAACCTACGTAGACAATTAAGTCGGCAGATTTACAGTCTGCTGCCATTGACCGCTCGGCCACCCCTCCGTATGCAGCAACCGGGAAGCCCGGCGCAGCGGAGAGGCGCACTATCTGAATTTATTGCAGCTTGTCAACGGCGAAAACCGGGACATGCTGCAGGCGCGAGGGTGGCCTGCGCGGATGCGTCGGCATGACCCGAGGGAAGCCGCTGGGAAACCGGGCGGACATGCGAGATCCGCACGGCGCGATTGTCCCTCCGCAGTGTATCTTGGCCTCATTCAATGATTTAGACAACCGCTCGCCGAGCAGATGCCGGCCCCGAGTCGGCCATGACACCAGGAAACGAACCAATCCATGCGTAAGCCGACCCACTTCCAGAAGCCCTCACGTCATGGTGACGCGCGCAATACAGACAAGCCCGCGCCCCGGCCAGCCTCCGCCGTGCGGCCGAACGCTGCGGCGGCGACAAGCGCGCCACGCCAAGCGGCAACCCAATCAACCCAGACCGTGTCCGGCACGTGGCTCTGGGGCCATCATGCCGTGTTGGCAGCCCTGTCCAACCCCGATCGCAAGCTGCTGCGGATCCTCGCCACGACCGAAATTCTTGAAGAACTCGGTGAACGACTGACGGGTGCCGGGATCGCGCCGCAAACCGTCGGCAAGGATGAACTGTCCAAAATGCTGCCACCAGGTGCCGTCCACCAAGGGCTGGCGCTGCTGACCCGGCCGCTGACGCACAAGGTGCTGGAAGACATCATCGATGATTGTGAGGGCGACGCCGGAGCCGTCATCGTCGCACTGGACCAGGTGACAGACCCGCACAATATCGGCGCCATCATGCGCTCTGCCGCCGCCTTTGGCGCCCGCGCCATCCTGATCCCGGATCGAAACGCGCCGGAAATTTCCGGCACTCTTGCCAAATCGGCCTCCGGCGCGGTCGAGCACGTGCCTTTGATCCGGGTCGTCAATCTGGTCAGAGCGCTGGAGCAGTTGAAGAAGGCTGGCTTCTGGAGCGTCGGCCTCGCCGGCGAGGCCGAGCGGACCCTGGCTGCGCAGAACGTCTCCGGTCGGCTCTGCCTCGTGCTGGGCTCGGAGGGCAGCGGCATGCGCAGGCTGACACGGGAAGCCTGCGACGTCATGGCCCGCCTGCCAACCGGTGGCGCGATCGCCAGCCTCAATGTTTCAAACGCGGCAGCCGTGGCGTTGTATGAATTACGGCGCGCGGGCGGCTAAAGACTTCGACGCTGGATCTGCGCTATTGCCCGCCGTCTGAAGGCCGCGTAGTCCGTACGCGGGTCGGCGAAGACCTCTTCGGCGCTGAACTCATCTGTCCAGAAGAGGCCAAGGCCGCTCTCTTCGGCTGTCAATTTACGACCGACGTCGGAACGGGTAAGGTAATAATCCCCGCGCTCCGTCAGCGCCGCCGTCTTCGCTGTGAATTTGAGCCGATTATCCTCGAGTTCCACGAACCAGCGGTGATGGCAGAAGCCAACCTCGGGCACACGCGCAACCAGGAATTTGAGCGCAGCAAAGCGCTCCTTGGCGTAGATCTCCCGCAGCCGCGACGGCGTTTCTACGTAGCCCGCCTTTGCGACCCGGACCAATTCGCGGCAGACGGCGAGCGGATCGCGAACGTCTTCGAGCAGATTGGAGCAGAAGACAAAGTCGAAATACTTATCCGGATACGGCCAAGGCGCGACGCAGACATCCTGAACGGCCCAAGTCTGCGCCGAAAACCGTTCCGGGTCTTCCGGGTCAAGCGCAGCACCGGTATGACGGGAGTCGAAAGAGCCCAGATCGATGACGTGGGTGGCAAGATTAAAGGGTTGGTACCATCCACCGACGTCGAGAACGCGCGCGCTTGAAGCTGCGATTGCACGTACCCTCGACAGGTTCGAGCGAAGGATCATCCCCGGCGACTAGCGTTCAAGGGGCTTGTACTTGAAGCGATGCGGCTGGTCGGCATCGACGCCGAGGCGGCGTTTGCGATCGGCCTCGTACATCTGATAGTTACCTTCGAACCAGACCACCTTTGCATCACCTTCGAAGGCGAGGATATGGGTGGCGAGGCGATCGAGGAACCAGCGATCATGGGTGATCACCACGGCGCAGCCCGGATAATCCTCAAGCGCGTCTTCCAAGGCCCGCAGGGTATCGACATCGAGATCGTTGGTGGGCTCATCAAGCAGCAGCACATTCGCCCCGGCCTTCAGCATCCGGGCGATGTGAACACGGTTGCGCTCACCACCCGATAATTGTCCAACCTTCTTCTGCTGATCCCCGCCTTTAAAGTTGAACAGGGCCACGTAGGAGCGGCTGTTCATCTTGCGACGACCAAGGTCGATCTCATCGAGGCCATCAGAGACAACCTCCCAGACATTCTTGTTGGCCGGCAGGGCGTCGCGTGACTGATCGACATAGCCAAGCTTGACGGTCTCACCGACCCGGAAATCACCCGAATCCGCCGTCTCCTGACCGGTGATCATGCGAAACAGGGTGGTCTTGCCGGCACCGTTAGGGCCGATAACGCCGACGATACCGCCGGGCGGCAGACGGAAATTCAAATCCTCCATCAACAACCGGTCGCCGAAGCTCTTGTTGACATGCGTGGCCTCGATCACGAGGTCGCCGAGGCGAGGGCCAGGCGGCAGGACGATCTGGGCCGTATCGGGCGCCTTCTCCTTGCTCTGCGCCACCAACTCGTCATAGGCCTGGAGGCGGGCCTTTGACTTCGCCTGGCGCGCACGCGGGCTGGCGCGCACCCATTCCAATTCCTTGGCGATGGTGCGCTGGCGGGCAACTTCGGTCTTGTTCTCAAGCTCCAGCCGCTTCTGCTTCTCGGTCAGCCAGCTTGTATAGTTACCTTCATGCGGGAAGGTGCGGCCACGATCGACTTCGAGAATCCAGGTCGCCACCTCATCCAGGAAGTAGCGATCATGGGTCACGGTGATGACGGTGCCTTCGTAATCCTTGAGGTAGCGCTGCAGCCACGCGACCGAGCTGGCATCGAGGTGGTTGGTCGGCTCATCGAGCAGCAGCAGGTCAGGCTTTTGCAGCAGCAACCGGCACAGCGCGACGCGGCGGCGCTCACCCCCTGACAGCTTGGTCACAGGAGAGTCGCCGGGCGGGCAGTTGAGCGCGTCCATCGCGATCTCGATCGTGCGCTCAAGCTCCCAGCCATTGACGGCGTCGATCTTTTCCTGAAGCTCACCCTGCTCCATGATCAGGTCGTTCATCTCGTCGTCGGACAGTTCCTCGCCGAAGCGCAGGCTCACCGCTTCGAAGCGATCCAGCAGATCCTTGGTTTCGGCCAGACCGAGCATGACGTTGCCCTTGACGTCCAGATCGGCGTCAAGCTCCGGCTCCTGCGCGAGGTAGCCGATCTTGACCCCCTCTGCGGCCCAGGCCTCACCGTTATATTCCTTGTCGACCCCGGCCATGATCTTGAGCAGGGTCGATTTGCCGGAACCGTTCGGACCCAGCACGCCGATCTTCACGCCCGGCAGAAACGACAGCCAGACATCCTTCACCACTTCCTTGCCGCCCGGATAGGCCTTGCTCAGGCCCTTCATCACATAGACGTATTGGTAGGCGGCCATGGCGTTGATTTCCTTTGTCGCGGGATCACTGAAGCTCGTTCGGCTACACGACCATCCTGCACCGGATGTCTCTGGTTTCACACCAAAGCCGCGCCGTCATGACGGCGCCGAGCCGGTAGAAGGTCGGGAGCGGCACCTTTGAAGCACAGGGCGGTCGCTTCGGCAAGGGTTTGGCCTGTCGAG
>CAIXXC010000054.1 GCA_903923205.1 uncultured Rhodospirillales bacterium | reverse complement strand
GTGTCGAGATAGAGCATCAGTAGCGATCACCGTCCCGCATCGATCGCACGAGATCGGCGGCGCTTTGGGATTGCGGCGGCATCGCTGCCGTCAACGACTGGAGCAGCGCGGCATTGATCGGCCTACGTGGCCTTGCCACGGCGGTGAGCCGTGCAACCGGCTTGCCGCGACGGGTGATGTCGATCGAATCGCCCGCTTCGACCCGGTCGACCAGTTCGCTCAGATGGGCTTTTGCGCCCGCCAGATTGATCGCATCCATGTCACGCTCCTGACTATGTAGATAGTCATATAGCGTGTTCGACTTAAGAATTCCAGCAGGAGGTTTGCCGATGCAGCATGTTCTCACCCGGCAGCAGCTTTATGACATGATCTGGGAGCGCGCCGTATCCAAGGTGGCGCCCGAGCTTGGCATCTCCGACGTGGCGCTGCGCAAGCAATGCGTGAAGCACGTCATCCCGTTGCCGGATGCCACCTATTGGGGACGGCTACATGCCGAACGCCCGATCAAGCGTACACCGCTGGGCGCTGCGCCAAAAGGCGTAAGCGATCGCATTGTGATCGATGCACGCGCGAAGCCGCCAGCGCCCGAGCCTGTCGAGGCGGCGATCACGTCCCTGAGAGACTGAGCGTCGATATTGAATTGGAGTGGTGATCGCAGTATTCTTACTCGGCGCGGTAAGAAAGGCTTTTGCCATGAGGATCACGACAAAGGGTCAGGTCACCATCCCGCAGGAGGTCCGAGAACGCGCGGGCCTAATGCCTGGAACCGACGTTGAATTCGAGATCGAGGCCGGGGTCGTCCGACTGGTCAAGTCGGCGTCGGGCGGCGCTCGCCAGACCAGGGGGCGAAAGCTGATTGAAGGCCTGCGCGGACGCGGCGACTTCAAGATGACCACGGATGAGATCGTCGCGTTAATGCGAGGGCCCTCGGCGGACGACGGCTGAGTTGACCGACCATGATCCTCGTGGACTCCAACGTCATCATTGATGTCCTGACCAAGGACCCATCCTGGCAGGCCTGGTCAGAGGCTGCGCTCAGCGATGCCGCCAATCGTGACGCCGTCGCGATCAATCCCATCATCTATGCCGAGATCGCCTCAGGTTTCGCTACGATCGGCGATCTTGATCGCTGCCTCGGCGCCGACGCGTTCCGGCGACTGGCGCTGCCTTATGAGGCCGGATTTGTCGCCGGCCGGGCCTTCGTGGAATACCGCCGGCGCGGCGGCGTTCGGACCTCTCCGCTACCGGATTTCTATATCGGCGCACACGCGGCCGTCTCGGGCATGAGCTTGTTGACGCGCGACGCTCGCCGGTACGCAGGCTACTTTCCGAAAGTGCCGCTGATTTCACCAGCATGAGGCCATCAGTGAACGGCGTAGATCCGGTTCGACTGTATCGAAGAAGTTTTTTAACATTTTGATCAAATTGAGTAATTCGGGGTTTTGACGGTAATTTTTTTCGGCGGCTCCCACCGCAGATGATTTCGGTCGGGGCCAAACGAAGAGGCGAGGTGGAGACTGCTGCCGATAGACTGCGATAGGAGGAATTTTCTAGCGTTCGAAATTTCCCAATGAATTCAGAAGCTCGAATTTTTGACGGTAAGGCTGACGGGAAAAGTGGAGCGG
>CAIXXC010000053.1 GCA_903923205.1 uncultured Rhodospirillales bacterium | reverse complement strand
GTCGGCTTCAAGGCCGGCCTTACATCCCGCGCCAAGATGAAACAGATGGGCGTCAATCAGCCCTCGCGGGGCTTCCTTGCCGATTACTTCGCGATCCCCGATGGCGGCGAAGTGGCCGTCAACACCATGATTCATCCGCGCGTGGAGCCCGAGATCGCGTTTGTGACCAAGGCCGTGCTGCGTGGTCCGGGGTGCAATATCGCCAATGTGCTGGCCGCGACCGATTTTGTTCTGCCGGCGATCGAGGTGATCGATTCGCGCTACCAGAATTTCAAGTTCGATATGAACAGCGTGATCGCCGATAATTCCTCATCCTGTCGCTTCGTACTGGGCGGCCGTCCACGTTCGGTCGCCGATCTCGATCTCAGGACGCTGGGCATGGTGTTCGAAAAGAACGGGTTGCCGCTCGCCTACGGGGCCGGTGCAGCGGTCTATGGTCATCCGGCAGCGGCTGTTGCGATGGTCGTCAATCTGCTGGGTGAGCGTGGCCATGAAGTCCCCGCGGGCTCCATCATCATGTCCGGCGGCGCGACCGAGGCTTTCGCCGTTGCGCCGGGCGATGCGGTGAACCTGCGCGTCCAGGACCTGGGCAGCGTTTCGATCCGCTTCACTTAAGAGACGGGAGCGATCATGACCGAAGACGCGATCATCGTCGGCGCTTCCGGTGCGCTGGGGTTGGAGATCACACGGCGCCTGGCGGCACGGGGACTGCGGGTGATCGCGGTTGGCCGAAATGCCGCCGCGCTCGATGAGCTGGTTACTCGTGTCCCAGGTGTGATCGCCTGCGTCGCCGATATTGCCAGCGACGATGCGATCCCGGTTGTCGCGGCTGCAATCAGCAACCCGGTGCGGATTCTGGTTCATGCGCCGGGCGTGCCGGTTGCAGGCGGCGTCCTCACCGCTCCAACCGCCGCCCTTGCCGAGGCCGTCAACATCAAGGTCGGCGGTTTTCTGCGGATCATCCGTGCGGCTGATCCGCATCTCGTCAAAAGCTCGCGGCTGGTGGCGATCGGCGGTCATTACGGCACTGAGCCTACGGCCTACGCGGCGGCACCCGGTGTCGCCAATGCCGCGCTCGCCAATCTGATTCGACAGCTCAGCTGGGCCTATGGCCCGCGCGGTATCACGGCCCATCTCGTCGCCCCAGGTCCGGCGGATACCGAGCGGATGCGCAATGTCGCCGTAGCCCGCGCGGCGCAGAGCGGAAGCACCGTTGACGCGATGCTCGAAGAATTACGGATGGATTCCGCTATCCGGGCCTTCACGACGCCGGAACAGGTTGGTTGGGCGGTCGCCTTGCTCGCCGATCCCGAAGCCGATGCGCTCGCGGGTTCTGCCCTTATGCTCGATTCAGGGCGCAGACGCGGCTTGCCCTGAGGCGGGAAGGGTCGGTTAAATAGAAAAACCTCTCCGCAAAAGGGAGAGGCAAACATAGGGTGGACAGATGGCGAAGCCGAACATCGAGTTCCGGCATCTCAAATATTTTGTCGTCCTTGCGGAGGAGATGCATTTCCGCCGTGCCGCGCTGCGGCTGCATATCTCGCAACCCCCGCTGACACGGCAGATTCAGCAACTCGAACAGGAACTCGGCGTTGGGCTGTTCGAGCGCAAGGGCCGGGGCATCGATCTGACGCCGGCCGGGGCGGTGTTCCTCGACCATGCTCGTAACATCCTGTCATTGATGGACCAGGCGGTCGAGAAAACCCAGCTGACGGAAAAAGGTCATATCGGCAGGCTCGATATCGGCATTTACGGATCGGCCATCTTCGAGCTGTTTCCAAGCGTAGTGCCGCCCTTCCGCACCTCTTTTCCCAATATCAACGTCGTCCTGCATGATCTGAACAAGTCGGAGCAGATCAAGGCGCTACGCGATCGGCGCCTGTCGGTCGGCTTCAGCCGATTTGTCTGGGACGAACCCGATCTGTGCAAGGAACTGGTCTCGACGGCACGGCTTCATGCCGCCTGCCCTTCGGCACATCCGTTGGCGACGAAGGACATCATCAAGGTCAAGGACCTGATGCGGCAGCCGCTGATCCTTTATCCTCGGGTGCCGCGTCCGAGCTTCGTGGACAAGGTCATCGGGCTCTGTCGCGACGAAGGTTTCGAGCCGTCGATCGAACAGGAGGTCGACGACGTCATCACCGCCGTCGCGCTGGTGTCGAGCGGCCAGGGCATCGCCATCGTGCCGGATGCGGTGCAGAATTTCAGCCTGCCCGGCGTGCT
>CAIXXC010000052.1 GCA_903923205.1 uncultured Rhodospirillales bacterium | reverse complement strand
GGTATGCCCGGCCAGCCTGCAGCCAAACCCAGGAGCGCTGTACGGAGCAGGCGTCGGCGGCTGCCATATACCGAAAGGAAGGGTATTATGGGGGGATGGCGATGATGATGGCGCAGTAAATCACTGCGGATCATGTCAAGCTCGCGCTAAGACAGTGGCGATGGCGACAAAGGTATAATACGAAGGACGTCGCGCCGGACGGCGCTGATGTCCGATGCGGTTCAGCGCGATCGTCGGCCCGCGCAAACTCTTATCAGGTGGCAGCAGGGACAAGCGCGGCCAAGTCGTGTCAACAACCAGTTCGGTCGGGTGGGCGGCGCGATGAAACAGCGAGTTGGTGCGCCGGCGGCGACGAACCATCTTTGCCAAGCGGCCACGAATAGCCGCCTTGCGGATCGAGACCCCACAACAGTGTGTGATGGCCGGACTTGACTGCTGCCGGCCATGCCATGTCAGGCTGCCATCCTATAACTAGGCTGCATTCAAGCTATAACTGGAAACGATTTTCCCAGCGTATTCGATGATCCTAAGTCGTGCGAAACGCTGGGTAGGGGATGTTATGAGGCCAGTTCTTGATGGGAAGGTTGTCCTGGTAACCGGGGGCGCAGGCGGGATTGGCGTTGCTGCATGTCAAGTTCTGGCTGATGCCGGTGCTTATCTGGCGATCAGCGATATCGCTGAAGAGGCGGGACAAGCTGTTGCAGACTCACTCTCCGGGCAGGGCCGAAACGCAGTTTTCATCGCTGCCGACCTTTCGTCCGAAAGCGCAATCGAAAATCTGATCGCACAGACTGTGGCGCATTTCGGCCGGCTTGATGGAGCGCTCAACAACGCGGGCAAGGAGCAACATAATCTCGCGCTGGACGAAATCACTCTTGCGCAGTGGGACAGCGTGATGCGGATCGATCTGACCGCCGTGTTCCTTTGCATCAAGTACCAGGTGCGCGCGATGTTGGCCAATGGCGGCGGGTCCATCGTGAACATGGCGTCGGGGCTCGGCCAGATTGCCATCCCCAATGCCGCCGAATATGTCGCTGCCAAACATGGCGTCATCGGCATAACGCGCGCTGCCGCTGCCGACTACGGGGCGCGGAATATCCGGGTCAATGCATTGCTGCCCGGCATCGTCCGGACGCCCATGATCGATCGCCTGAGCGATGACCCCGGTTTCAGCCATCTGATCGAGAAACTGAAAATGCGCCATCTGATGCAGCGGTTTGCAGAGCCGCACGAGATCGGTGAAGCCGCCAAATGGCTGCTGTCCGATGGGGCTTCGTTTGTAAACGGTACCGCGCTGGCGGTTGATGGTGGCGCGTTGGCGAACTGAAAAGTTTTTCAATTTCAATCTGGGCGGGCGTATTATGCAGTGGTGGTCGGATTATTTCGACGAAGTCGATACGATGCGGCCAGAAAAATATGGCCGCTGGTTTGCTGATGAAATCGAGCTGCAATTCAACAATTCGCCCCTGATTTCTGGGAAAGCGGACGTGCTGGGATTCTTCCGTGAATTCACCAGTAACTTCCAGTCTATCGTTCACAGCCATGCTACGCTTGTTGGGGATGAAACCTGTGCGGCGGGGGAGGCTGTCATTGCGTTCACTGCGTTGGACGGCAAGCGGTTCGTCGTTCGTGGCGTGACCATGGTTGCGCGCGAACAGGGCAAATTCCGCAGAATGGCGATTTATGCTGATTTCTCGGAAATTTATGCCGCTTTCGCGCCGTCAGTGGCATGAAAGGTGGCAACCGTCGGCTGTCTGACGTACGTCGGCTCCAGGCCGATGACTGCTCGTCCAACCGATAGATGTGCAGGAACACGCTGCAACCCGGGGCTTTGAAGTTGCAAGTGTGCGTGCATCGGCCCGGCGAGGAATGTCATGCATTTTGACGGACTGGATCTCAATCTGCTGGTGGCGCTCGATGCGCTGTTGAGCGAGCAGAGCGTTACGCGCGCAGCGTCGCGGCTATGTGTCACGCAACCGGCCGTCAGCGTCGCCTTGCAAAAACTGCGCGTGCAATTCTCGGACCAGTTGCTGGAGCGTGTCGGGCGGCGGATGGAGCTTACGCCCTTTGCGCAAGAGCTTGCCCTACCTTTGAAGGATCTTCTCCATCAGGTGCGGACCCTTGTTGAAAGCCGGTCGAGGTTCGAGCCGGATGGTGACAGCCGCAGTTTTCGTATGCTGATGTCGAGTTCGATCGCCCAGATCTTCGGCGTTCCGGCGATGCGCGAATTGCGTCACCTTGCACCCAACGTGCATTGCCAGATCGATGTCTTCGTCGCGCCGGACCTCTTGCGCCGACTGCAAGATGGCGAAATTGATTTGTGCATTCAGGTTTTCCAGCCGGGTGTCTGGGATCCGGTCGTCGATTTGCAAACCTTCTCGCACGAAGTCTTGTTTTCAGACCACTATGTCCTCATCGGCGACGCGTCGAACCAGCATCTGTTCGATGGCATGAGTTTTGACGATTTCTGCCAGATTGATCATGTCGAAACCAGGTTTGGCGGCAATCTGGTCAGTCTGCCGGAGCGAAGTCTCAGCAATATGCCGAGGCGACCGAAAACGCCCATTGTCGTGCCTACCTACAATCTGGCGATCGATGCCGTGGTCGACAGCGCAATGACCGCGATCGTTCCCAGCCGCGTTGCCAGAGCATCTGCGCTCAAAGACCGACTCAAGATCATCGAGCCCCCGTTTGCCATCGGTCAGCTTGAACAAAGCATGATCTGGCACAAGCGATATGACAACGACCCCGGACACATATGGTTCCGTCACTTCCTGTCCGAATTTGCAAAGGCCAAGATGCTGACCATGGCGTGATGCCCGCTGGTTTCGCGCGCTCGCAAACGGCCGGTTGCTACGGATAACTGCAAAAAATACCGTCCATAAAAACAAACCATTTCTCAGTCCCATGGGGCCCTTTTAGCTCTCGTGCGTCAGCAAACTTGCGCGTCCACGCAGCAAGTCAGGCGATCGATGATCCGCAAGAAACAGCATGGTGAAATTGCTGCTGTTGTCCCGGATCAACGGATGAGAGGACAATGCGATGAGTTCCGAGCACCCGATTACCGTTTCGCATGCCAGTCTTTCACTGGAAGCCGCGCAATCCGCACTGATGGCCGGCATTGCGGCTGCAAGCGAAATGGGCGTTCCTATGGGCCTGATCGCGGTCGACCGTTCCGGTCACACTATCGCATCAGCGCGGATGAGCGGGGCCTCCGCCATGACGCTTGACGTCGCGTTCAAGAAGGCATGGACATCGGCGATGGTCTCGGCACCGACGGCGTTCGTCAAGGATTTCGTCACCAGCGACCACGGTTCGACGATTTCGATGCCGCACGTGGCCAATTTTTCAGTCATTGCAGGCGGCATTCCGGTCATGGTCGAGGGAGCATGTGTCGGAGCGATTGGCGTTAGCGGCGCCAGTGCCGACCTGGATTTGAAAGTTGCAGAAGCTGCTGTTGCTGCGCTGACGGCTTGACGCGCATGTTCTCGGTCAACTGGCAGGTTTCGCCGCGCACCCATGCGGTCCAGTCGGAACTCGACGTAATGATCTGCATGTCGGATGGGGTCCATATCGCCGCGCAGATATTTCGTCCGGCGGCATCCGGCCGCTTCCCCGCGCTGTTGGGTGTCCATGCCTATGATGCCGCCATGCAATATGCGCCTTCGCGCCCGCAAGCCGTGCAAGGGCGCAATGCGCAAGCTGAGGCGGGCGATCCGCAGTTCTATGTCAGGCGCGGTTATGCCCATGTCATCGTCAACGCGCGCGGCACGGGGCGATCGGAGGGCGAATATGCCCATTACAGCCCGCGCGAAGTGCAGGACGTTGTCGAAGTCATCGCGTGGATGGCAGAGCAGGACTGGTGTGACGGCAATGTCGGCATGTTCGGCGTCTCCTATTTTGCCGTCTGCGCAAAACAGGTCGCCGCGCAAAATCCACCCGCGCTCAAGGCTGTCTTCGCACCATATGGTTATACCGACTTCTATCGGGACAAGTTTTATCACGGCGGAATTCTGGCCCATAGCTTCCTGACCAACTGGTCGAAGCACCTTGCCGGTGTGCGTGTACGCGGCTGGTCGCAGCAAGGGCTAGGCGAGAGCGAATATAATCGTCGCCTCGCGGCGCTGCGCACCAATCGCGATGTGCTGGCCGTGCCTGAATTGGCCGCAGCGATCGCCGCCCCCGACAAGGGGGCCAATCCGCTGGTTCTTGATGTGCTCTTGAATCCCGAGGATGGTCCCTATTGGCGCGAGCGCAATCCTTGCCTTGAAGATATCCGCGTGCCGATCCTGATCGGGTCGTCATGGGACATGTATTTCCTGCATCTGCCGGGCGAATTCCGGGCCTGGGAAAAAATTTCGGCGCCAAAGAAAATGATCGTGGGGCCGCCGATCTACCTCGATCGTCCGGTCTACCAATATGCCTTTGAATCGCTGCGATGGTTCGATCACTGGCTCAAGGGCAATGACACGGGGTATATGGACGAGCCCGATGTGCGCCTGTTCGTCATGGGTGGCGATGGATCATGGAAAACCAGCAGCACATGGCCTCTGCCTCAAACCGTCTGGCACCCATTCTTTCTGCATGGTGGTGGCCTGCTCAGCGAGCACGAACACTGGCCTTGCGAAGGCGGAACAAGCTATGAGGACAATAGCTACAACGCACGGGGTGGTGCAGGCTTTGCGACGCCGCCGATGGTTGAACGCACCGAAGTCATCGGCCCACTGACCGCGACCATCTATATTTCGACCAGCCAACCCGAAGTGCTGCTGTTCGCATCGCTGTGGGACATCGATCCCGACGGCGGACGACGCCTGCTGACGCGCGGCTGGCTCAAGGGCTCGATGCGCATGGTCAACGAGGATCAGTCGCGGCCATGGCTGTGGCATCACGATTTCACCGATCCCCAGCCGGTCGATACGACTTCACCGCAGCGGTTTGATTTCAATCTCGTACCAACAGCCAACGTGTTTCAGAAAGGTCACCGCATCGGCCTGCGCATCAGTTCCGCTGATCAGGATCCTGCTACGAACCTCTTCGATATGCTGGGGCAGGGGCACTTGTTGCACCAGCGACCGTCTTGGGTGACGATCCATCACGATGCAGACCATCCATCGGTCCTGCATGTACCGATAACCGATGGCAACAGGATCGGAACGTTCATGTCTGGTGGCAGCGGCGCGGGTCGAAAAACCGGGGCAAGCACGCCAGCAGCAGGAAACAGCACGTCGTGGGAGGAATGGTGATGGCCAATCAATATGCACAACGCGCACGTGATTTGCGTGATTTGATCGAAGCCGAGGCGGCAAAGCCTGAAAATTCGGGCACGATGTCGCCTGTCGTCGCTGAAGCCTTTCGCGAACAGGGCCTCTTCTGGCTTCTTGTTCCCGAGGGCCTTGGTGGCGCGGACGCGGCAACGGTCCCGTTTGTTGAAATGGTCGAAGAAATCGCGAGTGCAGACGCGGCGACCGCCTGGTCGATGATGTCAAACTCGGTCGCAACCATGGTGGCCGCAACTTACTGCAGCGATGCCCACGTTGCGCGGATGTTTAAAAGCGGCAGGCTGCCCGTCATGTCGTCGACTTATGCCCCAACCGGCAAGGTGATATTTTTGGATGGCCATTATCGAGGTGGGGGAACGCATAGTTGGGGTACGGGCATAGGGCATGCGGACTGGGTCTCCGGTGCGAACGTGGTTTATGAAAACGGCGCGCCGGTGATGCAGGTAGATGGCCGCCCCAAAGTTGTCGGCGCCTTTCTGCGCAAGGATCAGATCCGTCTGGCAGGGAACTGGGATGTCGTCGGCTTGCAGGCAACCGGCAGTTTTGATTACGAGGTGCCGGAGCAGGATATCCCAGCCGATTGGACGTTCAACAATCACTGGACTGAACCGCAACGGGTTTCACACTCGGCGCATCTTGGCACTTTGGTGGTGGTCTGTGCCGGCCATGCAGCAGTCATGCTGGGTATAGCGCGGCGTGCACTGCACGAGGCCGCCAAATCAGCATCGAAGAAAAAACGACTCTATTCAGCCGATTGCATCGCAAACACGCCGGTTTTCCAGAACGATTTTATGAAACATGAGGCGTTGTTTCAAGCCGCTCGCGCACTCACACTTGATGTATTTGCTGAAGCAGACACATTGGCCGATGCTGGCAAAGGCTTGTCCGACCTGCAAATTCAGCGCATTCGGCAGGTTACGACCTGGGCCCACCACGTTTGCAAAGACGTGGTCAATTACGCTTTTGGCTCTGTATCATCGGCTCTGCGCAATCCCAGCCCTTTGGGAAAATGTCTTGTTGACGCGTCAGTGGCGGCCCACCACCTGATCGCAGGCCCCATGTCCCTGGTAGACGCCGCGCCGATCATTATTGAAAGCTGGGCGCAGGATCGGCTGTCATGGCTAAATACGACCGCCGAAGTTGAACCTTCCAGCGTTCGTGTTGAAGAATTCGTCGCGTGATTATTTGTGATCTGGGCGGACGCTGCGCCAACCTACACCATACCGTAGGTGCCCGGTGACCGGCCGTCTTGAGGGCAAGGTCTGCGTGATCACCGGGACCGGCGGCAGCATGGGTGGTGCCGCGGCGCAGATGTTTGCCCGCGAGGGGGCCCGGATCATCGGTTGCGACATCGATGCGGAAGCGGCACGCGCCTGCGTCGAACGGGTTCGCGCTGCGGGTGGCGAAATGGTGTCCATGGAACCTTGCGATCTGCGCGACCGGTCTGCCTGCGAGGCGCTCGTGGCACTTGGGCTGGAAACTTATGGCAGGATCGATGCGCTGTTCAACAACGCGGCCGATGCCCACGTCGGCTGGATCGAAGATCTTACCCACGAGGCGTTTGCCGCGACACTCGATGCCGAAGTGAACGTGGTCTTCAACCTGACCAAGGCCGCCTGGCCCGCGTTGAAAGTGAACGGTGGGTCAATCATCAACATGGCGTCGGTTTCAGCATGGTCGACGTACAAGGCGCTGCCTGGCCTCGCGCATTCGGCGGGCAAAGGTGCCGTGTTGTCGATGACACGGCATCTGGCGATGGAGGGCCGGCATCACGGCATTCGCGCCAATTCGCTGTCGCCGGGTCTGATCGAAACCGGTGCCACGCGGACTTTTCTGGCCATGCCCGAATTTGCCGATGTGATGATCGACAAGATCATGCTGGGCCGACCGGGGCAACCCGAGGAAGTGGCTGCCGCAGCGCTGTTCCTGGCTTCGGACGAAAGCAGCTTCATGACGGCCGCGGACATGCGGATCGATGGCGGAACGACAGCCTGGTAACAGCTGTCGACACGGGAGAGTGAAAATGGCGGTAGCTGGCGTGATCGGAATCGCGCTCGAGGTCCCGGATCTCGGCGTTGGCACACGTTTCTACACCGATGCCGGGCTCGAGGCTGAAACCGCGTCCGACCGCGTGAGCCTGTCTTGTCCTGGCAGCGCAATGCCGAGTGTGACGTTGCTGAAATCCGAAGGGCAAATGCGGCTTCACCATGTCGTGCTGCGGGCTGATGAACTGGATGACATTGCCCTGTTGGTGCCCGCTCACGGCGGAAAACTGGTCCCGCCCCCAATCGGCGCGAAAACCGAAGGGTTATGGGTACAGGACCCTCACGGTGTCCTGTTTCATCTTGTCGAAGCGGACAAGCCGGCGGAAAAGTCCGTTGAACACCCTTTTGCGATCAATGCCCCCGGGCATATCGTCCGCACCCGACGCTCAGCCATGCAGCCTGTTGGCAGCATTATACCGGCAAAGCCGCGGCGCCTGGGGCATGTTGCGTTGTTCACCCCCGATGTGATGGTCAGCGTTCGATTTGTGACCCAGGCATTTGGCATGGGGCTGGCAGATCGCGCGCAAGAGATTGTCGCGTTCTGCTGCGCACGGCGCAACAGCGACCACCATGTGCTGGCTTTCGCAAAATCGCCCGGCACGGGCCTGCACCATGCGAGCTTCCAGGTTGCCGATCCGGATGAAGTGGGCCGGGCTGGCCATGCCTTGGCCCAAAAGACGGGCAAGGGCCACTGGGGCTTTGGCCGGCACACCATCGGATCCAATTTTTTCCAGTATATTCAAGATCCTTGGGGGTCATGGTTCGAATATTATTCGGATATGGATTTCATCGACGACTACGCGCTGTGGCAGCCGACCAACTATGGGATGGAGGACGCCATGGCCAATTGGGGTCCCCCCGTGCCCGCCGATTTCGTCCATAACTATCAAGCGGAGCACCCGGCATGACGGCAAAATCCACCACAAAACCGCTCTGCGTCGTAGTCGGCGTTGGTCCCGGAAACGGCGCGGCGCTGTCCCGCTGTTTCGCAGAAGCAGGCTATGCCGTGGCAATGATTGCACGCAGCCCCGATTTCGCTGCGGACCTTGCCGGGCAAATCGACGGTGCGCGCGCCTATGCCTGTGACGTCGCCGATGCCGAAGCTGTGGCCTCGGTCTTCGCCAGCATCCGCGCCGATCTGGGTGAGGCCGATGTGCTTGTCATGAACGCTGGCACGGGTACCTGGGGATCGGTTGAACAGATCACACCCGCGGATTTCGAGAACGCCTGGCGAACCAGCGCGCTCGGCACCCTGCTTGTCAGCCAGCAGGTCATTCCGGCGATGAAGCAGGCTGGCCACGGCGCCATCGTTGTCATCGGTGCGACCGCAGCCCTGCGCGGGATGCCGACAACCGCAGCCGTCGCACCGGGCAAGGCCGCGCAGCGCATTCTTGCCGAATCGATGGCGCGCAGCCTCGGACCGGTGGGCATTCATGTCGCCATCCTGATCCTCGATGGTGTCGTCGATCTCCCCAAGACCCGGGCCTATATGCCCGACAAGCCCGACGAATTTTTCATCAAGCCCGCCGCCGTGGCGCAGGCCGCGCTCACCCTGGTTCGGCAGGACCGTTCAGCATGGTCTTTCCAGACCGAATTGCGTCCATTCGGTGAAAAGTGGTGATCGCGAAAAGTCCGATGCGGAATGCCACGCAAGCCCTTGCCAGTCTTGCAAGGCACACTGAGACCGTGGATTTTGGAGTGCACCCATGAAAATTGCCTCGTTTGATGCCGGTGATGGACCCGAGACTGGGGTGGTCATTGGTGATCGAATTCATTCTACCGGCATTGCGGGCGCAATGGTCGATCTGATTGCGCAGTGGGACAAAGTCAGCGGGACCGTCGCCACGCAGGTTGAGCGCGATCCGGGCATTCCGTTGAGCGACATCCGCCTGCTCGCCCCGGTCGCGCGACCGGGCAAGATTTTCGCTATCGGCCTCAATTATGCCGATCACATCGCTGAAAGCGCGATGGGCACCCCCGAAAGACAGGTGTGGTTCACCAAGGCGGTAACCTCGATCAATGCACCGTTCGATCCGGTGCTGATCGCCGCCGGAGCACCGCACGTCGATTACGAAGTCGAACTGGTTGCGGTGATCGGCAAGCAGGGCAAGCACATCAGGCGCGAGGACGCGCCGGGTCATGTGTTCGGCTATTGCGTTGGCAACGACGTGACCGAACGGGCCTGGCAGCACGCCACCCAGCAATGGTCGCTCGGGAAATCGTTCGACACGCACGCGCCGATCGGCCCCTGGATCACTACCGCAGACGAAGCGGGCGACCCGCACTCGCTGGACCTGCGATGCATGGTCAATGGCGAGGTCCGCCAGTCATCAAATACTCGGCATCTGGTGTTCAATCTGTGGGACCAGATTGAACACTTGTCGCAGGCGATGACGCTTGAAGTCGGCGACCTGATTTTTTCGGGGACGCCCGGCGGAGTTGGCGCGGCGATGAAACCGCCGCAATTTCTGAAGGCAGGCGATATCGTGCGCTGCGAGATCGAGCGACTGGGCGCAATCGAAGCCGTCTTGGGGGACGAGGTTGTCAAATGATGCGCCGATGCCACTGGCCTATGCTGAATTTTGGTATCGAACGAGGGGAAGAAGACGTTGGACCAGATACAATCCAGCCCGCGCAAGCATGTAAGGTGCGTGCTCGTTGTCGGTGCGACCGGTTTTCTCGGCCAGAAGATTGTCGGGAACCTCTTGCGACACTCAGATCTGTCGGTGCGGGCAATGTCGCGCAAAGGGCCGCCGGTCGATGCGGCACCAGGGATCGAATGGGTGCGCGGCGACATGATGGAGCCCGCATCGCTCGACCGCGCGCTGCAAGGCGTGGACATCGTGATCAGTTCGGCCAACGGCTATATGAAAGAGAGCATTGAGATCGATTTCCAGGGCAATCGCAACCTGATCGAGGCTGCCGCAAAAGCCCGTGTCGGCAGGTTCGTGTTTCTCAGCATTGTCGCGTGTGAAAAGGCACCCGAGGTACCCCACTTTCACGCCAAGATCATGGCCGAGGAGATGATTAAGGCCGCCGGCGTGCCCTTCGTTTTTGTGCGCGCGCCGGCTTTCCTCGACCAGAGTTCGGATTACATCGCCAATGCGGTGAAGGGCGGCCGGTTCTTTGCCGTGGGCGACAAGACCACGCGGTGGTCCTATGTGCTGACCGACGATCTTGCCGCCAACATCGCCCAGGCCGCCGCCTGGCCAGGCGAAGACATTGCCAATCAGACGATCGACATAGGCTGGCGTGACGGTCCCAAAAGCCAGCAGGAAATCGCCGCCACCATCGCGCAAGTCACGGGTCGGCGCCTGTCGATCTGGACCGTGCCCTGGGGTGTTTTCAGTGTGCTTGTCCGGCCAGTAAGGCTGATGTCCGAGCTGGGCTATGACCTGATGCGCATGTTCCTGTTTTTTAGGCGGGGCGTGTTTGTTGCCGATGTTGCCACGCAAGAGCGGTTTTTTGGCCCCGCACCTACCTCGCGTGACGCGATCATGCGCTGGGCAAAGGCCAATGGACTGAAGAGAGCTTCGGATTGAGGCAGCACTCATCTATTTTGCAAGCTGGGGACTACGCCATGATTGAAGAGCAAGGTGAGATCGCAACAGCATCCAAAAGCTCGGAACTCGCAGATCGCTCGACCCCCTTCATTCGCAAGGAATGGTACGTCGCGGCCATGGGCGGGGAAGTTTCCCGCAAGCCAATCTCCAGAACCATTCTGGGTGAAGATATCGTGTTCTATCGCAAGCAGGACGGAACGGCTGTGGCGCTTCAGAACCGGTGTCCGCATCGCAGCTTTCCTCTGTCCCTGGGGCAGGTCGATGGGGACAAAATCGTCTGTGGCTACCACGGCATACAGTTTCATTCGGACGGGAAGTGCGCCTTTGTTCCATCGACTGGCACTGCGCCGGGAGCGTTGCGCATCGAATCATATCCTCTGAAAGAAGTTGGCCCATTCATCTGGATATGGATGGGGGGCAGCGAGTGCCTCGACGAAAGTTTGTTCGTTGATCAGCCCTACTTCAGTGAGGGCTGGCGCTGGGTGCATGGCTATTTGCATATGAAGGCCAATTACCTTGGCCTTCACGAAAACCTGATGGACACATCGCATTTTCCGTTCGTGCACGGAGCGGCCTTGGCCCAGCCCGAGCATGCAGAAGTGAAGCAAAAGATATATATAGACGGTGACGCAGTTGTTTTGGAAATACTACACAAACGCACTCCGATTTTCTCGCAAAAGCTACAATGTATTGTGGGCGGGTCATCTGAGGTTGATCGCTTGGGATATGCCAAAGTCAGGGGGCCAGCGGGAAATTTCGGACATCTAAAATTCACAAATCCCGGAAACGAGAACGAATTTTATACAGACTATTTGCTTCACTTGATCACGCCTGAATCTGTTCATTCGACCCATTATTTCTGGGCACTTGTTAGAAACGTTCTGACTGACGACGAAGATATTCAAAAAGATATCTATCAGCTTGCGAAAACTGCCTTTATGCAGGACGTCGTTGCGCTCGAAGAAGTCGAAAATTTGCTGGCACGAGATCACAGGCCAAGTTTCCGCGAAAAGTTGATAGCGAGCGACGTTGGCGGGGTTCAGGTTTTGCGCTTGTTGGCCAGGCTGGCGTCCGAAGAGCGCACGGGCTCGCGGGCACTTCGATCCTGATCAGCCATCCGGACTATGGCTTCATATGCGCTTCGCACGATGCCGCCGAAACCCGATCAAGCGTGGCAGCTTGGTAAAATTTGCCCTGCTTGCACTACAAGCATCTGGAGAAACCCCATGTACCCTCTCGAAGATGGCTGCTTTGCGCCTCGCAACCAATGGTATGTCGCGGCTTGGTTGTCGGAAATCAGCCGCACGCCCAAGGAACGCATGATCCTGGATGAACCGGTCATCCTTTACCGGACGCAGGCCGATGAGATCGTGGCGCTGGCGGGTTTATGCCCGCACCGTGGTTTCCCTTTGGCCAGCGGCAAACTGATTGGCGATGATATCGAATGTCCCTACCATGGCCTTCGATTTGGGCCGGACGGGGCCTGTACCCTTATCCCGTCGCAGGACACCATACCGGCTGCCTGCCGTCTTCGCAGCTATCCGGTTGCGGCACGCTGGCAGTGGCTGTGGATCTGGATGGGTGATCCCGCGCTCGCCGATGAAACCCTGATACCCGACCATGTCGAAGCGAAGCTGGTCGATACGGACTTTCGCAACGCAGGCGGCAATTACTATCTGGTGCCCGGGCGTTACGTGCTGCTGCATGACAATTTGCTCGACCTCAACCATGTGCCGTTTCTGCATCGTGACAGTTTCGGCGGCGATGGCGGTGGTGCGATCCAGGTGCCCGAAGTCACCGTTCACGAAAATATCGTCACCTGCAGCTTCAGCCAACCGAACATCGCCTGTCCGCCGTTTCTTTCCGAACTGCTGGGCTATGACGGGCCGGTTGCCCGACAATATATCAGCTATTTTTACGCGCCCTGCATGCACGTAATATGGGACTCGATCAGCAAGCTCGATCCCGAAACCGGCAAGGCCGAACCTTTGGGCGCCTTGCTCCATATCCATGCCGTGACACCGGCAACCAAAAATACGGCGCATTATTTTCAGGGCGAAGGACAGGATTTCTCGCATACCGAGCCCTGCCTCGCTGAAGTGTTTCGTTCGAGCGAGCTGGTCAGCAAGGCGCTCGACGAAGATGTCTCCGCAACGCGCCTGATCGAGCAGAGCATTGCCGCCTGCCACGGACGCATACCGGAAATTCTGTTGAAGGCCGACAAAGCTGCGGTGCTGGGCAGGCGGATTTTGCAAGCCATGATCCGCGCGGAAGATGGCGGCCAATCGCATCGACTTGAACCAGCTGACGCCATGCCTGCCGCTTGAAGGAAGATCACCAGCGGTCTGCATTCGGGTGCCCCGCCCGCACGCATGTCCGACCTATCTCTTGATTCTGATGTGGCGAAATTACTCGCAAAAGCAATCCTGAAGCAACCGCGATCGAGTCGGTCGCGGACGCCCGACCGCGCCTGGCAACCAGTGTGCGAGCAATAACCGCACCGCATTGGCAACATAAATATAAAAAATTTTTGCGCAGCCGTGACTCTCCGTAAGTCCGTGACAGCAAAGGGGCGAAAGCCTCCAAAAATGATCGGTGGAGGATCTGAAATGTACGCAAGAATGGCTGCGAGCACCTGCCTGTCGGCTTTGGCACTCTGCTTCACCCAAACCGCTGGCGCCCAGGCCGCGGCCAGCCAGCCAGCAACCGGAACAAACAATCAGACCTCCGCTGACGCTGGTGTGGCCGACATCGTGGTCACTGCGCAAAAGCGCGAAGAACGCATGCAGTCTGTGCCTGTTGCGGTAAGCGCGTTTTCGGGGGCATCACTGTCCGAAAAAGGCGTGCAAGCGCTCAATGATCTCGGCAACGTAACGCCCGGTCTGGTGATCCCCACGGCAGGGATTGGAGGGTCTCCTCGCATCCGCGGCGTAGGCACGCAGATTTCGCAAGGCGGCAACGAAAACTCGGTCTCGATCTATGTCGATGGCGTCTATTATCCGGGCGCGGGCGCCGATGTTATGGCGCTCAGCAATGTTGCACAAGTTGCGGTGCTCAAGGGGCCGCAAGGAACGCTGTTCGGACGCAATGCCACCGGTGGCTTGCTCCAGATCACCACGCGCGATCCGGCCCAGGCTTTGCAGGGTAATATTCAACTCGGCTATGGCAACCTCAACACGATCAGCGGGAACGGCTATATCACTACCGGCTTGGGGACCGGTCTCGCCGCCGACCTGGCGATTGATTACCGCAACCAACAAGATGGCTTTGGAAAGAACCTGACGAACGGCCAAAACGTCGGCAATTCGGAAAACTTTTCCGCACGGAGCAAGTGGAAGGCGGAGCTTGGCGATGCGACCAGCGCGACGCTGATTTTTGACTATGGCCGCTTGAAAGGCGCGTTTCCTGCCTATCGTCCGGTTCCGGGGGAACTGCCATTGACTGGCGTGCCATTTGCGGGCGGGAAGTTCGATGTCAATTCGGATGTCCAACCGATGACAGACAACGAAGATTACGGCGTCAGCCTGAACATCCAGCATGATTTTGCAGGCGTAAAATTGGTCAGCATCTCGGCTTACCGGCACGAAAATTGGGCATTCGCCTTCGACTCAGATTCGCTGCCACTGCCGATCGTCAGCGCCAGCGGCGTGGTGCCTGACAAGATGATCAGCCAGGAACTCCAACTCATTTCAAGCGGTAACGGGCGTTTGAAGTGGAACGTCGGGCTCTATTATTTCAATCGCAAAAGTGGCTACAGCGGTGTGCAATTCAATGCACCGGCGCTGGGATTTACAGAGGGTTTCAGCACGTTTCAGAACACCGAATCCTTTGCCGGATATGGCCAGCTTACTTACAAGCTTGATGATGCCACAGATGTCACGCTGGGTTTGCGCGAAACGACCGAGAGCAAGTCGTATGCAGCCAGCGGCGCCATCCACTTGCTGGCATCAGGGTTCAATGTTCCGCTCGGGCCGACGGCAGATTCGCGCAATACGACCAAGTTGACCTGGCGCACAGCGATCGACCATCATTTCAGCAAGGATGTGATGGTTTACGCGTCCTACAACCGCGGTTTCAAAAGCGGCGGATATGATCCAACGAGCATTGCTGCCGCCTCATACATCCAACCTGAAGTTCTAGATGCTTTCGAAGCCGGTCTGAAAAGTGATTTTTTTGATCGCCATTTGCGGATCAACGGCGCCGGCTACTACTACGATTTCAAGAATATTCAGCTCAATACCTTCCGTAACGGGCTTCCGGCGATTTATAACGGCAAATCGGCCAAGCTTTACGGGTTCGATGTCGATGTCACTGCAATCCCTGTGACCGGCCTCACGCTGACTGCAGGCATTGGCTATGTTCACGACCGGTTCGACGATTTTCCGACTGCACAGACCGGACTTGTTCCCACAGGGGGCATCACCCAATTGGCCGATATCAGCGCGGCAGGAAAGCGACTGCCGAACACGCCAGACTGGACGGTCGATCTTGGCGCTGAGTACAAAGTGCCGATCGGGGGCCAGAACCTGACAATTTCGGCCGATTATTTCCATTCCAGCCAATGGTTCAGCGACCCTGAAAACCGCCTTGCCCAGCCGGCCTATTCACTGGTCAACGCATCGGCCACGCTTACCTTCGATCATGATCGGTATTCCGTGCGGATCTGGGGCAAGAATCTGGGGAACGTGGCGTATGCCAGCCAGCTGTTCATGCAAGTTCCGGTCGCCGATGTCGTCGCCTACGCGCCAGGTCGGACCTTTGGTGGAACGGTTGGGGTCAAATTT
Source organism: uncultured Rhodospirillales bacterium (assembly GCA_903923205.1). GTDB lineage: Bacteria > Pseudomonadota > Alphaproteobacteria > ATCC43930 > CGMCC-115725 > CAIXXC01. The sequence continues at coordinate 3,101 of CAIXXC010000052.1, read as the reverse complement.
TGACCCCTTGCCATCTGGGCAAAGGGCGTTCGCCAGGAACACCCCCCGTGGGCGAACGCAGATTTTTGGGACGCTTGTCGGGAACCAGGGATGAACAAGGTTTTTCCCAATGCACGGACGGCGCTTGAAGGGCTCCTGCGGAACAACATGCTGATCGCAGCCGGCGGTTTCGGGCTCTGTGGCGTCCCTGATCGTCTGATCGATGCAGTACGGGACAGTGGCGTGACGGGCCTGACGATCGCCAGCAACAATGCTGGGCTAGACGGCGAAGGGTTGGGCAAGCTTCTGCGCAGCCGCCAGGTTCGCAAGATGATCTCCTCTTACGTCGGCGACAACAAGGAGTTCGAAAGGCAATATTTGGCTGGTGAGATTGAAGTGGAATTTTCACCGCAAGGAACGCTGGCTGAACGCATGCGTGCAGGCGGTGCAGGGATCCCGGGTTTCTATACCCCGACAGGTGTCGGCACACTGATCGCTGAAGGCAAGGCGACCCGGGAATTCAATGGTCGTTGTTACTTGCTGGAGCGCGCCATTGTTGCCGACATTGCGTTGGTCAAGGCATGGAAAGCCGATACCAGCGGCAACCTCATGTTTCGCAAAACCGCGCGCAATTTCAATGTCCCGGCTGCGACTTGTGGCAAGATCTGTGTGGTCGAGGTGGAGGAGATCGTCGAGGTTGGCGCGCTCGATCCCGACCATATCCATTTGCCAGGCATTTATGTCCACCATCTGGTGCTTGGTGCGCCCTACGACAAAAAAATCGAATTCCGGACCACCCGACTGCGTGAGGCCTGACCATGTCCTGGACTCGAGATCAAATTGCAGATCGTGCGGCGCGTGAGTTGCGAGACGGATACCGTGTGAACCTTGGCATCGGAATGCCCACGCTCGTGGCAATCCATATTCCGCACGGTATGGCAGTAACGCTGCAGAGCGAAAACGGCATGCTGGGTATTTGCCCATTTCCCTATGTGGGCGAGGAAGATGCCGCCAAGGCAACGGCGCGATACCTCTGAACCTGAATTTCCAGCCTGCCGTTCCCATCCATGCCGACGGAGCCAGGAAGGCGTGCGTTCTACGAGAACCTGGCATCGCCCAAGCCTGCAAACCTGACCATCAAACCCGTAGTTAACTCGGGTTGCCGTGAGGGGTTCGCCGATTGATTTGGCGGCCGCAAGGGCATACCGTATCATAAAATAATGATTTCCAGATATTGACGGATATGGAAATCGCGATAAACCGTAAGCATAAATAATTGTCCCCCAACCGCATTTGAACTGCTTGCGGGGCACTGGAGAGACATGGCCGGGAGGCTGCTGTTGGCGAGCGATGCATCAAGCAGCCGCCTTGAAGCGTCCGGCCACAATGATGCAACGGGAGGGAGAGTTCATGAGAGCATTCATATTTATGGCGGGCGTGTCTGCGCTTGGCCTTGGTTTCGGAGCTGCAGCTTCGGCGCAGCAGGCTCCACAGCCCGCGGCGAACGTTGATGCTGCGAAAGATGCCAAGGACAAGGCGTCGAACGAAATTGTCGTCACTGCCCAGCGCCGCCGCGAAAACCTTTTGCAGACACCGATCGCGGCGGCTGTGCTGTCCGGCAAGGACCTCGCCGAAAAAGGCGTTCTCACGGCCGATGCACTGCAATTCGCGATGCCGAGCGTGGTAGTCAACAATTTCGGACAGGGTCTGGAATTCAACATCCGCGGCATCGGCAAGGCAGAAACCAACAGCCTGTCCACCACAGGGGTGATCACCTATCGTGACGGTGTCCCGAGCTTTCCCGGCTATTTCCAGGAAGAGCCCTATTACGATGTGGCCAACATTCAGGTTCTGCGCGGTCCGCAAGGAACTGTTGTTGGCCAGAATGCCACCGGTGGCGCGGTATTTGCCAATTCCAACGATCCGGTCATCAGCGGTGGATATCACGGCTATCTCAATGCGAACTACGGCAACTACAACGACGCCGGCGTGCAGGGCGCGATCAACGTACCGATCAGCGATACCTTTGCGGCGCGCGTGGCGTTCTTTGGCGACCGGCGCGACAGTTTTTACACAATCACCGGGCCCAATGGCGCGTCTTATGCCGGTAATCCGGGCAATGTGCGTGAAGCGGCCGGGCGGATCAGCTTTTTGTGGAAGCCAAGTGGCAACCTGACGATCCTGTCAAAAACCGATTTCGATTATCTCGACATGGGGGCCTATCCTGCTGATCCCTACAGTGACCGGTTTCAAACGATCCCCGGAACAGGCACGCCCAATCCCAATTACACCGATTTGTTCCACATTACCGCGAACGCGCCGTTGCAACAGGCGCGCGACAAGTTCCTGCGCTCTATCCTGAAGATCGATTATGTTTTTGACAGCGGCGTAAAGCTGCGTTCTGTCAGCGGTTTTTCAAACGGTAATTCCGCTTACGCCGCAGATTATGACGGCACGGCGACTGGCAACCAGACCTTCAATGACAAAGTGACCGAGACCCAGTTCAGCCAGGAATTCAACGTCATCTCGCCCGATAACAAGCCGGTGACCTGGCTATTGGGCACATTCGGCCTCTGGAACACCTACTTCTTTCCAGCGCCAGCGAGCAATTTCGACATCAACTACAATTCGCTCGTCACCGGGCCCTATGCCCCCTATTTTAACTACAATCTCGACGGCCGCACGCCCATGAGGTCGCTTGCGGCATTCGGGCAGATTGGTTTTGCGCTCACGCCCAGCCTGAAACTCGACCTGGGCGGGCGTTACACCGACAGTCGTTCGAGCAATTATATCAATGAAAATCTGCTCGGCACATCGTTGTCCCAGAACCAGACCACTTCGAGCCATAAATTTTCGTACAAGGTATCTTTGGGCTGGAAGGTCGATCCCGACAATTATCTGTACGCGTTTACCGCGACAGGCTTCAAGCCCGGTGGGATCAATTTGCAAGTTGCGCCCGGCAACGCCGCGGTGTTTGCGCCGGAAACGGTCCAGTCCTTCGAGGCGGGCTGGAAATCGAATTTTGGCGGCGGCCATGGCCATCTGACGATCGACGGATTTTACAACAGCTACAAGAATTTTCAGGTCACGATCGGCTATCCGCTGTTTCCAACTTTCGGTCT
>CAIXXC010000051.1 GCA_903923205.1 uncultured Rhodospirillales bacterium | reverse complement strand
GCTTTCTCCGAACGAATGCATCGTGTGGTATGCCACGTACATCAGCGCCAGGAAAATCACACGCTGGTTGTTGCGAAAGAGCTCGTCCACGAAGATGCACAGGTTCGTCGTGCAGGTGCGGAAGATGGATACCGGGAACAGCAGATTGAAGCTGCGCTTGCGGAAGTATGATTTCAGATAATGCAGCCGTTCCGGCAGCAGATCATCGGTCAGGTTGGGAACGCCAAGAAAGATGTTGAGCTTGGCGCTGATCCGCATCACGGCCAGGATCAAGAACGCCAAGGTGCCTGTTTGGTTCGGTTCATTCCAGGTGAGCGTAATCACCGACAAGGCAGCGCCAAGGATCGCGAGTTCATGATACAGCAACGTTTCAAGCGCGAGCCGAAAGCGCCGCCAGCCATGGGCATCCACGGGGCAGGGCGCATTCCGAGGGCCCGTAATCAGGCCCATCAGGAAGCTCATTTCCAGCCATCCCCAAATCCCGATCGCGCTCAGGAACGAGAGGTAGGCGCCGAATGCGCTGGTCATCTGGGCAGTCTTCATAACGCCGTACAAAGAGGCGGCAAGCATCACCGAGCCGCCAACAAGGCTCCAGCCGAACGTACGAGCCGGCAGCGTCGATAGTTTAAGAATGAGCCCGGTGCCAAGCCACCACAGCAGCACCGTAAACGCAAAACTCAAGCTATGCTGGAGCATCGGCCGGGCCTGCGCGCTACCAGGCGGGGACGAGGCGAATGGTATCGGGAGTCTCGTTCGACTGCGTGGGCAGCAGATAGAGGCTCGCGAAAGTAAGGCCAGTCGCGGCGAGCAGGCCGATATGCTTGATCTTGCCGACGATGCCGCCCTGTTCCTTCGCCTTGGCCATCCCCTCCGAAAGAGTCCGAAGTCGATCCATGCCGGCCCGGAATTTGGGGCTATCCGTATCGAGCATCACGGGGAACACCTGTTTGCTGATCTCGGTGCAAATCTGGAAAACCTGGTAGTCGTACTCAGTCGGGTTCAGGCCCAATGCCTTGTGGAACGCGACGCGGGTATGATCGCGGACATACATGGTTGCGTAGACTGAGAGCAGGAAGAAGCGGATCCAGAGCTTGTTGGCGCCCTTGAGGAGCTTTGGGTCTGCCCGCATCAGCATGGCAAAGGCCTCGCCGTGGCGGAATTCGTCCTGGCACCAGTTCTTGAACCAGTTGAAAATCGGGTGGAAGCGCAATTCCGGGTGCCGCTCCAATTGCCTGAAAATCGCGATGTATCGGGCATAGCCGATCTTTTCGGATAGATAGACAGCGTAGAAGATGAACTTGGGCTTAAAGAAGGTGTATTTCTTCGCCTTCGTCAGAAAGCCTAGATCCACGCCGATCCCATAATCCTTCAGCGTCTCGTTGATGAAGCCGGCATGGCGCGACTCATCCCGGGTCAGAAGCTTGAAGAGCTGCTTGACATCGGGGTTCTTCGTCCGCTTGGCAATTTCGGCATAAAGCACACAGCCGGAAAACTCCGACGTGAGTGAACTCACCAGAAAATCCACGAACTCTTCGCGCAATTCTTCCGGCAGGTCTTCCAGCCGGTTGGGGAACGCCTCGGCGCGGCGAAAATGATACTTGTTGGTGTCACTCACCATCTCGGCGATCAGGGCATCCCACTCGGCGCGGACAGGTTCTACATCGATGCTGTCCAGTGCATCGAAATCAGTGGTGTAGAAGCGCGGGCTCAGGACCGTCTCGCGCAATGCCAGACTCATCGTATCCGGTGCGGACGCCGTAGAAAAATGATCGGCGGTGACTGCGCTCATAGCGTCCTCCTGGGCGTGAAGCTGACTTCGTAAAGTTCCTGAAGATTCAAATTGGCTGCGATCCGTGTCCAGAAGCGCACCAATCCACTCGCCGGTTGAACTGTCGCCGAACGGCGTTCCGAAAGCTTCTCACCAAACGCCAGCTTGATGGGTTCGCCGTGGACAAGGACGCG
>CAIXXC010000050.1 GCA_903923205.1 uncultured Rhodospirillales bacterium | reverse complement strand
CTACACGACGCTCTTCCGATCTGCACGACCCGGTTAACCAGCCCCCATTCGTAGGCGGTCTTGGCATCGATGAAACGACCGCTCAGCGAGATTTCCTTGGCCCGCATGCTGCCGATCAGCCGCTGCAAACGCTGCGATAAACCCCAGCCCGGCATCACCTCGACGCGGGCATGGGTATCTGCGAAGCGCGCATTGCTTGACGCGATCAGCATGTCGCAGCACAGGGCGATCTCAAAACCGCCGGTCACCGCAACACCATTGATAGCCCCGATGATCGGCTTGGCGCAGGTATCCATCGCTATGGCTGGGTTCTGCGTCGGATCATCGCCGATGGCGGCAAAGACGGCACCCTGCTGCTGACCCAGTTCCTTGAGGTCGAGACCGGCACAAAAGGCACGTTCCCCGGCCCCGGTTATGACAATGACCCGGATTTGGCGATCCATCCCGAGGGCAAGGAAGGCGGCGTTGAGATGGCTGCGCATTGCTGACGACAGGGCATTCATCGCCTCGGGACGATTCAACGTGACGATTGCGATGCCGTCGCGTCGTTCAATCAGGACCGGATCGGTCATCGGTTCGCGCCTCCCAAACAAACGTTTCGGTGCATCGTGTGTCAACGAAGGCCCGGCCACAATCGTTTTCACTGCTGACGCGCCATGCGCGGCAAGGGGGTGCCGATCAGGCAGTTGGCCATCGCAGGGGCAGATGCTCCATGCAGGCGACGATGCCGCCGATGACTTTAAGCGTCTTTTCGTCGACGAGTTCGAAATCCGGAATTCGCTTGAGCCATTCCTGCAGGGTGATCGTCAGCTCAGCCCGACCCAGCAACGCGCCTGGACAGCGATGGATACCATCGCCGAAGGTTGCGACCTTACCGACACGGCGGTTGAGATCGAAGCGCAGAGGATTGGGGTAGATATCGGGATCGAGATTATAGAGCATGCTGGGCGCGCTGATCATGTCGTTGGCCTTCAGGCCGACGCCTTCAAACTCGATATCGGCGCGCACCCGACGGCTCATGATGACAATCGCGAAGCGGCGGATGCCTTCGGCGACGGCGTTCGGGATTTTTTCCGGCGCCGCCACCAGTTCCCGTCGCAGTTCGGGATGGCGCGCGAGGTGGGCAATGACGAAAACCAGAAGTGATGCCACGGTGTCGAGCCCCGCCATGCAGAGATGGATGGCCGCACCGACCGCTTCCGCTTGGGTGAGGGCGCGGCCATCAACCTTGAGGGTCGCGATGGCGCTGAACATATCGTCGCCAGGATTAACGCGGCGCTCGTCGATGATGGGATCCAGATAGGCGGCCAGACTGGAGAAGGCGGCCTCACGCGCTGCCAGATCGGCACCCCGTACCGTGTCGGCGGTCCAGGCCGACAGCATCTCGCGATCCTCAAGCGGCAGGCCAACCAGCGACAGGAATACGCTCAGTGGCAGGACATCGGCGAATTCCTTCACGAAATCGCATTGGCCTCGGGCCTGGAAGCCCTCGATCAACGCGATGGCACGGGCGCGGATCGCCGCCTCGTTGGCGCGCACGACCAGCAGGGACATGCCCTTGTCGAGGAAAACGCGATAAAACTGATGTTCCGGAGGATCGACGATCAGTGCGCCCAAGGGGATTTGCTCCCCTTCGGCCACAGGCACGCCGAAACTGTCAGACGAGAAGCGAATTGGGTCATTAAAGACGGCCAGCACGCCCGGCCCACGCAGGGCGACCCAATGACCGCCATTGCGCGGCGTCCAGATGACGCGGTGTCCGAGTTTCTGCTGGAGCCCGCTCCAGGCGATGAGATAATCGTCGCTGCCGACCGAGGAGCCGTAAATATCGAAATCGACGACGAGTTCCGGTGGCACATGCGCGGGAATAGCGTGGTCGACTGCGGGTGAAGCTGCTGGGGGCATGGTCGTCTTCTTTCGATACCGCGGTTCGATCGCCACGGCTTCAGGACACGAGTATGCGCCCCCACGCAAGGGTGAGGCAATCGATCGGCTGTAAGCTCAAAACGGCACGAGATGCGTCTACTCCGAAGAGTGGTGCGGTTTCCCTCGATTGCTGACGCCGGGCAGTATATTCCTAGCAGCGAAGACGTCTGGGCGCGGGCTCGCCGCGCGATCATCAGACCGACGACAATACGGAGGAATACCCATGACAAACCAAAATCGGCAGTGGATCCTGGCACGACGCCCAGTCGGCGAAATCAAGGATGGCGATCTCGTCTTCCGCAACGATCCCATTCCAACACCCGGGCGTGGCGAAGTCGTCGTCAAGACCGAATGGCTCTCGCTCGATCCGACCAATCGGTTGTGGATGAGCGACATTCCTCAATACATGCCCCCCGTCGCGCTCGGCGCGCCGATGCGCGGCATCTTCTGCGGCACTGTCATCAAGAGCGCGTCGGATTCGATCGCCGAGGGCGCGGTGGTGATGGGCCTTGGCACGTGGAGCGACTACGCCGTCACGCCTGCGGCGATGGTTTCCGTCGTGCCGGAGATCCCGGGCGTTCCCCGCAAGGATGTGTTCGGTCAGTTGTTCCTTGTCGGCCCAACCGCCTATTTCGGTCTGCTCGACATCGGCGCACCGAAGATCGGCGAGACTTTAGTGGTCTCCGGCGCGGCCGGCGCTGTCGGCAGCATCACCGGTCAGCTTGGCCGCGCCTGGGGTTGCAAGACCGTCGGCATTGCCGGTGGCAAGGACAAGTGTGCAGCGCTCACCCGCGATTATGGCTTTGATCACGCCATCGATTACAAGAGCGAGAATGTCGCGGCGCGGCTCAAGCAAATCTGCCCGGAAGGCGTCGATATCTATTTCGACAACGTTGGCGGCGAGACGCTCAATACGCTGTTGATGCAGATGAATCTGTTCGGGCGCATTGTTCAGTGCGGCATGATCTCGGTCTACGACGCCGATGGCGCCGGCGCCGCGCCGTCGAACTACCCGATGATCCTGATGCAGCGCCTGAAGGTGCAGGGCTTCATCGTCACCGACTACGCCGCGCGGTATCCGGAATCGTTCCGTGCGCTCGCGAAGCTGCGTCTCGAAGGCAAGATGAACTGGCAGTATCACGACATTGTCGGGCTTGAGAATGCCGATAACGCCGTCCGCATGCTGTTCAAGGGCCAGAATACCGGCAAGCTGATCGTCAAGGTCGCCGATCCGGCCTGATCCAACATGCCCCACCCCGTCGCGATCTCGATGGTCGCGATGGGATGGGGGTTTAAGGTAAAGTCATCCGCTCGCGTTCCGCCCCCTTGGATGGGGCACGTGATCGCCGTCGGAACCGCTCCAGAGGAGATTATTGTTGCCCAAGCCAGAGCGGGTTCTGAAGACGCGGGAGAGGACCGGGGGATATGCGCCGGGACAGGCCCGAATCATCCAGATACTGGACATGGCACTCGAAATCCTGATCGAGAGTGGCTATCGCGCCGTGACGTTGCGAGAGATCGCGCGGCGCTGCAATGTCCGCTCCGGTGCTGTCAGCTATTACTACAAAAGCAAGGACGCGTTGATGCAGGACCTGCTCTACAGGGTTCTGGATGTCTACGAAGATATGTTCAATCAGATCGTCGAGGACGAAAGCCAGAGCTATGAGGAGCGGTTCTGCGCCATCATCGCCCTGATTCTCGACGACATCACGACGAAGCATACAACCCGATTGTTTCCCGAACTCTGGGCGCTTGCCAATCATGATCCTTTCGTTGATCGCCTGGTCGACAACATGTACCAGCGCGCCCGAGATTCGTTGAACCAGGTCATTGGCCGTCTGAACCCGAGCTTGCCGGAAGCAGAGCGAGAAACAGTGGCGCTGTTCGTCTCTGCATCGCTTGAAGGCACAACCATGTTTGCCGGCTTTGAAAAACCGTGGACGGTACGCATGCCCTGGGTGATCGCGATCGCCTCGAAAGCTTTGCTGGACATGGTGAAGACGATCACGGTTGAGGATATCCACCGTGGCGGAACCTTGTCCCGACCCTTGCCGCGCCGCCCGGGAATCGGCTGAAACGTCACATCCCCCTTGTTGTTGCGACAAGTCGACCGACATGATGGTCATGATCTTCTCTGATACGCGCCCTCCTGATGGACTGATCGAGCAAGTTGCGTCTGTCCCGGGCCTCCTCGGCGATCTGCGCTCGGATCATGCGGGCGAGACCGGGGCCGTAATGATCTATCGGGGAATTCTTGCCGCGACCGGCGACCCTTGGGTCCGCCGCTTCGCGCTCGAACACCTCGCCACTGAACAGGACCATCTTGCCCTTATGGAGGGACTGCTTGCATCGTCGCAGCGCAGTCGTCTAGTGCCGTTGTGGCGGGTTGCGGGGTGGTTGACGGGCTTTATTCCGGCGTTGATCGGCGCACGCGCGGTCTACGCGACGATCGAGGCGGTCGAAATCTTCGTCGACCATCATTACGCGGCTCAGATCATGAAATTACCCCAGGACGGGTCCGCTGGGGCATTGCGGGAGAAGCTCAAGATGTGCCAGGCCGACGAAGTTCGACACCGCGAGGAGGCGCGCGCAGCGCAGGAGGCTCCCGCCACCGGGGCTCTCGCCCTTTGGAAACGAATTGTTGGTCATGGCAGCGCCATGGCGGTCATCGTGGCGCGCCGGCTGTGACGATGCTTCGCCAACTCGTCGCGCTCTTCTGCCTTGCTGGACTTTCCGCCTGTGCGACCCCCGGCCCGCCGCTGCCGCTTGCCCAGCGTGTCGATCTGGATCGCTACAGTGGTCGTTGGTATGTCATCGCCAACATCCCGTATTTCGCCGAGCGCGGAAAGGTGGGGAGCTATTTCGATGTAAGCTTTCCCAATGGCGATGTTCGCGATGTCTACAGCGCCAGGGCGGATTTTTCGGCCACGGAGAACCATTTTGTTATGGGCGGCTATGTTGTGGCCGGTTCGGGCGGGGCGAAATGGCGGGAAAGCCCCTTCTGGCCGCTCTACTTTTCATACCTGATCCTCGACATCGATCCGGACTACAAAACGGCCCTGGTCGGCTATCCGGGAAGGCAATATGGCTGGGTGTTTTCGCGCAAGCCCGATATGGACGACGCGACCTATGCCCGCATGCTGAATAAATTAGGTGCGCTTGGCTATGACACGGGTCTTTTCAAGCGTGTGCCGCAGCATCCGGACCAAATCGGCAAACCCGGCTTCCAGTAATCTTATGTCGATGCGCCAGAAGCTGCTTGTGCATTTAAACGCGGACTAATATTGTCTGCGTTATGGCTCATCTCGGAAATGGTGTCGAATACGGGCTTCACTGCCTCCTCTGGTTGGTCAACTCACAAGGTGACCCTGCCAGTAGTCGCGACCTCGCCGAATTCCAGGGGATCTCGGCCTCCTTTCTTGCGAAGAAGATCG
>CAIXXC010000049.1 GCA_903923205.1 uncultured Rhodospirillales bacterium | reverse complement strand
CGACGCCCTGGGCCGCCGGCTCGGACGCGAGGTCCGCGCCGAGGGCGGCGACCGCCTGCTGCTGCCGACCGCCTAAGCCGCTTCCGCCCGACGGCGCGGCAGCTATGGTGCGAGCATGAGAATCTGGATCACCCGCGCCGAGCCCGGGGCGCGCCGCACGGCCGCCCGGCTGCAGGCCATGGGCCACCAGCCGGTCCTCGCCCCCCTGCTGGAGGTGCACGACCTGCCCGGCCCGATCGACCTGGACGGAATCGGGGCCCTGGCCTTCACCAGCGCCAACGGCGTGCGCGCCTTCGCCGCCCGCTGCCCGGACCGGGGCCTGCCGGTGTTCGCCGTGGGCGCGGCCACCGCCGAGGCGGCCCGCGCCGCCGGGTTTTCCGCCATCGCCTCGGCCGAGGGCGACGTCAACGCCCTGGCCGACCTGATCGCCGCCGCCCGCAACCGCATCGCCGGACGCATTCTGGCGCCCGGCCCGCGCGAACCCGCCGGCGACCTGCCCGCCGCCCTGGCCGCCCAGGGCGTCAGCGCCCGCGCCCTGGCTCTGTACGAGACCCTGCCGGTCTCGCCGCCATCGGGCATGGGACCGGTCGACGCCGTGCTGATCCATTCGCCCAAGGCCGCCGAGCGGCTAGCGGTGATCTTCACCGGCCGCACCGGCCCGGCGGCCTACTGCATCTCCGCCGCCGCCGCCGCGCCCCTGGCCGGACGGGCCTTCGCCAAGGTGGCCTTCGCCGATCAGCCGACCGAGGAGGCCCTGCTTGCCCTCCTACCCGCTTGATCCGGACGGCGACCGTGACGAGGACGACGGCGAGCGCGGACCGCGCCCCTTGTTCGTCCCGGCCTTCTGGATCGCGCTGCTGTTCGGTCTGATCTGCGTGCTGGCGGGCCTGGCCTTCGCGGTGCTCGGACCGCGTCTGTTCGGGGCGTGACGCCGGGCCGCTTGGCAATCGCGGGCGAGGCCGGTAAATAGGCCGCCTTCCCGCGCCTCGGCCCACCGCCGAGTCGCACCGGAGCCCTTCCTGGGCCGCCTTAGCTCAGCCGGTAGAGCGGCGCATTCGTAATGCGTTGGATTCGGGCGCTTTCTCCTAAATAATCGAATAAATTCAGAACCTTGTATCGGTTGATGTTGTATGGTTTTTACTATACAACTCTGCTATGACTGGACCGCGCGCAAAATCGCTGACAGGTCGGGTTGACCCGACAAAAAGGGACCGAACAGTCCCCATTCCAGACTCTTTGACCCGCGTTCCAGGGTACGGCGCACTGACCATCTACAAGATGGAAGCGTCACCGTTTTGGTATGCGCGGTTCTACGAAGATGGGAAGATCATTCGGCGCAGCCTGAAGGTCACTGAGAAGCGTGAGGCACTCAGGGTCGCAAAGCATGTCTTCGGCGAGATCAAAGCCCAAAAGATCAATCGCATCCCATTTAGTCGCCACAGCGGCTTCGAACTCTGCGCGAGAAGCCTGCTGAAGGAAGTGGAAGCTCAGGTTTCCCGAGGCGAGCGATCAACCGTCAAGGTCCCTAATGACCGCAATCGCCTAGAGTCTGACCTGCTACCCTACTTCGGCAAGTATGAGGTCGCCGACATCGATTACGCCTGCATCTCGGGCTACATCAACAGCCTGTCGACGCCTTCCCGACCGCTATCGATCAGCACCCTAAAGATCCACCTGTCTCATCTAAAAACCATCATGCGGCATGCCCAGCGTATGGGCGTGATCACCGCGCAGCCAGCCTATCCGACCCTGAAGACCATCGACACGCCCCGTCCATGGTTCAGCGCCACTGAATACGGGAAATTGCACGCCGTCTGTCGCGCCAACATCGGTCGCGCCTTCATGAGGGCTGGAACCAAAGGCGAGCAGAAGCGCAACATCACGATCTCTGAGGACCTCTACGACCTGATCCTCTTCATGACGAACGCGTTCATTCGTCCGACCGACGTCAAGGTGCTGCAGCACAAGCATGTGGCCGTCGTGCAGGGGGCAAACACCTACCTACGCCTGACCTACCCACCCACTAAAGGGCACGGCAATCCCGTGGTAACCATGCCGCAGGCTGTGACCTATTATCAGCGGCTATTGGCACGGCACAAAGCGGACGGTTTTGGAAACCCCGAGGACCATCTCTTCCTGCCGCAATATGTGAACAATCGGGACTACGCTCTGCGGCAGATCACCCGTCAGTTCGACCAGCTGCTACGCATCGCGGATCTCAAAACCAATGCGAACGGGGAGAGCAGATCGCTCTACAGCCTGCGCCATACCTGCATCATGTTTAATCTCACAAAAGGCGATCAGGTGAGCTTGTTAACCTTGGCTCGAAACGCCCGAACATCGACGGAAATGATTGATCGGTTCTACGCGAAACACCTCACGGCTGAGATGAACATCGAGCAGCTTCAGAGCCGCAGGACACGAAAACCCGCTGTCGATCAGGATGGGGAATGAGCATCCAAGCTGGTCGGGTAAACCGACAAACTTAAGGGTGTGAAATGATGCCAAGCTGAGCTAAAAACCCAGCTTCGCCGCTTTAGCTCAGCTGGTAGAGCACATCATTCGTAATGATGGGGTCAGGTGTTCGAGTCACCTAAGCGGCACCATTTATCATATAATTCAAACACTTATAACTCCCATGGGTCGCGATATTGTTGTATGAGCAAGCTGCCTCGTTGGCTGTTTCTCAACAAAAAAGCCCCGCGCTATCGCGGGGCTTTCTCGTTTATACCGCCGTTGTCGTTGAACCCGACGAATCTCCAGCGGTTCCACCAATTGGTCTGATCGTCTCGGACATGATTTTATGATCAATGATACTATGCTTAGGATTTAAAATCCCCGCTCGTATAGATAGAATCAAAGATATTCGCGTTCCAAATTTTGACCCGATCTGATATTAAGGGGCGATTTATTCGCGCATAATCCAAATAAGTTCACTATCATTTGGAAATTGAATAATCTTATTGAAATTCATTGAACTGTAATATTCACGATTAGAATTAAAAATTGATCTCTTGATAAAAATTAATTTTACGTCACAATTGTTGATAACATAGTGTAGAAGTTTTTTTAAAACACCTTGGCTTCTATATTCTTTTCTAACGTATACATCTGAAGCGCACCACAAAGAAACATCATTTGACGCAAATACCATGTTTGTTTTATTCGAAATTCGAATGAATCCCAGATCAACTGTTTCTTGGTGGGCAGAAAAAAAACGAGATCCTTCGCTATAAACATCATCTGGCGTTGGCATAACGGATCCATGATAAGACTTCTGAAATCGGCGAATGCACGCTTCTTTCTTATGGAGCGCAAAAATTTCCTCAAAGGTGATGTTCATTTCATCACCTCATTGATCAGAGAAATATTGAAGTCGGCTTGCGCTTGTGGTGTGTCCGAAACCAAAACATGCCCTTCAGCGAAGCGCCTACGTGCCAACCGTTGCGCGATCCCAATGGTGGCGCGAGCGTCACCCTTGCCTTGAGCGATGAGGCTTAGGAGCATTGAATCAGATGGCGGGACGACGCACTGATCGGCGAGTATCTTTTTACAGATAGGCAGCCACTGCTGCGGTTTTGCCGACCCCATGTGGATTACATGAGAGCGGCTCTGAACGCCCTTCTCGATTTTCTGTAAATTGTTCGTTGTGAAAATGAACACGGTGTTTGGCATGTTCATCACGTTCTTGAGCGCGCTCATTCCGCTCGAACTGAGATTGTCGACTGACGTGACCCCCATTTCT
>CAIXXC010000048.1 GCA_903923205.1 uncultured Rhodospirillales bacterium | reverse complement strand
ATGGGCCCAACGATCAGGCTCCGCACCCCCGCCAAGGTGGCCGGGAATTTCTCGGAATGGTGGCCGGGATCAATTCGGAATCCCGGCCGGGATCAAATCGGAATGGTGGCCGGCATCACCTCGGAATCCGCACCCAGGTCGTTGCGGACGGCCGCGACCAGCGCTGGCAGGAACTGCACCGCGCCCTTGGGCCCCAGAGGCGTTCGCGCCAGGAAGCGCAGATCAGGCGAACCAGCCACAATGCCGCGCCGCGCCAGATAGCGTTCAGCGAGACTGCCCGTCAGACAAGCGGCCTCACGCCAAAGGCGCTGAACATTCTCCGGTGGAGCTTCGTCCGATCGAACGGCGCGGACCGGTTCGGATCGTCCGTCGAACAAGGTTGTAGCCTTGACGCCCCGCTGCACCAGCGCGGCCAGAACGGCCTCGTTCGCGCAGCCGGCAAAGCAATGAAACAGGATCGCCCGCGAGCCCAGGCTAACGCTGAGCGACGGAGTGCGGTCTTCATGAGCAGGACAGCAGCACATGCCGCGCGAGCGCGACCACGTGCCGCCAAGATCAGCGACAATCTGCCGGGCGCGGATTTCAAGTCGATCGGTAGTAAGGGCATTCGACATCGGGCATCTCCTTCGTGGATGCCACCGCCCACGCAGCCTCCGCTCTGCGCCCATTCGAAATGCGCTTTCCTGCGCAATATGTTCTATATATGTTCTCACTCGAGTCGGCTAGAGAAAGGTTATCCCATGACACGCCTTCTGAGCGGGGCTTTGGCATCCATCCTCGCAATCGCTTTGGTCCGATCAGCATTCGCTGCCGAAGCGCCGTCCCCAGCAATCGGGGAAGGTTCGACATTGCAGACAGGCGTCACGACTATCGTTCGGCCGAACGGTTTCGCGCTGGTGACATTTGGCACCTGGGGCACGCCCAAGCAAAATGAGCCAGTGGTAGCACCAAGCCAAACGACCAACCCAATTGCCAATGTACGCTGGCACAGTACATCTGGCAGCAGCTTCCGCCGCGCAGCTTATCTTCCTTACGTGCAGGCGGCCGAACAACGTTTTGGCATTCCCCGAGGTTTGCTCGACGCGCTGATTTGGACCGAATCCCGCTACAATCCGTTAGCGCTAAGCAAGGCAGGAGCGGTTGGTCTTGGACAACTCATGCCGCCAACAGCGGCAACGCTTGGCGTCTCGAACCGATATGACGCGCGCTCCAATATAATGGGAGCCGCACATTACCTGCGCCAAATTCTTGACCAATTTGGTGCGGTACATCTTGCCGTTGCAGCCTACAACGCTGGTCCTGGGGCAGTGAGGTCGTCAAACGGTATTCCGCTAAACAATGAAACCCCCAATTACGTGCGAAATTTGCTCTATTTCTGGAAGCATTTCACGCGCTGACATGCGTGTGTTGAGTTGCGCTGAGAATTGACCCGGGATTTTCATCGAGAATTGACCCGGGTGGGTATGGGATATGTGCGGCCGGTGACGGCCATGGTCAAGGTCTGGGTTTATCCCTTTCTGGGTCTGGGGTCGGCAGAGCTGGCCCT
>CAIXXC010000047.1 GCA_903923205.1 uncultured Rhodospirillales bacterium | reverse complement strand
CCGATGTGACGTCTGTCATTGCCAGCCGCTACGCCGCAGTACGCGCCCGCACCGTGCAACTCGCTACACCACTGTCAGCCGAGGATTGCTGCGCGCAGTCCATGCCCGATACCAGTCCAACGAAATGGCATCTCGGCCATACTGCCTGGTTCTTCGAAACGATCGTCCTTCCAGTCCTTGAGCCCGACGCGCCGCCTTTCGATTCAAAATTCGGCTATCTCTTTAACTCTTATTACGAAGCCCTTGGTGCCCGTCAGCCTCGCCCTCAGCGTGGTCTGCTCACCCGCCCAAGCATCGATACGGTACTTAAATACCGCGATCACGTCGATGCCAGGATCGAGGGACAACTGGAAAAATGCCGTGACTGGGCGCCAACCCCGACGTTGCGACGTTTTGTGGAGCTGCTGGAGCTTGGCCTGCACCATGAACAGCAACACCAGGAACTGTTGCTGACCGACATCAAACATCTGTTCGCACAGAACCCTCTGGCGCCAGCCTACGCGGCGCGGCCCGATGGCAGTGGCGGCGATCCCTTTCGTGAGCGTGCCCGATTGGAATGGGTCGCCTGCCCCGGCGGTCAGGTCGATATCGGCCATGATGGTCGCGGCTTCAGCTTCGACAATGAGCGCCCGCGCCATGCCATTTTGCTACAGCCCTACTGCCTCGCCAATCGCTTGGTCACATGTGGTGAGTATCTCGCCTTTATCGATGATCGTGGCTATCGCCGTCCGGAATTCTGGCTGTCGGACGGCTGGGCACAGCGTGTCGCGGAGGATTGGCAGGCGCCGCTCTACTGGTGTCGCCGCGACAACGGCGATTGGGATATTTTCACGCTGTTCGGATTGCGACCGTTTGACCCGGATGAGCCGGTTTGCCATATCAGCTTTTATGAAGCCGCCGCCTATGCCGCCTGGGCGGATGCCCGTTTGCCAACAGAAGGCGAGTGGGAAGCCGCAGCCCAGCGCGCCCCGATCAGGGGCAACTTTCTCGATCCCCAGCGACTTCATCCTGCAGCCGCGATAGCGACCGATGCCCTCACCCAACTCCACGGCGATGCCTGGAACTGGACGAGGTCGTCCTACGAGCCCTATCCAGGCTTCCGGGCCGATGTCGGCGCGATTGGCGAATACAATGGCAAATTTATGATCAATCAGATGGTGCTGCGTGGTGGCAGCTGTTTCACGCCGGCCGACCATATTCGCACCAGCTATCGCAATTTCTTTCCACCGTCCGCGCGTTGGCAAGCAACGGGCATTCGCCTCGCGAGGGATTCATGAGCCAGACCGCTACTTGGGGAAAATCCGAAGCTCCCAACCCATCATCGGGCTTCTTTCGTGACCTGATAGCTGGGTTGCAAGCGTTGCCAAAGACCGTATCGCCGAAATATTTCTATGACGATGCCGGCTCGGCGCTGTTCGATGAAATCTGCAACCTTCCGGAGTATTATCCCACTCGCAAGGAGAGTGACCTCCTGGCAAGGCATGGCGCCTCGATTGCAGCACATATCGGGCCGGATGTTGATATCATCGAATTCGGTGCAGGTTCTGTCATCAAGATCCGCCATCTGTTCGAGACGCTCGATCGCCCACGCCGCTTCACACCGATCGATATCTCCGGTGCCCATCTCCACGCATCGGCAGCGATTCTGCGCGCCGATTATCCGGGCATCGAGATCAGGCCCATAATCGCCGATTTCACCCAACCCCTGGCGCTCCCAATCCGTGACGATGCCCGCCGCGTGGGCTTTTTCCCAGGCTCGAGCATTGGCAATTTCACCCCTGCCGAAGCTCTCGCCTTCCTCACCCGACTGACCGGTGTCCTGCGGGGTGGCGGGCTGCTGATCGCGGTGGATCTGATCAAAGACCCGGCGATCCTTCACGCGGCCTATAACGATTCCGCTGGGGTTACGGCGCGGTTCAATCTCAACCTCCTCGCGCGGGCAAACCGCGAGCTCGGCGCCGATTTCAACCTCGACGGCTTCGCCCATTACGCCTTCTATCATCCTGTCCTAAATCGGATCGAGATGCATCTGATCAGCCGTTATGCGCAGAAAGTCCATCTAGGCGATGTCACCATTGCCTTCAGCGAGGGCGAGAGCGTCCATACTGAATGTTCCTACAAATACTCAGTCGCCGGGTTCCAGGCACTGGCTCAGGCGGCGGGCTTCACCCCTGCCCAGGTTTGGCACGATGGCTGGATGAGTGTTCACTGGCTCGAATTGCCAGGCTAGAGCGACGCTCGGCCCGGAAGAAACCTCAGGCGGCTCAATTTTGCTCAAGGAACCGATCATTTCCCTGCGGCAATGGCGCAGGTATGATCCTGCAATTCCTCGCCGCTGCCACTATCCAGGCCAACAAGACTAGCCTCGCCATCGAGGATATAGAATCCGGCTGTACCATCATTGAAGCGGGCACCGACAACGACGATTGTCTGACGTCCCATCATTTGCCCGGCTTGGTCCCGCGCGGCTACGAGGGTAAAGGGATTGACCTTATCCAGGGTCTCGCCGGAAATTCGTCTCGCCAAGTATGGGTGCAATTTCGGCGGCAGGTTGAGCTTGTACCAAGTGCTTCCGATCTTGGCGTCCTGGGCGCGCAACATCTCGGCCACATCGGCTCTTACGCAATCTATATGGATGTGTAATTGATTCTGACTACGCCCGTATGCGGAATTGACTGCGAGCGAAATATCCTCACGCGGCAGCGGGAGTCGAAGCCGCTGCTCGGTAAAGTGTCGATTGGCCCAGGCCTCGGCGAAATAGTTGGGCGCCCCTGCGCTGAGGATTTTAGGGTCCTCGATGCCCGTAACCCGGGCAGTCGGAAGCAGTAAATATTGGCTAGGTCCTGTGAGATCCTTCAGAATTGCGAACCCTTGCTCCTCCTGGACCAGGGCGCAGGGTGCCGGCCCCATCCCCACGCGCTGATGCGGGGTGCAGCGACTATCGATAATCTTCCACAGCGCGTTTGGGTCGGCATGAGCAGAGGGGCTTATCGCCAATCCCAGCAGGATCATGGCGAGCCAACTGCAGTACAACCTGTTCCCCATGACACTCTATCCCGTCGATTGCGTCGTTCGTGTCGTCTTAGTGCAGGATTGGAGACCGAAGAATAGCCGGGATCATCAGGATTAGGCCAGCAGATAGGTGATTTTGGAACCATCCGCCCCGGCAAAGCCGAGCCCGACCCAGCGTGAGCTGTGATCATACCAGGTCTCAAGACTGACATCGCCGCTCAAGGAAAAATGTCGCGCTTGCAGGGGTATTGCAGATGCCGTCATCAGGGTCTCAAGGCCACGGTCTTTGATCTGAGGGTGCATCAGCACACCCGTTTCCGTGTTGACCATCGGGCCGTCAAGCGAGCGGCGATTCCAATGGGTCGCGGGAAGCGTTTCCGGCGGCGCGAGATAACTACCCTTGTCGCCGCTGACCCAGAAGCCATTTGCCCGTCGGCTCATGGTGAGGTTGTGGCGCGTGCCATCATGATTTGTACGGGCCTCGATCGACTGGACTTGCCCAGCCGTCCAGGTTTCGCGCGCGCGGTGGGTATACCGAAATAACGTCAAGGGCCCGATGCCGATCGCAAGATCGACCGCGATATGGACGTCGAGTCTGTCGCCCGAGACGACGAAGTCCAGAAAATGGCCGCCAATCCGGCTTCCGTTGCGGACGACATCGAAGGCGAGCCGATTACCTGGCGGAACTGGCAGCGGAGGCTCCGCCGCTCCCGCACGGCCGACCGCCACAAGGGACAAAGCGCCAAGCAGAAGCCCCCGGCGAGAAATGATCATTGCCTGGCCCGGATCTATTTGGCGTGGCCGAGGCGATACAGTCCGACATCAACGGTGCCAGTCCGGAAGCCGGCCTCGCAATAGCAAAGGTAATATTCCCACATCCGTTTGAAGGTGTCTGGAAAGCCCATCTTCTCGATCATCGGCCAGACCGCCTGGAATTGGGTGTTCCAAGCCGCCAGGGTACGAGCATAGCTCTCGCCGAAGGTCTCGGCGGACAGCAGTTCCAAGCCAGCCTCGGCGATGTGGCGGCGCATGATCGACTGCGACGGCAACATGCCGCCCGGAAAGATATAGCGCTGGATAAAATCCACGTTGCGTTGATAGGGCTCGAAGCGCCGCTCCTCAATTGTGATCACCTGAAGCACCGCAACACCATCAGCGGCCAGGCGATCGCGCAACTTCGAAAAATAGATCGGCCAAAAACGCTGGCCGACCGCCTCGAACATTTCAATCGAGACGATGCGGTCGAATTTTCCTTCGGTATCGCGATAATCCTGCAGACGCAGATCAGCGCGCGCCTCAGCCCCAGTTGCAGCGAGGCGATCGCGGGCATAGTCGAGCTGTGCCGGGGATAATGTAAGACCGGTCACATGGGCACCACGGTCGATCAGCCGCTCGGCCAGGCCACCCCAGCCACAGCCAATTTCGAGCACGCGTTCATTACCCTTGAGGTCGAGCAGATCGAGCACGCGATCCTGCTTCGCCGTCTGTGCCTTCTCCAATGATTGCTCTTCTGCGGTGTAAAGTGCCGAGGAATAGGTCATGCCAGGATCAAGCCAGAGGGCGTAAAATGCGTTGCCCAAGTCGTAATGGGCCATGATATTTCGCCGACTGCCGAGCCTGGTATTGTCACGCCAACGATGCACCAGCATGTTGAAGACGCGCACGGGCCAGGATGGGACAATACTTTCGTCGATAGTCGCGCCATTCCGGGCCGCCAGTTCGATCAAAGCCGTAAGATTGGGGGTCGTCCAGTCGCCCTCCATATAGGCTTCGGCAAAGCCGATATCGCCCCCCAAAACCATCCGTCGCAACGCCCGCCAGCGTTTGAGAGCGATGACCCCCGCCGGCCCCGGATGCGAGGCGTGATGTTCGATGCGGTGACCACCTGGCGTCTCGATGACGATGCTCCCGAACTGCAGCCGGTCGAGCATATGGCCAAGAAACGGAAGCGACCGCCGGGCCGGAGCGCCCGGTGCTTTGACATCGCCCTCGCGCGAACCTACCAGTGTCTCGACGCGCTGCTCGGAACTCATTGCAAACCCTCAACCATGATCAGATAAAACAGTCGTAACGGCGATTGCCGGCGCCGCTGGACGTGTGCGTAGCTTGATACCCTTAAGCCACAGCTTCAGCGCTTCCCAGTGGATCCCGAAAACGACCGTAAGTGTCAGCAACGGGAAATTGAAAAACGCGCGCATGAGCCCGCGATCGGTCAGGGCCCGGCGCTCGCCGACCTGAGATGCGGCAATCATCAACCCTTCGGCGTCGCGGCCATGGATCACGACCGATAGTGTTTCCGCAGGTACCCGGAGGCGAAAGTCATAGGTCATGGCCATATCCATGAACGGCGAGACATAAAACCGCTTCTCGCAGCCCTGACGAATCGTCTCCACCCCAGAACCCGGCGAGACGGGAATGAGATAAAGATGCCTTTGGCCGAAGGTGTTGTTGACCTCGTACAGCATGGCCTGCAGGGCGCCATCATGGCCATGGCAATAGAAGATGCTGATCGGGTTGAAGACATGCCCCAGAACCCGTGGCATGCAGAGCACCCGTATTGCGCCACCTGTTGGATCAAGCCCGGCACTTCGAAGCAATCTTTCGATCTGCTCGCGCAACGTGCCCGCGGAGCCATCACCATGATCGCCGTCGAAGAACGCGAAAACGTTGAAGCAATTATGGGAAAACAGGCGAAGCCGTTGCGAGAGAACAGGAACCTCGTCGAGATCGAGGAAAAACGAGAACATCCGATACCGCAGATGATGCGGCCTCGGTCGAAAGCGCCGGTGCATCACCGCGCCCTCGTAAATCGCCGAGCGTTCGGTCATGGCGCCAATTCCGGCACAGAATGGGGCGACGCGGCGGCGAAACGAGGTATCCGGTCAGATTCACCCTGAACGCTCCAGGGGCGCCTGACTCCGCCGAGCCGTTCGGCGATGGCGAGCCCGGCCTGCAAGCCGTCCTCGTGGAAACCAGAGCCAAAATGGGCGCCGCAGAACCAGGTGTTGCGCATTCCCTGACGCGCCCAGATCGCCTGCTGCGCCGCCAGCGCATCGGCATCAAAGATCGGATGATCGTAAATTTCTTCCCGAATCCGCGTCCCTGCCCGAGGTTCATGGGTCGGATTCAACGTCACGAAGAGCGGTTGATCGGCAGGAATACCTTGGAGCCGGTTCATCCAGTAGGTAACACACAAGTCACGGGTCGCGGTGGCGGTCGCGCGTGCGCCCAGGTAGTTCCAACTCGCCCAAACCCGTTGGCGTTTCGGCATGAGGCTTGGGTCGCGGTGCAGTAGTGCGCGGTTACGACTGTAGCGGAAGGCCTGAAGCCCCGTGATCTCGTGCTGGTCGGCATCGTCGAGCAGGGCCAGTGCCTGATCGCCATGACAGGCGAGGACAACGTGGTCGTAATCATCGATAGCGCCGCTGACGTCGCGCACCCGCACACCGCTCGATGTACGCGCGACCCCTGCCGCTCCACTGCCCGGTCGAATGCGGTCAGCGTAGCCCGCCGTCAGCGCGTCGATATAGGTGCGCGCGCCGCCATCGACCGTCCGCCAGATCGGCCTGCCCGCGACCCGAAGGAGCCCATGATTGTCGCAGAAGCGAATGAAAGAAGCCGCCGGATAATCCAGCAGGGTGCTGGATGGTGCCGACCAGATCGCAGCCGCCATGGGCAGCAGGTGGTCATCGCGAAACGCCGCGCCGAAACGATGGCGATCGAGATAGGCGCCAAGCGATATCATCCCGAGCGAGGGGAGATCGCGGGTCGCGTCGCGATAAAAACGACGCAGATCGATCAGCATCGACCAGAAGCGCGGGCTTAAGAGGTTGCTGCGCTGGGCAAACAGCCCGTTCAGATCGGTACCGGCGTATTCGAACCCGCCGTCGTCGAGCGAGACCGCGAACGACATATCGGATGCCTTGGTTTTGACACCAAGATGGCGAAACAGAGCCGTGAGATTGGGATAAGCGGGCTCGTTATAGACAATGAAGCCGGTATCGACCGCGAT
>CAIXXC010000046.1 GCA_903923205.1 uncultured Rhodospirillales bacterium | reverse complement strand
TGCGCGCCGTCGAGGAGGGCATAGAGCTGCGGGGACATGCTGGTGTCGCCGGAATAGGCCAACGTGCCGTCCGGCAGGTAGAGTTGGTAACCAAACGCGGGCAAGATGGCCGAGCCGTGACAGACGGGGAAGGCGCAGAAGTCCAGGCCTCCGGCGGTTTGCCGAACACCCGGCGTGACTTCCACGAATTGCATCGGGCGCGGCCAGCCCAGGTGCGCCAGATCGGGATACGCCAGCGTCATCATCTGCTGCAGCGTCTGCTCCAAACCCGGCGGGCCGATCATGGTCAACGGTTCGCGGGTGTGGGTGACAAAATGATATTCCAGCATCAGGAACGGCAGGCCGAAGAAATGATCGCCATGAACGAAGATCTTGTCCATACCAACGAACGTTTGCAAACCATGCAGAGTTATCTCATTCAGTCGGAAAAGATGGCCGCGTTGGGAAATCTGGTTGCAGGAATAGCACATGAAATCAACACTCCGATTGGCGTGGGAGTCACGGCGGCGTCTCACCTGAACAACCTCACCGAGGAATTTGCAATGGCCTGCGCCAAGGCAGCGCCGTCAACGCCGCAGGCGTTGGCGACGGCGATCAGCACCGCCGGGTCGTCGATATTGCGTTGTTCAGTGAAATAGGCTTCGAACGCCGCCTCAGCGAAGGTTTCTAGCTGATCTTGTTGCTGTTCGAGCGCACAACAGAACCTCATGGCGTTGACCGATTTGACTGGGTGATGCGGCGAAGGAAAATTCATCGCCACCCCGGCCAACTCCGCCCACTCCTTCAGCCACACCCAGGTCAGCCGGTATTTTGGATTGGCTGGGCTCTCGCGGGCGGCATAGACGCTGTCGTTCACGGCATTGAACACTCCGCCGACCAGGAACGGGCGCCACACCACCGCGACATCGAGGTCTCGGGCGCGTTCACGAAAATTGCGAAAGGCAATCCGAGTCCAGGGAGAGGACAGGTCGAAAAAGAATTCGACATATGTGGTCATTGGTCCGTCTCCTTAATGCCAAAAAGGATTTGCCGCGTCTCCGCGCTGTCCTGTGGTCGGCGATTGATGTTCGCGCGGCCAACCTCCATTCCCTTGCGGAGCGCAGGCCGATCCTTCAGCCGATCGTACCAAGTTTGCACGTGCGTGAAGTCGGCAAGCGGTATCTCCTGAGCCTTCCATGTCTGGACCCATGGGAAGCACGCCATGTCGGCAATGGTATAGGCATCCCCGGCCACGTGCGCGTGCGTCGCCAGCTGGCGGTCAAACACGCCGAACAGCCGCAGAACCTCGTTTCGGTAACGGTCCGTGGCATAGGCGATGCGTTCAGGCGCGTAGAGCTTGAAATGGCCATGCTGGCCCATCATCGGCCCGAGCCCGCCAACTTGCCAGAACAGCCACTCCAACACGGACTTGCGGCCTCGCAAATCGTCGGGCCAGAAACGTCCGGTTTTTTCGGCAAGGTAGATCAGTATGGCCCCCGTTTCGAAGACAGACACTGGATCGCCGCCGTCCTGAGGATCATGGTCGATGATT
Organism: uncultured Rhodospirillales bacterium; assembly: GCA_903923205.1. Lineage (GTDB taxonomy): Bacteria > Pseudomonadota > Alphaproteobacteria > ATCC43930 > CGMCC-115725 > CAIXXC01. Next base: position 159 of record CAIXXC010000046.1, on the reverse strand, counting down.
GCCGGAATGCGATTATTCGGACTGATGGCAAGGAAATCGGGCTTGAACTGGTCGCCTTTGCCGATGTTGATCCAGCTTACCGTGTACGGAAGGCTGCATTCCTCCAGCATGATGGAGATCTTCCAGCCGTTGGGCGTTGGGGCGGTGAACAGCTCGATC
>CAIXXC010000045.1 GCA_903923205.1 uncultured Rhodospirillales bacterium | reverse complement strand
TCCTTGAACAACTCGGTGTCCATGTCGCCAAGCTTCGGTTTCGAGAACGCCACCTTCCAGACCAAATAGGGCCGGTTGGAGAGATCGAGGGCGACTCGCGTCAGCGTTTCATCCATCGGGATCAGAGCCGAGCCGTAGCGGGTGATCCCGCGACGATCGCCAAGCGCCTTGGCCACTGCTTCGCCAATGGCGATGCCAGTATCCTCGGTGGTGTGGTGAAAATCGATATGAAGGTCACCCTTCGCCTTTACCTCAAGATCGATCAGGCTGTGTCGCGATAATTGCTCAAGCATATGGTCCAGAAAACCGATCCCGGTTTCGACCCGATAGACACCAATGCCATCAAGTCCGACCTTGACCTTGATCTCGGTTTCCTTGGTAATCCGCTCGACGCTGGCCTCGCGCACCTTTTGAAATCCTTATCGCTTGAGTGAGAGGGCCAGACCTTAACAAGGAACGTCGTCAACCGAAAGCGATGTAGGGTATGCGGGGTGGCATCCCCGTCATGCTGTGTTCTGCAATGCACACTCGCCACTCATCTTCCTGATGGCGGGATCACCCCGAAGCGGGCATCTTATTCGGCCAGCAACCGATCAGGCGTTTCGAGTGATCCCATGACCACGAGCATCGCGTGAGTGCACCAATTACCCCCACGAACGGGGTCGACCTCTGGATTTGGTCACTCGATCAAGGTGAATCGATGCTGCACGTTTACGAGCGCTTGCTCTCGATTGAGGAGCGGCTTCGTGCGGGCCGTTTCGTCTTTCCAATACTCGCAAAGCGCTTCATTGCCGCGCATGGCCGGTTGCGTCAGATCCTCGGTGAACGGCTTGGTCTTGGCCCGGCGTCACTCAATTTCATGACCAACGCCTACGGCAAGCCCGAGCTTATCGACCGCCAGGTCCATTTCAGCCTCAGTCACAGTGGCGACCTCGCAGCACTCGCGGTAGCCGCATTTCCCATTGGCCTTGATATCGAGATCATGCGACCGGTCTCGCGTGATCTGCCGGACAGATATTTCTCGGCCATCGAACGCGACGGTCTGCGCGCGCTCCATGGTGAAACCTGGCGCGAGGCATTTTTCCGCTGCTGGACACGCAAGGAGGCCGTCATCAAGGCGTTGGGAATGGGCTTGGCGTTCCCGCTGGCGGATTTCGATGTTTCGTTCGGCAATGACGAAGCCGCCGCGCTCACGCGGCTCGCGGGTGCGCCGATGGCGGCTACCGAATGGCAGGTGCACCATATCGATGTCAGCAGCGATTGTGTCGGCGCGATAGCCGCCGCCCAAACGGGCTGGTCAGTGACTCGCCACAGCGGGTGACGGAAACTAGCGAACAGCGAACGGCAAATTGGACAACGCACGCTCTTCCTGACTGGTCGTCTCGATCTTTCGCAACATCGAATTGCAGGCAAAATCGACCAGGGCGCTCATCTTCTCACGCGCCTTCGCCGCATTTCGCGAAAGGATCGCATCGACCGTCGCCCGCCTGAGCGCCGCAGTAACGGGACGGTTCGTCGAGACCCATTCATACTGTAGTGCCATCACGAAGCTCGCCTCGGGCAGGAAACCCAGCGCCTCGATCAACTCGTTTTGCGTTGCCGCCAGGATCACCTGATAAAAGGCGCGCAAGGCATTGATCCAAGCCTGCTCATCCTCGGCACTGGCGAGAGCGGTCCAGGCGGCCTCCAGTTTCACGGCCTGTTCTTCGGTATGACGCTCTGCCGCCAAGGCTGCTGCCTCAGGTTCCACGATCCGGCGTAACTCGAAGAGATTCTCGGCGAAGCGACTACCTGGAGCCGAATCCAGCTGCCAGGCAAGCACATCAGGATCCAGCAAATTCCAGGCGGACCGTGGCCTTACCCGTGTACCCGACTTCCGTCGGGATTCCACAAGGCCCTTTGCCGACATCAGTTTGATTGCCTCGCGCAGGGCGGTTCGACTCACGCCGAGGTGTCTGCTGAGCTCGGCTTCCGGCGGCAGGAGGCTGCCGGGCGCAAGCTCGCCGCGGACGATCCTTTCTCCCAGCGCATGCGCGACCTGACCATGAACGTTGCGGCGGGAAAAGTTGCTTTGCAGCACTGAGCTGTCACCTTCGGCCATCGTGACCGTTTCCAATCAATCGTTTTATTCAAAAGGGTTCAGAGTGGGTTCTTTGCAAACGGGGTACCATAATTTGTTGCGGCGCAACGCAAAGATTTTGCCTCCCGCGATAAATTGGCGCCGACAGATGGTCAAACTGAAGCGTTCCACACCATCGCCGTGCCGCATCTTCATCCACTACTTCATGCACTGATTTCATTTGTTATCGCAAATTCATGTTTCAATTGAAAAAAATTGTCGTCAACGCGCAGCTTTGCTGGCAGAATCAGTCGAGGTTTGCGACTTGGGGATCCTCGTGACGCTGGTAACTGCGCAGCGGCAATCGTTGGGTGCTTTGGACACTAGGTGATGACGATTCAGTTCATCGATGGAAAAAGTAGCAAGACCACCGAAGTGCTGGCCCGCGGATGCAGGGACGCGGCGGCTTTGCTGTGTGAAACGGTCGGGCAATCCATCGACCTGATGGTTTCGCAGTTTGATTTCCTGACGATGGAGACCAGGCTTGCCTGCGCCGAAATCGGCGACCAGCCGGCCCTGCTCGGCGCGAGCCAGGAATTCAGTGGCGATCTATCAGGCCACGCCTATCTCCTGTTCGAAGCCAGCCAGGGCCTGACACTTGTGCGGAAGCTGCTTGGTCAGCATCGAGAGCCCGACTTCATGACCGAGATCGATCAATCCGCCCTGACCGAAATTGCCAATATTGTGATCAATGCCTGCCTTGATGATCTGGCAAAGGGCTGCAGGGGCGAAGTCAGAAGTGCCGTCCCGGCGCCGGTTCGGGGGACACTCGCGACCGTTATGCGAGGCGGAGCCGAGCTATCGGCTGGGGCAATGCTCCTTTGCCTAAACCTGGCGTTCCGCCTGCCTGAAGATCATGTTGCCGCAGAACTGATCCTCCTGACACCCGCGGACGCCTTCGCAGGGTTTTGGCAAGCCGCCGTTAGGGATATCAGGATTCCGATACCGATCCATGGCTGAGCTCACCCCCTTGCCAATTGATAAACTCGGCTCACTACCGTCGTCGCGGGATGGCCACGGCGTTCTTGTCGTCGATGGCAGCGAACGCGTCGTCTTTTTCGATAGCTGGCTCGAACGCCGCAGCGGGCTTCCTGCGGCATCGACGCATGGCAAGCTTCTTGGCGATATTTTTCGCGGAACCAATTTGCGTGCGCTCCGCCGTGCGCTTTCGGCGGCCCTGGAACAGGGTGCGAGCGCGCTGCTGTCCCAGCCCTTTCATCGTTCCACCCTGCCCCTTTTTGTCGATCCCGCTGTCGATATGCCGTTACGTATAGAGCAGGAGATTGTCGTCAAGCCGATCGCGTGCGACGGCGCCAGTCTTTGCTTGATCCAAATCACTGATGTGTCGCAGGCGGTTCAGCAGGACCAATTCCTGAAGACCCAGAGCCGCGCCTATCGCCAGATGGCGGAAGACTTCCAAGTCAGCGCCGCGCAGGCGCGTGCGATTATCGACAATATCGCCGAAGCACTGCTGTTTCTTGATCAAGAAGGCGTGATCATCGAGATCAACGGAGCGGCTGAGCGACTCTTCGGTCTGCCACTTGACAGCCTACGGGGTCGGCACTTTCTGGAACTATTCACCTCGGTTGATGGGGGAAGGCCGCTGGATGCAATTCCGGCTAACAACGAGGTCTTGGGGCTTGCCGACGGGCGACGTTTTTTCGCCGAGATAAGCCTGGCGGCTGTCGATATCGACGGCACAGCCCGTCAGATCCTGACCGTGCAGGATCTGACCGAACGCAAGGGGATCGAAAATACCATCCACCGCGAGAAAGAATTCGCCCAGGTCACGCTGCAGTCAATCACGGATGCGGTCCTCACCACCGATGCCGAAGGCAGGGTCAATTTCCTGAACCCTGCAGCCTGCAGCCTACTCGAGATTTCGGCCGAGGTCGCCCTTGGCCAGCCGCTGCTTCAACTGATCGATTTTGATAAGCCCGAAGCCAACGCAAATGCGACGAAGGTGCTGCGGGCAACCCTGATCAAGGGCAAGCGCGACCACCTCGGCAACGAAACCGTCCTCGTCGTCCCTGAAAAGGGCGCGATCGCCGTCGATGCACAGCTGACACCCTTGCGTGACCTTGATGGTCGGATCATTGGTACCGTCATGGTGCTGCAGGATGTCTCGCAGGAGCGCAAGTTGCAGGAGCAACTGACGCATCAGGCGATCCATGATGAACTGACGAGCCTCATAAACCGCCGGGAATTTCAGCGGCGCCTTGAGGAGCTTCTGACCAGGACCGCACAGGATTCCTTCCAAAGTGTCCTCTTGTTCCTGGACCTTGATCAATTCAAAGTCGTCAACGATACCTGCGGCCACAAGGCTGGCGATGAGTTGCTGCGCCAGCTCAGCCAGGTTCTGCTGGCAACCGTGCGCAACACGGACACGCTCGCCCGACTGGGTGGTGACGAATTCGCGATCCTCCTGCCAGGCTGCTCTCAGGCGATGGGCGAACGCATCGCGCGACAGGTCCTGGAGGCCGTTCAGGGCTTTCGCTTCGCCTGGATCGATCGAGCGTTCGCGGTCGGTGCCTCCATTGGACTGGTCTGTATAGATTCGAATAACTGCAGTGATTCCAAAGGCTTGATGAGCGCTGCCGATGCCGCCTGCTATCTTGCAAAGGATGGCGGACGCAATCGGATCGTGGTCTACGATCGCGAGGGCGAAACCCTTGAGTTACAGCGCGGCGAGCGGCTGTGGGCCGCGCGTATCCAAGAAGCGATCGCCGATGACCGCTTCTCGTTGTTCTATCAGCCGATCATGCATTGCCAGGGCCCACAGGGCGGCCCGGTAGGCTGCGAGGTCTTGATCCGTTGGATTGACGATAATGGGGAGCCAACACTGCCAATGGCCTTCATCCCCACGGCAGAGCGCTACAACCTGATGACCCCGGTCGACAGTTGGGTCGTCCGTAACGTCGCGAGCCTCGCCAAAAGGCATCGCGACCGGTTGATGACCTTCGACTGGATCGGCGTCAATGTCTCTGGCCTCTCCCTTACCAACGACGCGTTTCTCGACTTCGTGATCGAACATTTCGAGGCCTCGGGCCTGCCCTGGGACAAGATCTGTTTCGAGATTACCGAGACAGCTGCCGTCGGCAATCTCCTCAAGGCACGGCGCTTCATCGATCCGCTGCGCGCGCGTGGCTGCCGCTTTGCCCTCGACGATTTTGGTAGCGGCTTCTCATCCTTTCCCTACCTCAAGAATTTCCCTGTGGATTTCGTCAAGATCGACGGCATGTTCGTGAAGAATATGACCGGTGACATCGTCGATGCTGCAATTGTTCGCTCGATCTGCGACATCGCCAAGGCCATGAATCTCAAAACCATCGGCGAGTCGGTCGAGAACCACGAATGGTTGCCGATCATGGAAGAGGTCGGGCTTGACTACGGGCAAGGCTACGGTATCGCGCGACCGCGACCGCTTGCCGATTTCATCAATCTCACTGCCGCGGAGTTCACCGCCTTGCTGCCAACCCCTTCGGGCGTTATCGCGCCGGCGACCAACCGGCGTCGGACCCGCCGACGCGCCCAGACCTGAGGCGGGCACTCAAAGGTCTGCATAGTTCTCTGTTCAGTCCGGGGTCGCCAGAAAACCGAGGTTTTCGATATAGGTCGTAAATTGCCGGATCTCTGACAGTTCCATCTGGACGACCACGATGTCGCCGGACTTCATTTCGATTCGGAACTCGATCTCGCGACCATCTTCGATGACCTGACCCTTATTGACGTGCCGATACCTGCCGACGAGCTTTTTCATCTTGTTCCTTCAGTTTGACGTCAGGGATATCCCGACCTCACAGTTCATAACACGATCGCATCTACGGCTGCGATCCCGTCACATTCATAATTATATCACTCAATCTTCACGTGAAATGAGCGTTGCCGAGCGCTACACGGACTAGTGATATAGGCTATGCAAGAAATTTTTTATCATGGTTTGTTTTCAGAGATTCCTCCATCTGTGGATGGGGACAATGCTCGCCTGCGTGGCGCCGATCTACGAGGCAAGCGCGCTGACGCCGATTTACGGTGGCGGTGACCCTGCGGCGACAGCGGCGATAGACGCGCTGGGACAGTGCCTTGGCGCGCAAAACGCCCAGAATCCTGGCGCAACGGTGGCCAATAGCGCAGGATGCGCTGCGGCTACGAACCCGCAGTATGACTACCTCAACACTGCGACCAGTAACGCCGATGGATTGACCGCGCTCGTCACCTTGACGCCACCCGCCACCGCGTCTGGGACCGGGACCGCTGCCACCGACGGCAACTTTCCCGCCTACCCCTACAGGTCGTGGGAGCTAACCGCGTCAGATATCCCACTCGATTCGCCCGGGTATAACGACAGTCCGACGAACTACTACTCAGGAGCATACTCGCTGACGGCGCAAGTTTGGCGCGGTCGGCTATGGCAATTGCCCTTTGCGATCGAGGGCTTGGCATTTCCCTACAACCTACCCAGGCACTCGTTCTCCGCCGCCGGGACAAACTATAGCGGCGTTGTCTTTGGCACCGGTTTTTTGAAGCCGGTGAGCGCGACAGCGACCGTGCCGGATCCTGCGGGTGGAACGGCAACTGTCACCGAACTAGACCTTTCTAAGGATATGCTTTGCTATATCTGGACCCAGCATAAGGCCGACGGAGGCACAGTAAGTGGTACCTACACTTGGGATAACCAGGTTTTTACGGGATCCACTTACTATTATCACCGCAAAACGTTCGTCAGCAGTTACGACGCAAATATCGTTCCGGCCAGCGTAAGCAGATTGCCTATTTTGCCGGTAATCTACCCCAATTCGGGCAGGACCTATATACTGACACTGTGGCTTCGGCAGAATTGTGCCGCGTACTCGCAAGTTGGATACGGCTCAGCAGCAGCCAACACCACATTCCCGAGTTTCATCACCGCCGATGGTCTGAGCGCTGATAGCGGCGCGGGCGTGGCGGCCTTGGTCGCAGACAACCCGGGTGCAATTGGTTATACCGAGCCTGGCGTAGTGAGTCCGGCATCGAATGGTGCGCCCCCAGCAGCCTTTTTACTGGCCGGAGCTGTTAAGAAAACCGGCTTGTCACCATTCTTTCTTTACCCGTCGGCTTCGAATATCGGCTTATCTGCGTTTAACCTGAAGCTACCCAAAAATTTCGCGTTAACTTCTTGGGGGAGCGCTATGGATCGGTTGCTGCTGAAGAACGCATCGACCAATAGTGGATATCCCATGGTCGGCTTTTCATTCCTGATGGGCTACACCTGTTACGTCAACGACTCGGTCAATGATGAGTTTACTGGGGTGACGACGCTGGTGGACTTCCTCCAAGAACCAATGGCGTCAATCATAATTGCGGAGAAGGGACTTAATCCGCTTCTCTCGACGAGCTACGCGGCAGAGATAGCGTTGCTGCATACGAAACTGACGGGTGTCTCAGCGACCCCGGACAATTCGAGCGGCGTTCCGATTTACGGTCCTTCAGCATGCCCGGCATTCGCCGATAACCCGACGAATTATCAATAGAGCGTGCCGCCACGTAGGGGAGACACGAGGGTCCTTTATCCGATTCACCGAGTTAGTGCCTGTCAGAGCGTTTGTTCCGCGCCTATGGAGCTTTACAAATGGACGATAATGGGTTTACCGCCCAATATTCTTTCCTAACATAGTAGGATGGGTGGTGTGATGAGGCTATTTTTCGGGGTTCCGATATCGGCATTCTTGATTCTTGTGTCACTGATCGCGCCACAAACGGCACGTGCTGGAGACGTTCATTATTCGTTATTGCTCGGGACACCACTTAACGATCAGACCTATCGTAACAGTTCCGGGTCTGATTACTACACAATCGTGTCGACAAAGCGCTACTCCAAGTTCGAATACTTGGTCATTCCTGCCCCGAGCTGTACCAATTTTCTGTTTCCCCAATATGTGAAACTCGCCACGAGACTGGCGAAAGCGAATACATCGGGTCTGAAGCTGCTGTTCTACACGCGACCGGTCGGAGACCGGGCCTGGCAAGCTTATTCCATTGCTTCAACCAATTGCGCTCGCTACGGCACCAACGCTCCGGCATTCTATGCGAATATTTTGGCGAGGACGGGACTGACCATACCCGCGGTGGACCTCGAAGGGTTGCGCTATCCAAAAGGCGTTGATGTCGGGAACGGTATTTATAATTACCTATCGCGCCTTGCGGCAAATCCGGCCTTCACTTCTCCCTTCTGGGTCTGGAACACGGCGTATGCCGAGAAATTCCAGGCCACAACAGGCCAGTATTTCACGACTGATGCGAATGGAAATCTGACCGGAAACACGAGCCTGCCACCGGACCTCATTCAGCAACTGGGCACCGTGGTTTGGATGGACTTCCACACGATGTACGCGGAACACCCTCAGGCACCCAGACAGTTTATCGACCAGCGACTGCTTGACGTCGTCGGACTGAGTGGTCCGAAAACCGCCGTGCAAATTGGTCTTACCTGCCTCAATGGCAAGGTAAGTCTAGCCACCACCGATGCCCCGGCCCAGCAGGACCAGGAAACGATGTCGACTGCGACCTACGAGGGGGAGACCGTGATGATTGACGCGGTAACGCTTGCCGGGATTCGCAATTTCAACGTTTACACCGGTCTGGCAAATTTGAAATCGCCGCAATGGGACCTCTTTTACGCCGCGATGAATAACGACAGCACCAAATTTCTGAGCGTCCCTAATATTTCTCCGACGCCAAACAGCAGCGCCGGGATCGCATACGGAACGGGCTGTCTCCAGGAATAGGCCAAAGCAAAAGACGAGAGGAGCGACGCTACCCATAACGACGCCGTCCGGCCGCGCTTTGTTCCTAGAGACTAATCGACACTTCCCCTCAGAATACATCTGCGGGAAGGGCCATCATCGACGCCTTGCCCGACTTGATGCTGAACCACAGTGATCCCGTCTGCGGCAGCAACCGGTCGAAAAAGAACCGCGCCGTTGCGATTTTGCCCTCGTAGAACGCTGTCTCCTGGCTTCCCGCAGCAAGCGCGGCAAGGCTCACCTTGGTCGCACGCAGCCACATGAAGCCAAGCGCGACAAGGCCGAACAGGCGAAGATATTCCGTCGCGGCAGCACCTGCCTCCTCGGGATCGGCCATGCCTTTTTGTGCGATATGGCCGGTCGCGAGTTGCAGCGCACCAAAGGCCTTGGCGTAGCCCTGAACCATCTCTCCGATTTGGGCGTCGTCCTTATTGGCGTCGATGAATTCCTGCACGGGATGGAAGAAGCGGCGCAGCGAGCGACCCATGTTCGCAGGCAGCTTGCGGCCGACAAGGTCAAGCGCCTGGATGCCGTTGGTGCCTTCGTATATCTGCGCAATGCGGGCATCGCGCACATACTGCTCCATACCGTGCTCGCGGATGTAGCCATGACCACCATAGATTTGGACCGCGAGATTGGCGCTCTCGAAGCCGAAATCCGTGAACATCGCCTTCATGATCGGGGTCATCATGGCGACAAAATCTTCTGCCGCCTCGCGCACCTTGGGATCGATGCTGCGCAAGACCTCGTCCTGGATCGAGGCAACCCAGGTGCCCAAAGCACGACAGCCTTCGTTATAGGCCCGCATCGTCAGCAGCATCCGCCTGACATCGGGGTGAACAATGATCGGGTCGGCAGGCTTTTCAGGGTATTTCGGCCCGGAAAGAGAGCGCCCCTGTAGGCGCTCCTTGGCATAGGCGACCGCCCCCTGATAGGCGGCTTCACCGACCCCGAGACCTTGAATCGCGACGCCGAGGCGCGCCTCGTTCATCATCGCGAACATCGAGCGCATCCCCTTATGCGGCTCACCCACGATCCAGCCGGTGGCCTCGTCGAGATTGATCTGGCACGTCGCAGAGGCCTTGATCCCCAATTTGTGCTCGATCCCCGAGCATGACACGCCATTACGCGTACCGGGACGACCATTGGCGTCGGGGATGAATTTCGGCACCAGAAAAAGGCTGATCCCCTTGATGCCGGGAGGTGCGTCCGGCAGGCGGGCCAGCACAAGATGGATAATATTCTCGGTCAGGTCATGCTCACCGGCCGAAATGAATATCTTGTTGCCGGTAACGAGGAACGTGCCGTCATCCTGGGGCACCGCCTTGGTCCGCATGAGACCGAGATCCGTGCCGCAATGAGGTTCCGTCAGGCACATGGTTCCCGACCAGCTACCATCGGTGAAATGAGGCAGGTAGAGGTCCTTCAGCGCCTCGCTGCCGAACGATTTGAGGGCGATCGAGGCGCCGTGGGTCAAGCCCGGATACATGCCAAACGAGAGATTACAGGCGCAGATCATCTCTTCAACCAGCTTGCCCACCGTCATCGGCAGGCCCTGACCGCCATACGCGGGATCTGAGCTGAGCCCATGCCATCCGCCCGCGCAGAAGGCGTCATACGCTTCCTTGAAGCCTTTCGGCGTGCGAACGACCCCATTCTCGTAATGACAGCCCTCGATATCACCGCTCAGGTTGATGGGCAGGAGCGTGTCGGTGAAGAATTTCGCCGCCTCTTCGAGGATCGTGTCGAACAAATCGGGGGAAAAGGCTTCGTAGCCCGGGAGCTCGATCGTCTTGTTGCTGTCGAAGAGCTCGTGCAGGGCAAAGCGCATGTCGCGCAACGGGGCGGAATAGGTTTGCATCTGATTTTCCTCAGTTACGCAGCGGCTTACCGGTCGTGAGCATCTGCTCGATCCGGGCCAGCGTTGCAGGGGTACGGGCAAGCTGGATGAACGCCTGCCGCTCCAGCGCGAGCAATTGATCCTCGGTCAGGACATCGACCAGGTCGAGTTCGCCGCCCGTCAGCACGTCGGCAAGGGCGTCCGCGACCACCACATCATGCGGCGTCGCAATGCCGCGCTGTCTGAAGCTTTCGACAGCAATTTTGAGCGCCGTCTTGCCGCCCGCACCTGCCGGCTTCAACTCGATCGGCTTTGGGGGGGCGTACCCTTCAACCATGGCGAGCGCCCGAGCCTTCGCATCGGCGAGGAGCCGGTCACGGTTCATGGTGACGCCGTCGCTGGGACGCAGGAACAGCAGTTCGCGCGCTTCGGCCGCCGACTTGGCAACTGTCGCCGTGCTGATGGTCTCGAATGCCTTCGCGACGGCCGGCATTGGCCCCTTGGGCAGGACGCCCGAAGCCGTCCACCGGGTCAGCAACTCCTTGCAGCCGCCCCAGCCGGGGACGAGTCCGACACCTGCCTCGACAAGGCCGATATAGGACTCGGCATGGGCTTGCACTGCACTCGAATGCAGCAATATCTCGCACCCACCGCCGAGCGCCATGCCAGACGGCGCGCTGACCGTTGGGAAGGGCGCGTATTTGAGCGCCTTGTAGGTCTCCTGCCCGGCCGCAACCAGCTTCTCGATTTCACCCCAGGCGCCAATATTGGCGGCGAAAAGGGCAAGGCCGAGATTGGCGCCAACCGAAAAATTCTTATCCTCGTTGTAGATGACAAGGGCCTTGTACTTCTGCTGCACGAGCCCAATGGTCTGGCCCAGAAGCTTCAAGATCTGCTCGTCGAACGCGTTGCTCTTGCTGGTGAATTCCAGGCATACCACGCCATCGTCGATATCCCAGAGCTTGGCCGAGCCATTGGCAAGGATCGGCTTTGACTTTCGCTTGATATCCTCGAGCAGGAGCACGCCATCGGGGCGCAGGATGTCGTGATAGACGCCATCGGTGCCGAGGAACTGGCGGACGCCGTTCTCAACCCGATAGAACGTCTTGCCGCCGAGATCGGCAAGCAAGGCGGGCACCTCAACACCGTCGCGCTTCAGGCCCGCTGTCAACCATTCGGCGCCCAGCATGTCGATGATTTCGAACGGCCCCCATTTCCAGCCATAGCCATGGCGCATCGCATCGTCGATCGCGGCGATCGTATCCGTCGCCTCCGGAACCAGACGCGCGGCATAGGCCAAAGTCTGGCTAAGCACGCTCCAGGCATATTGGGCGTGCACCGATTTGCCGCTAAGCAGCGCTTTCAAATCCTTGCCGGCGGCCGCGATTTCAGGGAGTTCGACCTTGCGGGTCGCACGATACGCGCCGGTATCGAGATCCATCGTCTCGGAAACCTTGCCGCCACCACTGCGGTTGATCCGATAAAATCCACCCTTGCCCTTGCGACCGATATTGCCGTCGGCGATCATTTTCTTGATCGCCGGGACCTCGCGGTCGATCTTGTGGAACGGATCGCCGTTTGAGAGGGTTGAGCGCAGGCTGGCATTGATATGCGGCATCAGATCGAGGCCGACCAGATCGATCAAGCCGAACACGCCCGTCTTTGGAATGCCCATTGGTCGCCCAATCAGCGCATCCGCGGCCTCAACCGTCACCTTGCGGTCGAGCGCCTCGATAACGCCGGTCTGCAACCAGAACACACCAAGTCGGTTTGCAATAAAGCCCGGCGAATCGTTGCAATTCACCAAGGTCTTGCCGAGCCTCCTGTCGGCAAAATCGCACACCCGGGCAACACCAGCGGCATCGCTCGCCGGCCCGGTGACGATCTCGAGCAGTCGCATGTAACGCGGCGGATTGAAGAAATGCGTGATCAGAAACGCCTGGGCGAAACTCTCCGGCAGGTCCTGCAACAGATTATGGAGCGGGATCGTCGACGTATTCGACGAGACCATCGCACCAGGCTTGCGGACGGTCTCGATCCTGGCGTAGAGCGCCTGCTTGACATCCAACCGCTCGACCACGGCTTCGATGATCCAGTCGCATTCGGAGAGCGCGGCGAGGTCATCCTCGATATTGCCGGGCTTGACCAGCTTTGCCGCCGCCGCGCCCATGAAGGGTGCGGGATCGGTTTTAAGCATCTTGGCGACCGCACCCTCGGCCAGCATGTTGCGTGACTTGGCCCCCTCGGGAACGATATCGAGCAAGAGCACGGGCACGCCCGCATTGGCGACATGGGCCGCGATCGCGGCTCCCATCACCCCGGCGCCGATAACGGCGACCTGTTTGATTTCGGCCATCAGATGCGCTCCAGCACCGTCGCGATGCCCTGACCGCCGCCAATGCACTGTGTCGCGAGCGCATATTTGCCACCGGTGCGCTGCAGCAGGCTGGCGGCCTTGCCGGTAATGCGCGCCCCGGTCGCACCCAGCGGATGGCCAAGGGCGATGGCGCCGCCGTCTAGATTGACCTTCTCTTCAGGAATGCCGAGATCGCGCATGCACGCGAGCGCCTGGCTGGCGAATGCCTCGTTCAACTCAACGAGGTCTATCTGATCGATCGTGAGACCGGCGCGCACCAATGCCTTGCGTGATGCGCCCACGGGCCCGATGCCCATGATTTCAGGCGCACAGCCGGCGATTGCCACGCTTTTGATCCGTGCAAGCGGCCTCAGCCCATGCTTGTTGGCATAGGCCTCACTGGTGACGAGCACAGCGGAAGCGCCGTCGGTGAGTGGTGATGAGGTCCCGGCAGTCACGGTACCCGTCTGGCTGAAGGCAGGCTTCAACCCGGCCAAGCCTTCGGCGGAAGTATCGGGGCGGATACATCCGTCGGCATCGATGAGCCCGGCTTTGGACTTGATCGCGACGATCTCGGCACTGAGCAGACCCGCTTTCTGCGCGGCGGCGGCCTTTTGATGGCTCCGCACCGCGAAGGCTTCCTGCTCGGCGCGGGAGATTTCCCAACGTTTGGCGACGTTCTCCGCCGTGTCGCCCATGCCGATATAGGCAGCAGGCATCTTCTCGAAGAGTGCCGGGCTCGGCAAAGGATTGAAGCCCTGCATCGGCACGCGGCTCATGCTCTCGACACCCACAGCGAGGAACGCCTCGCCGGCACCCATCAGGATCTGCCCCGCCGCATTGTGGATCGACTGCATCGACGAACCGCAGAAGCGGTTGATCGTCGTACCACCAACCGACAACGGCAGATCAGCCGCCAAGACCAGCAGTCGGGCTAGATTGAACCCTTGCTCTCCTTCAGGGAAAGCGCAGCCAAGGATCAAATCCTCAAGATCCGCCGGGACGACACCGGTCCGCTCGACTAGAGCGCGCACCACCTGGGTCGCGAGGTCGTCGGCGCGAACGCGGGCGAGCGCCCCCTTGCTGGCGATGGTAAAAGGCGAGCGGGCATAGCCGACGATAACAACGGATGTCATGACATTGAACTCCCGAAAACGATCTAGACGGTATTCTGGCGCAGCAAGGCAGGCGTATCGAGCCGTCTTTGCTCCTATCGAGTCTGCGCCAGACCTATTTGTCCGAGGACTTGCGCTTCTTGGCGGCCCAGCCGCTTTGGTCCAGGGCTTCCTGGGCGAGCTTTTCCATTGCGTACAGACCTTCCAAAGTCTGCTCGAGCGCCTCACGCTGATCTGTCAGCCGCGCGATCCGCTCTCGAACACCCTTTAGAAGAACCTTGTTTTGCAACTCATGCAGCGGGTCCATATTGTAAAGGTCGAG
>CAIXXC010000044.1 GCA_903923205.1 uncultured Rhodospirillales bacterium | reverse complement strand
GATGGCCTCGGCGTCGAGTCCGTCGATATCGATCAAGGCGCGGGCGGCGGATAGCGCGTAGCTGCCGCCCGAGCCGATGCCGATGATGCCATCTTCCGGCTCCAGCACATCGCCATTGCCTGACAGGATGAGCGATGCATCCTGGTCGGCAACCGCCATCATCGCCTCGAGCCGGCGCAGGTATCGATCGGTGCGCCAATCCTTTGCCAACTCGACGCAGGCCCGGGTCAGTTGGCCCCCATGCTGTTCAAGCTTGGCCTCCAGCCGTTCGAAAAGGGTCATGGCGTCGGCGGTGGCACCGGCAAAGCCGGCGATGACCGAGCCATTGCCAAGTCGGCGGACCTTTCGGGCATTGGACTTGACGATGGTCGCACCCATCGAGACCTGGCCGTCGCCGGCAAGAACAACCCGGCCTCCCTTGCGGACGCTCAGGATGGTCGTGCCGTGCCAAACAATGGAATTGGGATCGGACATGGAGTTTCCTTGGATAGCTTGATCATGTCTTGAGCGCAGTCCACGCTCAGATGATCGCATACGGCATCAGATCAATCGGGGTCTTGCGAAGACTTGAAAAGGGGAGTCGCTTCGCACGCCGCAATTGGCGGGTTGCGAAGCGACGGGCGCGTTATCAGATCGCGCAGGAGATGCCGGTGCCGCGAAGGCCGCAATAGCCGTTGGGATTCTGGTCCAGATACTGCTGGTGATACGCCTCGGCATAATAGAAGGGCCCTGCCTCTGCGATCTCGGTGGTGATCTCAGGGAAACCTTTGGCCTTCAGCGCCGCCGTATAGGCGAGGCGGGAATTTTCGACGCGATCGAGTTGGGGCGGATTGCTCCAATAGATCGCCGAGCGGTATTGGGTCCCGACATCATTGCCTTGACGCATCCCCTGCGTGGGGTCGTGCGCCTCCCAGAACACCTTGAGAATCGCCTCAAGCGTTATCTGTGCGGGATCGAACGCGACCAGCACGACCTCGGTGTGTCCGGTGCGACCGCTGCAGACTTCTTCATAGGTTGGGTTCGGGGTAAAGCCCCCGGCATAGCCGGCTGCGGTGGTATAGACACCGGGCAAACGCCAGAACAGCCGCTCCGCCCCCCAGAAGCACCCCAGACCCAGCACGATCTGTTCGATTCCCTCTGGAAAGGGTGGCGTCATCGGGACTTGTTTCACGCGATTGAGAGCCGGCACCGCAATAGGCGTTGTCCGCCCGGGCAATGCTTCTTCGCGTTTCGGCAGGCGGGACTTGGCAGATAGACCAAACATCTTCGACTCCCTGGGATGCGTTGGAACGAGGTCCCAGTCTACGCCGGTACGCGGTCGCGGACGAGTCCCATCGCCAACCATATGGGGGCGAGCATGATCGCGGCCCCAAGGAAATAAGGTAGGGCAGAACCGCCAACCGTGTAGGCCAGTCCGGCAAGCGCCGGTCCGGCGACCCGGGCAAAACTGCCGACGGATTGATTGACGCCGAGAATGACACCTTGTTCCATCTCGTCGGCTTCCCTTGATACCAGCGACGTGATCATCGGCGACGTTGTGGCGATGCCACTCGCCAGAAGGAAATTGGCAAGAAGCGCGACCCAGAGGCTTGCCGCAATCGCGAGCAGGAACAGGCCAATCGTAATCAGAACCAACCCGGATATCAGCAGCCGTTCTTCGGGGATTGTCTTGGCCAGGCGACGCACGACACCGCTTTGCATCACCACCAGGGTCGCGCCGACAAAACCGAACATGTAGCCGACCTGCTGCGGCCCCCAATGCATGCGGTCGTGACCCCATAACCCGAACGTGGTTTCCATCCCGGCAAAGGCAAAGGTCGTGGCAAAGAACAACGCCATCAGAATCCTCAGGCGTGGCCGAGAAAACGCGTCCGCGATCTGCGCGAACCGACCCATGGGCGCGCGGAGAGCGACGCGGCGCTCGG
>CAIXXC010000043.1 GCA_903923205.1 uncultured Rhodospirillales bacterium | reverse complement strand
GCGGCGGCGGCTTCGTCGACATCTCGGGCTAAGCGGCTGCCAGGCCCTAGGAGGCGACCATGACAATTGAAGCTTTTCGGATCGGCGTAACGATCTCGCTCGTCAACCGCGTCAGCGACGCGCTGCGCTTGATCGGGCGCGACTTCGTCAAGGTCGACGGTTCGGCCAAGTCGCTGCAGAAGAGCCTCGACAAGATCAGGCTCCTCGGCCTGGAGCCCGGCGAGCGGTTCGACCTGACGACGGATCTGACGATCGCCTTCTCGGTGATATTCGGGGAGATCGAGGGTGGAAAGTTCGACTGGGATCAGATGCGCTGGGCGAAGCAGACGAATTGAATATTGGCCCGCTAGGTGAGGGGGCCGCGGCAGCGCCCAGTAAACCAAGCGCGAATGAAGTCCGGCCGGCCAACTGTGCTAACCACGGCAATTCGCGCGATGCCGCAGATCCATGGAGCCCTAGGGGCTCTGAGGCGTTGTAAAAGAGCCATGAAATTTGTGATTTTATGGTATGTCGTAAAAAAATTGTTTCGGAATGAGAATCTTCCTACATATTGCAGTGCAAGGTTAGGCGGTTCTCGAAATGGAATGACGGGATTTAACCCGTTCCCCGCCCGGAAGGAGGAAATTGATCATGATGGATCGTCGCAGCACGACGCGAAGGGTGCTTCACGCGACCTCCTTTATGTTGGCGCTCAAGGGCGCTGTAGGGGGGAGTGTGGCCACGCTTGCTCTCTTTGGGATTGTCGTCCCTTACCTCGCGCCACTTTTTCATATCTCTGCGCAGCCAAATATTCTCAATGGTGGCGTCGCCGCGTCCGTTGGTGCGGTCCTGGGAGTAGTCGCCGCAACCCGGGCGTGACGTCAACAACGGCCATACCGCCGGTCGCTTCGGATAACGCGCTCTATATGTGGATAGGCGGCCTGATGGTCGCCTATCTCTTAATTGCCTTCATTCTGAATTTCCGACGCTACCAATCGATACACCATCCTCAAAAGGAAATGATGGTGCATGTATTTGACGCGTCCACCTTCGCCGGATCGGCGGTCCTTCTGGTTGGCATAGCTTCTCCGGACGTCCTGAGGGAGATTGGTGATACCAAACCCTTCCTTCTGATCGCCTCCTTGGCTGGGCTCGTTTATTCCCTGTCCATCTTCTTTCCGAAAGGAAATGGCTCCGGGAGCGCTGGGGAGGGATGACTTAGCCGAGGGTCGGTCCTTGAGCGCGGCCGATCAATTAGCAGCGATCACCAGAAAGAACGCTGCCACCGCGAAGGCAAACAGGATGCAAGCTCCGACCAGGCCGAGAGAGAGCCGGAGCCATCCGATCGCCAGGCGCTCGCCTCGCGTCTTTCTGGCCTCAGTCTGGGTAAGGTCGCGCTGCCGGCGTATCCGGAAACTGGCGCCGTCGTCTTCGAAATCGAGGGTGATCTTGCTCATGGCCGCACTTCGGCAAAGCGCTCGATTACCCCAACCACTCCAAGGCCTCGGCGATCGACGAGGTATTCGGATTCGCCATACGTGTCTGATCCTGACAAGTGGGGTGAGAATATGATGGCATTCGCCGGAACCGCCGCCCTCAACACGACGCTTCCCCCAACACAGGAACGCATCTCTCCCGCCGCGAATTCTCTCGCGACAGCAAGGTCTCGCGTCCATGAAATTCCATAGCGGCCGCGCCGCCGGCAAAACATCGTCTCACCTCTATAGAGGGTGAGGTCCGGCCCTTCATATACCGGTAGGAGCACCCCAAGCGCCCTAAGCAATATGGCGTCGTCCCCTATTTCATCCCGTATCTCTTGGCCATACGCGACCCAAAAGCCGTGCATGTATTCCCTCGTTGCTCTTGGTAGGGGCTGTAGCCGGGACACTCGCTGAAAGGCCCGGCGGCGTTCGAACACGCCCGTCATTCCGCGCCACGCCTCGCCAGCGCTGAGAATGTCGCCCGAGATCAAGGCCGCGATATAGGTCTGCAGCCGAGTGGCCGTTTCTCGCGCTCTGAGGCTCGCTAGCTCCTGAGGGCTAAGCGGAATGTTCATGGCGTCCTCAACCTCACCCCAGCGCCGCCACCGTTCTCCGGAATGAACTCGACGCCGGCGGCCTCCAGGGCGGCGCGGATCGCGGCGAGGGTCGAGGGAATCGGCGTCGTCGCTCCGCGCTCGAAGCTCACAATGGTTCGCAGGCTGACCGAGCAGCGAGCAGCCAAGTCTTTCTGGCTGATGTCCGCAAGGCCGCGGCCGGCACGAATCTGGGCAGGCGATACGCTCATTCCCCATCTATAGCACTCTGCGCATAATCCGCAAAGCTGCGCAAAACGAGATTGCCTCTTCTCTGCATGTCTGCACATAATGCGCAGTCATTCGGCGAGCGTCGCCGGATATTCGAGAGAGGGTTCCATGACGACACCATCCCAAGCCGCAGCCTCGGTCCTCGAGGCCGTTTCCGAATCGCGCTCGCGCGGCGCGACGCCCTCACTCCCCGCCACCCGGCTCCTGCCGCCAATCGACATGATCAATGTCGTTGTCAGCTTCGGACAGCAGTTCGCGAAGGGCAGGGGCGATCCGACAGGCAATTCGCTCTCCCTCATGGACTGGGAACAGTTTCGCCTGGAGGTGCTCCCATACTTGCCGAGGCAGTCGGCTGAACGCGACACGATGCTATGGCGGCTCCTTTCCGGAGCGTCGATCTTCGCCGGAGACGATGGGAAATCTGACTTCGCCGATGAGTGCCTGTTTCACGCGGCCTGGGCGGTTGAGACCCGCATTCTGTCGACGCCGCCGCGGGATTCGCTCGATCTCAAGATCTTCTCGGCCTTCCTCGCGGAAAGGCTTCGCAGGGAGGACATTTCCCCGCGATGGGCTGCTGCGGCTCAACTGATAGCGGACGGCATCCACAAGCTCGACATGGCGGAGGCCGCGCAATGACCGACGACGTGATCCCGTTTCCCAAGAAGCTGCGCATGGCTCCTCGCGTTCAGAAGCGAGAAGTTCCATTCATGCAGGGCGCCGAGCACGCCCTTCGCATGATCCGGATGGCCCATGAGGACCTTTTATCCCTCGGCCTGAAGCGAACCGGACAGGCCGAATGCATCAAGCTAGCTGGCGACGAGCTCGAGGCCGCGATCGCGGGGCATGTCGAGAATGCTCGGCTTCACGCCTCACGAGTCATGCTGACGGCCCTAGGCCCTGGCCTGAGCCTTGAAGCATTGGACGGGGCGAGACGAGCGCTCAATCTGGTGCTCGATATATTGCCGGAGATCAAGGCGACCGATTAGCGCCAGCGCCACCCGTCACCAGCGAGAGCCCCGCCCTAACCGGCGGGGTTTTTCGGTTTGCGAGACTAAAGCGACGGCAGCGCCTCTAGCTCCGCCAAGGTGACGCGAAGACGGTCGAGATTGTGCGCCGTCGTGTCCGCGCCATTCGTGCCGATCCGGGCGGTGCCGGATGAGAGGTATGCGATACGACGCTTCGTCCGCTCAATCAGATCGGTGATCACATGCCGCGCGCGGTCGCGAATGGAGATGTACTGGGCTTTGTCTGACATTTGGAAACTCCTTAGCTGAGGGTTACGTCCCTCAGTGTAAGGAGCGCGGGTACCGCGTCTATATTCCAACATGACCACAGCGTGGGCTTCACCTCGGCAGGACAAATCCCTCGATCCGACCGAACTCCGTCTTGGCTCGTTCCTGGGCTTCCGGCGCGAAGCCGATCAGTGACAGCTGCTCCCAGATGGCCGATGGCGAGAGATCGTCGGTTTCGAGCCAGCCGGGTGTGTCGCGCCCAACGGTTATCATTCCTTTGTCAGGAAGAGGAACCGAGCCCACGCGAATGAAGAAGACGCGCTGATCGTCTGGCTTCTCGCGGCATTGGTATTGGATATACGCGTCTTCCGGCTTGATCATTCGCAACTCCGATCCGAGAGAAGGTGGCGCGCAAACCAGTTATGCGTATTGTTGCCCCAAATGTTGCCCCGTCGAAATCTCGGGGTAAATCTCAGAGCAGGAATTGGTTATAAGTCATTGGAAAATATGGTGCCGGATGCAGGATTTGAACCCGCGACCTTCGGTTTACAAAACCGCTGCACTACCACTGTGCTAATCCGGCCGGCCATGTCGCATGCGCGATATCGGACCTCCGAATGGAGGCCAGAATCGTGACCGGGGAGGGGATAGCATAGGTGCCGGCCTTCTGCCTATCCTTTAGTCCAGCCATCCTCGCCATCGCCGCGGTGGAACGCGCTTGGATGCCGTGGCCTTGACGGGGTATGGTTCTGCTCATGAATGATCAGCCTTCTCTGGATACGGCGGCCTCCGCCGCCCCCGTCACCGCCCGCACTGATTTCGGCTTTCGCGAGGTTCCCGTCGCCGAGAAGAAAAAGCTCGTGCGCGGGGTCTTTGATTCCGTCGCCGGCAAATACGACATCATGAATGATCTGATGAGCGTCGGCATTCATCGGCTGTGGAAGGACACGCTGATCGCGCAGCTGCGTCCACGGGCGGGCGAACATCTGCTCGACGTTGCCGGTGGCACCGGGGATATCGCGTTTCGGTTTCTGAATGCCGCCGAAAAGCGGGGATCGCAAGAGGGCGCGCCGGCCCATGTCACCGTCTGCGACATCAATCACGCCATGCTGACCGTCGGCCGCGATCGCGCGATCGATCGCGGTATCCTGCGGGGCGTCGAATGGGTCTGCGGGGACGCCGAGCAACTGCCCGTGCCGAGCGGGTCGGTCGATTGCTACACGATCGCCTTTGGCCTGCGCAACGTCACCGATATCGATCAGGCGCTGCGGGAGGCGCGTCGCGTGCTGCGGCCCGGTGGCCGCTTCATGTGCCTTGAGTTCAGCCGCGTCGCGCTGCCCATTCTCGAAAAACCCTATGACTTCTATTCCTTCGAAGTCTTGCCCCGCCTTGGACAATGGGTCGCGGGTGATGCCGAGTCCTATCGCTATCTTGCCGAGAGCATTCGTCGCTTTCCGCCCCAGGACGAACTTGTCGAGCGCATGCTCGCCTCCAGGCTTGAGCGGGCCCGCTATCGCAACCTGACCGGCGGGGTCGCAGCGATCCATACCGGCTGGCGGCTCTGATCCCTTGCTGGTGGTGACTTCGACGCTGGTCTTCGGATGACGGCGCTACTGCGCTGGCTGCGCCATTCTTTGGCTTTGCTGCGGATCGGCTTTCTGCTTGCCCGAGCGGATGTGCTGTTCCCGCTCGAGCGTATGCCCGGCTTGCCGGCTGTTCTCTGGATCATCCGCCGTTTTTGTCCGCCTGCCGCCGCAGTGCGCGGCATGCGGCCGGGTCAGCGGCTTGCCTGGGCGCTGCAGCGTCTTGGCCCCAGCTTCATCAAACTCGGCCAGGCACTCTCGATTCGTTCTGATCTGATCGGCGAGACCGCCGCGACCGATCTTTCATCACTGCAAGATCGTCTGCCGCCGTTTCCCGGCATTCAGGCGCGTGCGCTGATTGAAGCGGAGTTGGGCAGGCCGATCGAGGATTTGTTCTGCCAGTTCGATGAAAATGCGGTCGCCGCGGCCTCGGTCGCGCAAGTGCATTTTGCCGAAACGCCGGACGGGCGGCGCGTTGCAGTCAAGGTCCTGCGCCCCGGCATCGAAGCCGCTTTTGCCCGCGATCTCGATTTGTTTCTGTGGCTGGCGCAACGGCTGGAAGCGATGCTGCCGCAGACCCGGCGGTTGCGGCCCATCGACGTGGTCGGCCAACTCGCGCAATCCGTCACCTTGGAGATGGACCTGCGCTTTGAGGCTGCCGCGGCGTCGGAACTGGCCGAGAATTTCCGTGGGGACACTTGCTTCAGGGTGCCGAAGGTTGACTGGGATCGGACAGCCCGTCGCGTCATTACGACCGAGCGCGTGGATGGTATACCGATTGGTGACAAGGTGGCGCTGATTGCCGCAGGGCATGACCTGCGCGCGATCGTAACCAATGCGGCGACGTTCTTTTTCAACATGGTCCTGCGCGACGGCTTCTTTCATGCCGATCTGCATCCGGGCAATCTGTTCGTGGCAGCGGATGGTGCGATTGTCGCGGTTGATTTCGGCATCATGGGTCGGATCGACCGCAAGCACCGGGTCTATCTCGCGGACCTGCTGACAGGGTTTCTGACGGGCGATTACAAGCGTGTGGCCGAGGTTCATTTCGAGGCGGGATTCGTGCCAGCGAGCGAATCCGTTGAAGCCTTCACCCTGGCCTGCAGGTCGATTGGGGAGCCGCTGATGGGACGACCGATGGCCGATATCTCGGTCGGCAGGCTGCTTTCTCAACTGTTCCAGATTACCCATCAGTTCAATATGGAAACGCAGCCACAACTCCTTATGCTGCAGAAGACGATGGTACTGGCTGAAGGCGTTGGCCGAAATCTCGACGATTCATCCAACATGTGGGTGCTCACGCAACCGCTGATCGAGGACTGGATGATCGCCAATCGCTCCGCGCCGGCTCGGGCGATGGAGACGTTGGGTAGTTTGCTGAAAAGCCTTGAGCGTCTGCCGGCCGTCATCGCAGCGACGGAGCGTCTGGTTCTCAACGCCACGGCCAATGGCATCAGCCTGCATCCGGATACGGTGAAAGCGGTCTCAGGAGGTGCGCGCGGCGGCCGACTGGCCTGGCCGCTCTGGGTTATCGCAGCGCTGATCGCCATTGCCATGATTCACGGTTGGCATGGGTCGTAGGCATCCATATGATCGACCGACATTTCTTCTCAATCAAAATGACCGGTACGGGCGACACCTGATGAATATCAAAGACCATATCCGCGGCATCCCCGATTTTCCCAAGCCCGGTATTCTTTTCTACGATATCTCGACCCTCCTGGCGCATCCCGGTGCCTGGCGCGAGACGGTGCATCAACTGACCCAAATCATCGGTGAACAGAAGCCGGACCTTCTTGTTGGCATCGAGTCGCGCGGATTTCTCGTGGCGGCGCCGCTGGCACTGGCGCTTGGTTGTGGCTTCGTGATGGTCCGTAAGCGCGGCAAGCTGCCAGGCGCTACCATCCCCTATACCTATGATCTGGAATACGGCACCGATACGATCGAGATCCAGGCCGATGCGATTGTTCCGGGCCAGCGAGTCGTTATCGTCGATGACCTCCTGGCGACGGGCGGCACGCTCAACGCCGCAATCCGACTCTCGCGTCAGGTCGGCGCCAACGTCGTTGGCGCTGCCTGTATCATTGAGCTTTCCTTCCTCGGCGGCCGCGCCAATCTGGATGTGCCGATCCACACCGTGGTCGCCTACGACGACTGAGGCTGCCGTCCACCGAGATGACTGCACCCTGGCGGGTTGTGACAGAATTCGGACCAAAAATAAAAATCCAGACATGGCAGCCGGCCACCACGGATTAGTTGAATTTTCATAAACGACCACTATGTCTAGGGGCCTCGATTGAACTGTCTCTTCTGGGGAGGGGAGACGAAATGATTTTGATCGCTCACTTGACCGACTGCCATGTGACAATACCGGGACGTCAGATCTTCGGGGTCATCGATACGGCAGCGCGGCTCACCATGGCGGTGAGATTTTTGAACGGCCTGACCAGACGACCAGATCTGGTCGTCCTGACCGGTGATCTCGTGGATCGCGGCCTGCCCGAGGAATACGCCAATTTGCGCGCGATTCTGGCTGGCCTGGAGATTCCGTTCTATCTGGTTCCCGGAAATCATGATCGCCGCGATGCGCTTCGCGAGGCGTTTCCTGATCACCGCTACCTCCCGCGCTCGGGGTTCCTCAACTGGGCCGTCGAATCGGAGCATGGCCGCTTCATCGGGCTCGACTCGGTAATTCCCGGGCATCCTGACGGCGAGATCTGTGCTGAACGTGCCGCCTGGCTTGACGATCAACTCTCTGCGAGACCCGGCCTGCCAACCTTTCTCTTCATGCATCATCCCCCGTTCCTGACCGGGGTAGAGGCGCTTGACGAACTCGCTTGCGGGGGCGCGGATCGTTTGGCTGCAGTCATCCGTCGTCATCCACAAGTCGAAGGTCTTTTTTGCGGCCACCATCATCAGCCCTTTGTGACGCAATGGGCGGGAGTCCTCGCCGTCATGGCGCCGGCCACCGCGCAGCAGATGGTGGCAGGCTTTGCCGCCGCGGCGGAGCCGCAATGGAATATGGAGCCACCGGCCTGCATGCTGCACCGTTGGCGCCGCAGCAGTGGTCTCGTGACCCGTGTTGCGACAGTCGAACCAGTACCGGGCCCGTATTTCTTTGGTACCGTGATAGACGGTGACAAGGTGAACGCGGCCGCCTGAGCCTGATCCCGTCGATCAGAGTTGGGAAGACGCGCGCGGCTCTGCTATGACGCACTGGACGACCAAGGGGGTTCCGGTCAATGTTGACGGGTAACCGCCCGAGGCCGCACGACGGCATGTAAGCTAGAGACAGGATGAGCATGCAACGCTTGAGCACCGGTTCGTTTGGAACCCGCATGGATGATGAAGACGAGCCGACGAAGCCGGAAGAATCCGGCGCCAAGGATCCGGCCTCGCAGAATGAACTCGAATCGCGCCTGCTGAAGGGCCGCAAGGTCATGGTCTTCGGCCAGATCAATGATCGATTGGCGCGCGATGTTGTGGCGCGCCTGCTGACGCTTGCGGAAGAATCTGACAAGCCCATCGACGTCTACGTGAACTCGCCGGGTGGCCATGTCGAATCGGGTGACTCGATACACGACACGATCAAGTTCATCCGCGACGACGTGCCGGTTCGGATGATTGGCACCGGCTGGGTCGCCAGCGCCGGCGCCTTGATTTATCTTTCAGGCCTTAAAGAGCAGCGCGTCTGTTTTCCCAATACCCGCTTCTTGTTGCACCAGCCGATGGGCGGGGTGCAGGGCCGCGCGACGGATATCGATATCGAGGCTCGCGAGATCATCAAGATGCGCGAACGCCTTAGCCAGATCATCGCTGCGGAAACCGGGCAGGTCATTGAGCGGGTCCGTCGCGATACCGAGCGCAATTACTGGATGTCCGCCGCCGAAGCCATCGATTACGGCCTCGTCAGTCGCATCGTATCGACCCGGCGCGAGCTGGAATAGAAGAACCCCTGCGGATTAGGGGGTAACACGGGCCGGAGATTGTTCTCCGGCCCGCGCCTATCTCCGGATTCAGCGGTTTATAGCGGCGTACCGGTTCCTAAACCGCGGCTTCGACGAAGCGCAATGCTGCGGCGTCGGGGCCCGGTTGCAAGTCCGGGCTCTCGCCGGGAAAAGCCTCGGATCGCAGCTTCGTGGCCATAATTCCTGGATCGATCAGCGAGACTTTAATCTTCGTCAGGGATAGTTCCGCTTCCCAGACCTTGATCATCATGTCCAGAGCCGCTTTTGAAACGGCGTAGGCCCCCCAATACGCGATCGGGTCACGGCCTTGGGTACACGTTGGAAAGAGCGCCCGGCCTGCCTCGGAACGGCGTAGCAGCGGGTCGAAGGCGCGGATCAGGCGCCAATTCGCCGTCAAGTTCAGATCGATAGTCTTTTGCCATTTCGCAGGGGTGAGATGGCCCATTGGCCCCAAAGTCCCCAACATTGCGGCATTGCCGACCAGAATGTCGAGCTTGCCGAATCTCTCAAAGATGGCGGCGGCGGTATGGTCAATCTTGTCGAATTCCGTCAGATCGAGGGGCAACAGGGTCGCCTGACCGCCAAATGACTGTATCGCATCATCTGTCGCCTCAAGTCCACCAACCGTGCGCGCGGTGATAATGGGATGTGCGCCCTCTCTGGCGAGTGCAACAGCAATCGCTGCACCCAACCCGCGCGATGCCCCTGTTACCAGCGCCACCCGGCCTGTCAGCCGTCCTTCAATCGTCATTTCTGGTGACACTCCTGGAGGGCAGCTCAGGCGATCTCGGCGATGAGCGAAAGCTGGGTTGCAACATTGCCCTGGTCATGATCGAGGAGCGGGATCGGGTAATCGCCGGTAAAGCAGGCGTCACAGAAGGCTGGTGTCACCGGGTCGCGGCCCGCCAGTCCGAGCGCGCGGTACAGTCCGTCAATCGAAATGAAGGCGAGACTGTCAGCGCCGATATACTCGGCCATGCCCTCGACGTCGAAGCGGGAGGCCAGCAACTTATCCCGCTCAGGCGTGGCAATGCCGTAGAAGCAGGAATGATTGGTCGGCGGTGACGAGATCCGGACATGGACCTCGCGCGCGCCCGCCGCCCGCACCATCTCGACAATCTTGGTCGATGTCGTCCCACGGACAATCGAATCATCGACGAGAATGACCCTCTTGCCCTCGATGAAGGCACGATTGGCGTTGTGCTTCAGCTTCACGCCAAGATGACGGATCTGGTCGGTCGGTTCGATAAAGGTTCGACCGACATAATGGTTGCGGACGATACCCAGCTCGAATGGCAGCCCGCTTTCGACAGAATAGCCAAGGGCTGCGGGGACGCCGGAATCCGGCACTGGAATAACGGTATCGGCTTCGATCGGGCTTTCCTTGGCAAGTTCGCGACCAATCCTCTTGCGGACTTCATAGACGCTGCGACCGTCGAGGACACTGTCAGGGCGAGCGAAATAGATATGCTCGAACACGCAGAAGCGCGCAGGCCGCTTCAGGCCAAAGGGGCGAATGCTCTGAAGGCCGGCCTCGTTGATGATCACCATCTCACCCGGATCGACGTCGCGCACGAAGTCGGCGCCGATAATATCGAAAGCGACTGTCTCAGACGCCAGTATCCAGGAATCCCCCAGCCTGCCAATTGATAACGGGCGAACACCGAGCGGATCACGAACACCGATGAGCCCGTCCTTTGACAGCGCCGCCAGTGAATACGCGCCTTCTACCTGACGCAGCGCATCGATCATTCGTTCGACAACGGTGCGACGCAGGCTGGTTGCCAGCAGGTGGATGATGACCTCGGTATCGCTGGTCGACTGGAACAGGCTGCCCCGGCGCACCAACTGGCTACGCAACTGAAAGGAATTTGTCAGGTTGCCGTTGTGGCAGATTGCCAGGCCGCCAAACTCGAAATCGCCGTAAAGCGGCTGGACATTGCGGAGCGCCACCTCGCCCGTGGTGGCGTAGCGGTTATGGCCAATCGCCGCTGTGCCCTTCAGCCGGCTGATAACATCTTTCGAGCTGAAGATCGTGCCAACCTGCCCAAGTGCCCGGTGGTCGTGGAACTGGTCGCGATCAAAGCTAACGATGCCTGAGGCCTCCTGTCCCCGATGCTGCATCGCGTGGAGCCCCAGCGCCGTCACTGCGGCGGCCTCGGTATGGCCAAAAATACCGAAGACGGCGCACTCCTCGTGGAAATGATCGTCGTCGAAGGGATTGGTCGTCAACATCTCGTCATGGTCAGCCATTGAGTACCCTTCCTGAGAGAATGTCTTTCCGGTGCCGTGTCATCATTGTTTGCCCTGGATCGCCTGCTGCACAGCTTGATCCATCTGGTCGCTCATCTTGCTTGAATAGGCCGTTGGCGCCGCCGGTTGCCCGGTCGACTGCTGACGCTGAATGTTCGGCGCCGCTTTGTCGGCTGGCTGCGTCCCGTTCGGTCGGGAGTCGTCCGGTGGTGCCGTTAGTGCCCGAAGGTCCTCGCTGGCCTTCTGCGCCTGTTGCGCCTTCTCCAGCATGTCCTGGGCGGTCTTGCCACTCTTCTTCACCATGTCCGGCGGCACCAGCATCGTGAGTTCCTGAGCGCCAGCGTCGAGCAGCGGCAACATCTTTGCCTGTGCGATCCAGGGCGGGCGGTTTTCCGGGGCAATGAAGTAGTTGAGCCCGATATAAGCCAGGCAGACGACAAGCGCGCCGCGCGCCGCGCCGAACCCGAGTCCGAGTGCCCGATCTACTGCGCTCAGCTGTGAATTGCGGATATGCGAGGTCAGGAAGCCCGTGATCAACGAAAAGACGATCAGCGCCGTAATGAACAACACGATCGGCCCGACGATATCGGCGACCCAGCTTGCGCTGATCAGGTTTCGGAAAAAGCCACGCGTGGGAGTATTGAAATAATAGGCGACGGCGATGGCGCCTACCCATGCGCCGATGGCCAGCACTTCTCGAACGAAACCGCGGAAAAATGCCAAGAGCGCGGAGGCCGCGATCACGCCGACGACAATCAGGTCAAGAGTATTCATCGGCTCCTTCCTTCGGTGGCCGCCTCAGCGGGACCGAACATATCGACCAGTTCTTGCAAATGGCTGAACTCCGTCACTGGCAACCCTGCCGCCGGTGTCGCGACCCGCCCTCGTCGTGCGGGTGTCACAGCCCGGCCGAATCCAAGTTTGCCGGCCTCTTTCAGCCTGGCATCCGTCTGGCTGACAGCCCTGATCTCCCCGG